>WRDH01000003.1 GCA_009783555.1 Oscillospiraceae bacterium
AGCGGCAACCGCTGCTACCGCCCTGCGCTTCGCTCCGGTTGGTCTCCTTTATTTTCTATTATTTTTGGCAATAGACGAAATCGTCTTTTTTGCCTTAAATACCCATGAACATTTTACACTAAGTTGATTTACTTGGGGTAATTCATTAAAGATGTTACTATTCAAACGTCACTCGCCCTTGTCATTGCGAGCCACGTAATGGCGCGGCAATCCATTAACTCAGCGTTCCTGTTCCCATCCCTGTTCGAGGGGTTCGGGCTGCCGATACTTGAAGCAATGGCGCGCGGCTGCCCCGTTATAACATCAAACGTCTCCAGTATGCCGGAAGTAGCTGGCGATGCTGCGATTTTGATAGACCCGTACAACACGGAGCAGTTAACGCATGAAATTGAGCGGGTCGTATTGTCGGACACCCTGCGAGCTGAAATGAAACGCAAAGGCTTGGAACAATGTAAAAAATTCTCATGGGACAAAACCGCCGCAATGACAGAGGATGTTTATAAGGCGGCAGCGCTTTAAAACTAAGCGACTCCGAATTTGCACCTGTCTATATCCTTGACTGCTGCATGGCAATTAACCCGTGGTTTGATGGGGTTGGTCTCCAAATAACTGAAGTAAAGTGCTACAAAAATATGAAACAAAAAGCTCCAATATGTTGAAATGGTATTGCATTTTACACATGATGAGTGTATAATTCTTAGTAATTCATGCATTAAGGTAGTTTGATATGCGTTACATAGAAAGAATTACAGATAAAGAAATAAAGGAAAAGATGTCAGCAACCGGTGCAATTGTCATCAGAGGTCCTAAGTGGTGCGGGAAAACGACAAGTGCAAAACAGATAGCTAAAAGCGTTTTAGACATGCAGAATCCGGATCTGCAAGAAAACCATCTGGAGCTGGCAAACACAAAACCTTCTTTGTTGCTGGAAGGGGAAAAGCCGCGATTAATCGATGAATGGCAAATAGCCCCGAAACTATGGAATGCAGTCAGATACTCGGTAGACAAAATCTCCAAACCCTCACAGTACATATTAACCGGCTCGGCTTCACCGGTTGATGATAGTACCATGCATACAGGTACAGGAAGATTTGCATTTGTTACTATGAAACCAATGACACTTTTCGAATCGGGAGAATCGAAAGGTACTGTATCATTGCAGGATTTGCTTTCAGGGATGACAGACATAGATGGAAAGCGTACAGACTTAACATTTGAGAGAATAGCTCATGTTCTATGTCGCGGCGGATGGCCAAATGCTATAAATATGAGTGAGAGCAACGCACTGAAGGTTTCGCGAAACTATCTTGAGTTGCTTTGCGAATCTGATATTTCCAAGGTTGATGGCGTCAAAAGAAACCCGATACTGGCAAGGGCAATTCTTAAGGCGTACGCTAGACATATTTCTACAATCAACTCCAATAAATCCTTATACGATGATATAACGGCTAATTATGCAGATGTAAGTGACAGGACTATAATCGACTATTTAGATGCATTGAAAAGGATATATGTTATTGAAGAAATCGAAGCGTGGAATCCAAATATCAGATCCAAGACTTCGATTAGAACTGCACCAAAGAAAAGTATGGTTGACCCTTCTATTGCTACTGCGGCTCTTGGCTGTTCTCCCAAAGAACTAATGCTTGATATAAAAACGTTTGGTTTGTTATTTGAAAATCTTGTTAACAGGGATCTGCAAGTCTATGTTAACTCCATCGGAGGTCACTTGAAGCATTATCGCGACAGATTCGGACTGGAATGTGATAATGTTATCCATTTTCACAATGGTAAGTATGCTTTGGTAGAAGCTAAACTCGGTGGAAACAGGATAAAAGAAGCTGAAAAACACTTACTAAGCTTAAAAAATCTTATTGAAACAAAAGAGTCAAGGCTTGGATCACCGGCTTTTCTTATGGTAATAACCGGTACCGATCTGGCATATACAACTGAAAACGGGGTTCTGGTGGTACCTATCGGCTGTTTAAGGTGAGCGGTTTCATCACGGAGGCTCTGACGGATGAACCGTCTCCACCCCTAAAGATTCTTATATAAATCCTCCAGCATTTCAATGTATTGCCTGAGAGCCGGCTCTACAGCCTCGGCATCTTCTGTGTCTGCATAACCTCGCAATACGCTACGAAATTCTTCTGTCATTTTAATGAACGCACTTTCCCATGGCTGTTGATGAGATTAGGACACTCTACATAGGTAATTGTGTCTGAATTTAATGCCAACTGTATAATGTTAACAAAAAATTAATATGCTAAATATCTGTTGTTAAAGTTCATGGTTTTCTACATTGTGCATTACGAAGCGTGAAAATTATCACCACTAAAGTGTGACTTACCTACATTTGTGGTGATTTTTGACGTTTGTTGAGCACCTTGTGCTATATATCTCATTGTGGTATCTTATGTTCCCGCTGCTGACACGGTTTGTATTATCCCGAAATTTAGCTTGTGTTTAACAGCAAAACATCTTAAAATGGAAAGGTAAGCTTGGTGATATACTCGAAAAGCAAACCGATTATATGACCCCGCTGGAAATGTGGCTTATATTCTTGCGTTATGCAGACGATGTAAAAAAGCGTGATTTAGTAAATGACATACTTTACCGGAGGGAGACTATAACCATGGCAGCAAATGTATTATCTGAAATAACCCAAGAAGAGCATATGCGAGCTAAACGCATGAGCCAACGTAAGTATGAAACCGATATGGCAAATAATTACCTCGTAGGCGTCAGTGTCGGCAGAGCTGAGGGCAAAAAGGATGTAGCAAAAAAACTTAAAACAATGGTGATATTGCCGAATGCGCAGATTGCGGAGATATCAGGTCTCTCAATTGCAGAGATTGAAAAGCTATAAACAAGATGACTATGAGAATCATGCTAATGAAAAGAAAGGACAACCCCTAAAGATTCTTATATAAATCCTCCAGCATTTCAATGTATTGCCTGAGAGCCGGCTTTACAGCCTCGGCATCTTCTGTGTCTGCATAACCTCGCAATACGCTGCGAAATTCTTCTGTCATTTTATTAAACGCACTTTCCCATGGCTGCATATTACCGCTGTTGGTTGAATCGTGATCGGCCCCGCTGCTCGACGGAGTACCGGGTCTTCTGCTGACGAATGTTCCTTCGTTTATTTCATCGATCACTGCGGAAACATCTTCATGAGTGCCGGACGACAGCTCCTTTAGCTGCTTTCTGGTTATGTGCGTTGTGACGGAGAGAATGTTAGATTTAATGTCTGGTGATTCTTCTCAATTGATGCCAGCTCTTTCTCACTCAGCACCGGCAAAATTCGTTTAAACTCTTTATCAATGGTTATATCATTCGCATTTGTAAGTGTATAATATGTATATTCTTGTTGCAGCATAATATCATTCCATCCTTTCGTATTTAATAATTCGCTTTTACAAAACTCTACTGGATTATACAATATTTCTTTGCAAGTTTGAATAAAATGTTTCAACGATTACAAAGCTGCGCATGGTTACAAAGCACGCATTGTGTTTATTTTTGCGTTATGGTATAATCCGAAGAATGCGAGAGTTAGACTTTTGCCATTATAACGCAGTAGGAAAAACTAATATATGAGAAAATAACTGTATGTTCTTAGCACTCTTTGGTATAATTTTGGTATAGATAAAACAATTCATAAAGACGAGGCGAGGAGACCAATATGGAACGATTTAATCGAATTAGTCATGATGTAAATATAATGGGTGGGAAAGCATGTATTACAGGTACACGCATAACCGTTGGTGCAATACTTACACTTATAAGTGAAGGCATTTCAAATGAAGAACTTCTTGTTCAATATCCCTATTTAACAGAAGATGATATCATTGAAGCACTTCAATACGCTGCTTGGGCAGTTGGTGTCAGAGAAGATGCGGTGGCATTTGCGTGAGAGTTTTAGTTGACATGAATATACCTTTAGATTATTCGTATTTACTGAAGGAAAAAGGTGTTGAAGTAATACTGTGGTATGAAGTTGGGTCACCTATGGCACAGGATGAAGAGCTTATTAGATATGCAAATAACAATAACTGTGTGATTTTGACATATGACCTTGATTTTAGTGCCATTTTATCGATGACACGTATATTAAAGCCCAGTATAATACAACTGCGAATATCGTATATCAGCGCAGATAGAGCCGTAGATATGATTGTTGCTGCTATGCAACGATATTCAAGTGAGTTAGATCAGGGTGCTATCCTTTCTATTAATCCGAAGAAAGCGAGAGTTAGACTTTTGCCATTATAACTCGTAATATAATCGGAAAAACTCCAATAAGCATCTCTGACGCTGACGGTTGAATCGTCCCGGGCACTCTACGCGAGGAAATGAAACACAAAAGCTTGGAGCAATGCAAAAATTCTCGTGGGACAAAACCGCCGCGATGACAGAGGACATCTAAAAATAACAGCAGATATCTAAACGATACATATTAAAGTATGAGGATGATCAGGATGAGCATAAAAATGAAAGAACAAGCGTTGATCTGGGGTGCGGGATACGATGGGTTATTCTATAAATGGAAACTGATGCTTACACATGATGTAGTAGGATGGGTTGATAATGATATAGAAAAACAGGGAACGATAGTTGAGAACATTCCAGTATATTCGGCAACTGATTTACTTTCAAAATTTGAGAGAAATACATTGATAGTTGTTTGTTGCCGTTCATACATGGACATACAGAAGCAATTGTATGCAATGGGCTTTATAAATGTGGTGTGTTCAAATCTGCATGTTGACGATTTTTGGTCAACTTTAGTCAAGGGTATATTCTTCCCAAAAGATGCAGAATCCTATTCTGTCTGGGGGGAAGACTTGATCGTAGACGCTATTTTCAAGGCTATTCAAACAAGTCCTCCAAAGTATGCTGAAGTAGGCGTTGCAGCGCCTGTTCACGGCAGCAACACATATTTATTCTACAAGCGAAATATCAATCATTCGGGCATACTTGTTGAGCCGGACATATCATATGAGCGATACATACGGCTAATGCGCCCGAGCGACAAGTATATATCGGTGGGCATAGGTGTAGACAGAGGGACATACCGGTTCTTACGTACCGGAACCGGAGTGTCTACTTTTTGCGATGAAATGGCTAAATTATGGTGTAACATTGCCGGTGTCCCCGAGATGACAGCCATCGACTCTATTCAAGTAGTGACTTTTGATGATGTATTTTTAGGTGAAGGCATCCAGTATTTATCAATAGACATTGAGGGATGGGATAAAAAAGTTTTGTGCTCAATAGACTTCCAAAAATATCCGGAGCTGTTAGTGGTAGTCTCAGAGACTCAATCTGATACTGATGTTAGGAATCATATGTTGTCAAGCAGATATGCCTTTTTTGCGTCAACAAGAGATAATGAAATATATATTAAAGAAAGTATATTGGAGCAAGTGCTTGTAAATTATGAGTGCAGACGTATTTATGATTTCATGAAATATCTGGACGCAAGGGAAGTAAGCTGGATGCTATAATACGTAGACTATTCAGAAAGGTTATATAAATGAGCAACAGGAACAATCAAGCCGAAATAGACGCTGAGATACAATCGTTATTTTCAAATAGAGCACCCATATACAAAACAATAGAAGAACTGTGGCAATTTTGTGAAAGCCATAGTAGTATCTATATTTATGGTGTTTGCGGAATGTCCTCGAACATACACGAGTACCTAAGAATTCTTGGAATAAAAATAAAAGGATATGTCGTTAGCGATGACCGCATCAGCTACTATAAGAAATTACAAGTACACGGAGTCCCGATATTATCATTGAATAAAGTTCCTAATCTTACGAATATAGGATTCATACTGGGATTACCCGATATATACTATAACGAAGTTATTTATAATCTGAGACAAAGAGGCTTTTTGGATTTCTTACTCGTGAGAGATTCCGACAAGTTACTTATTGGTGGGAAAATACGGAATCCTACTAAGGAAACGCTTTTTTTCGGATTTAGTATTGTAGAGCACTGTAATCTGGGATGTAAAATGTGCGCTGCTTTTGCACAACTATCTGATGAAAAATACATGGATATCGATGCTTTTAAACGCGATATGCTCAGATTACGGGAGTTAGTAGGCAATGATTTTTCCGGAGCAATAATTCTTAGCGGCGGCGAGCCTTTACTGCACCCCGGAGTAAGCGAATTTATCACTTTGTCTCGCAATATATTTCCGTCAGCATATTTGCTTGTAGGAACAAACGGTATAAAATTGCTTGATATGGATATATCGTTTTGGAGTGCTCTGCGGGAATGTGGCTTTACTATTGCATTAACAACATATCCAATCAATGTAGATTACATCGCTGTAAAGGACAAGGCAAACCAGTTTCAAGTGAATATGTATGCGACTTCGATACTTGACTCCATTGACTCAAACCCTACTGACAAATTAACGCTGAAGTACCCTCTTGACATGACCGGAAAACAGCCGTTTGGTAATTTTATATGCTGTTATGAGTTTAATCAATTCGCCGTAGTAAACGGTGGGAAGGTATACGCTTGCAGCATTCTCCCGTTTATACACAGATTCAATAAGTTTTTCGCAAAGGATTTGGTGGTTAGCAAAGAGGATTATCTCGATATCCATCAGGTTAAGGATTTTATGGAACTGGCAAACTTCCTGAGTAAACCTCCCGCTTTTTGTAAGTACTGTGATGTGAAAAACAGACGAGCTGTTGGTGTTTGGGAGTATAGTAAAAGAACCATTGACGAATATATAGACTAGGATATATATAATGAGAACTGTGGATGAGCAAAACATAATTTTCTGCGATAGCTTGCTTAGGTTTGTGAAACTTGATGGCAAGAGTATTCTGGATGTTGGTTGTGGAAACGGCGATTTGGTCAGATACATTGCGGAAAAGTACTTGCCCGAGTATATTGCCGGAATTGAACCGGCATTAGTTGAGTACTGGGACTCTGACGAGCAAGAGGGAAAAAACTGGTGTGTCAAACATGGTAATGCCTATAGTTTGGATTACGACGATAACACATTCGATGTGGTAGCAAGTCTTTCAACTTTTGAACACATCGGTGATATTCCAACAGCTCTGTCCGAAATAAAGCGCGTTTTGAAACCTTATGGCCGTTTTTATGCGGAGTTTTCACCAATTTGGACATCCGCAGCCGGACATCACTTTCTTCATGGAAAAGATCGTAGCTGGAATCCCGAGCATCTTTTGGCAATTCCGGCATGGGGACATTTATACTTATCGGAAAAAGACATGAAGCTCAAGCTTGAGAAATCATTTTTAGATGAAAAGCTTATATGCAAAATTCTTAATTTTATATACAGTAGCGATTATATCAATCGCTATTCACGTACAATGTTATCGCAAGCTTTAGCTAACTCAAATATGATAGTCCGATATTATGAAGAAAGAGTATCGTTTAACAGGCTTTGGGCGATAAACGGTGTAGGTGGTTCAGAACTTACAGAAGACATAGTTTCAGCCATTGCTGAAACAAAGTACAGTGTTTATGATTTGGGGGTCGTTGGATTACGTGTTTGTCTTGAAAAATATGCCGCACTTCCATAATGGAGAATAATAATGAGTGATAATGAGCAATTAAAAATGCTTGCTGAGCGAATTGATTCACATATACATCTTGCGGGGAAAAAGGTTCTTGAGATTGGTTGCGGAAACGGAGATTTGCTTAAACTCATAGCCGAAAGTTATGATATAGCACATATCACAGGGGTTGATTCATCTCTGTCCGGCTGGTGGGGGATTGGGGAAAGTGTTGGCGCAAACTGGTCTGTCTGCGATGGCAACGCAGAACGATTATGTTTTGATGATAACAGTTTCGATGCAGTTATATCCTATGCGGCATTTGAGCATATCGAGAATGTAAAGCTGGCATTATCTGAGATAAAACGGGTTATGAAGCCATATGGAAGGTTTTATACCGAATTTAGCCCCATTTGGACGTCTATTGTTGGCCATCACTTTGTAGCAAAAGACGAAACATTATTCAACCCTAGTCACCTGAAGCTCATTCCACCTTGGGGCCATCTATATATGAACGAACTCCAAATGCACGACCATTTACATGAGCAAACTGAAGAGGATGCCTTAATAGATGAAATTTTGTACTTTATTTACCACAGCAGCATAATAAACCGCCTTGGTAGGAATGATTTCCTTGATATCATTGTAAATTGCGGAATGATTATAAAAATGTACCAAGAGACGATTGCATTTAACCGGCTTGCCATACTGGGAATGGAGAAAGCTTCTGAGTTAACTGCCGATATACTTAAAAAAATCGTGTCTGCCGGTTATGATGCCACAGATATTGGTGTACTAAGTATGATGGTTCTTCTTGAAAAATACGAGAGTATATAGATTGTTTAATAGATTGGGGCAGATACAGTAATGCGAAAGAGAATTTTAACTGTTAACTTCTATGATATCCTTCACGTAAATCATGGTGGAGGAAGCTTCTGCGTTCGCGGACTACAAAGCGCTCTATCGAAATGGTTTGATATTACGTTGGTGTCATATCATGATGAGTATGATATTTATAGCAGTCGGATATGGATTAATAAAAATCTGTGTGTAGCTTCTATTCCAAAACCCGACACGTTGAGAGATACGGAAAAGAGATTTTACCGGGAGGAAGGGTTTGAAAAGGTTGACATTTTCTTTGATCCGTCACTACCTGCAACTCGATATTACGCAGATTTTGTTGAGTTAATGGATCCTATATATGAGATTGCTGCAGATTCGGACATATTGATAACGGAACACCCATATACATACAGATTATTGAAACAAGCCGCGCCTGGTAAGTGTATTTGGTATAGGGCTCATAATGTGGAATATGACTACAAAAATAAAGCATGGCAGCACTGTGAAAGCAAAGAGGCGTTGTTAAACGAGGTTTATGATCTTGAAAAAGAGTGCTGTGACGGATGTGACTTGATACTGACAATAACAGAAAAAGATGCCGAAAGATTTCATATGCTGTATAATGTACCGAAGTCAAAGCTGTTGAATATTTCAGCCGGTATAGATACATCATTTTTTGTGTTGCCAAGCGAACGAGAAAAGCTATCAATGGATTATGAGGAAAGTGCATTCTTTATATCGAGTTACGCAGAAGCCTCAGCGGATGCGGCAAGGCGGGTATCGGCACTTGCGATTAAAACACCGAACATTATGTATTATATTGCCGGAAGTGTCTGCGGTGCGATAAAGCAGTGTGATGCGCCCGGAAACCTGTGTCTTTTAGGCATGATTTCTGATGAGCAGAAAATAAAGTATCTGATTCAAGCTGACTTTGCATTAAACTTGATTGATAGCGGCTCCGGGATGAATATCAAGATGCTTGAGTATTTCGCGTATGGACTACCAACTATTACTACTGAATTTGGTTTGCGCGGGATATCTGCCAAGGATGGAACTCATTGTATCACTACATGTCTAAAGAATGTCGAGGATACAGTAAAATCATTTTGTGAGATGGGAGATTCAGCGCGCGACACAGTTGCAAAAAATGCATATGAGCTGGTCAAGAGTGATTATAGCTGGAACGCTTGTGTTGATCGCATACTTAATCATCTGTCTGAGAGCAATAAGGATTTTTACGAAGCCGTTGTAAACTCAACCTTAAATGACATGGATAAGGACGCTGATGCTGATACATTAGAATTAAATCTTGACAGATCCCGGAAGTATTTTATCTTTGGAGCCGGGTGGTTTGGTGCTAAGTGTAGAGAAATGTTATCATCACTTGCTATTACTCCTATTGGATTCATTGATAATAACTCATCACTGTGGGGGAGTATGGTCAAAAAAATCCCCATTTACCCGCCGAGTGAGTATTTCAAAGCATCTGACGCGAACATTATCATAGCGGCAGGCGTTTCTTTCACCGTTGATATATTATGTCAATTAGTTGATAGTGGGATTCCATTAGCCAATATCTTTCTTGCGTTTGATGGTGTCAATCTGTACTCATGTGGAAAACGTATAGGTTATAATCCAGATTATTACGATGTTGAGAAGTTGTTAAAATTTGGCAGGAAGCGGAGACGTGAAAATGGAGCGGCAGAAAATCACGGTCATTAATTTTTATGACATACGTCAATTACATCACGGTGGCGTACGGGTTATGCAGGGGCTTTATAGTGCGTTGTCTGAATGGTTTGATGTTACCCTTGTGACATTCCATGAAGATTTGGATATTTTCTCTGATAAAATATGGATAAACAAAAAGCTCTACTTATCCACTATTGCAAAATCCGATGAGCTTAAAGAAATCGAGAAGGAATACCATAAGGAAGTCGGTTTTGACAATATGGGTATTATCGACCCGTCACTGGCAGCATCTCGATATTATGCTGACAGGCCGGAACTCGTTAGTGCCATACAGAAAATAGCAGAGGATTCGGCAATTGTTATCACCGAGCATCCTTATACGTACAGGGTATTAAAGCGGGCTATCCCCGCAAAAACTATTTGGTACAGGGCACAGAATGTAGAGTATGACTACAAACATATGGCATGGAGGCATTGCGAGAACCATGAAGCCTTAGAAAAAGAAGTTTATGATCTCGAAAAAGAATGTTGTGATGGGTGTGATTTAATTTTAACTATAACTCAGGCAGATGCAAACAGATTCCACAAACTGTATAAACTGCCGGTGTCAAAGCTCCTAAGTATCTCGGCAGGTACTGATATTTTCTCTTTTAAATTGCCCGGCGAGAGGGAAAAGCTGTCGGCGGACTACAACGAAAGCGCACTGTTTCTTTCAAGCTACATAGAAGCTTCGGCAAATGCGGCAAGGCGAGTACTTGAACTTGCTAAAGCTACCCCCGCGGTAATGTATTACATGGCTGGAGATGTATGCCGCGCAATAGAGCCGAACGATGTGCCCGATAATCTCCTTCTTTTAGGTATTGTGTCTGAAGAGGATAAAGAGAAGTATCTCAACCAAGCTGATTTTGCATTAAATCTAATAGAAGGCGGTTCAGGGATGAATGTGAAAATGCTCGAGTATTTCGCTCATGGGCTGCCGGTTATTACAACTGAATTCGGGAAGCGAGGGATTTCTGTTACAGACAAAACACATTGTTTAGTGACAAGCATAGAAAACGTAGAAAACGCTGTGAACAGGTTCTGCAAAATGGATAGAACAAAACGCGATGTTATGGCAGTAAACGCATATGAGCTGGTCAAAAGTGAGTATAGCTGGAATAATTGCGTTGACCGCATACTTGAGTATTTATCCGAAAACGATAAGCGATTGTATGAAATAATAAGAAATACGCATTTAGTTGATTCAAAGACGGAAATCGGCAACAATTCCATAGAAGTGAATCTAGATAAGACGCGGAAGTATTACATATTCGGTGCAGGGTATTACGGGAAGAAATGCATGTCTTTGTTATCCGGGCTTGGTATTATCCCAATCGGAATCATCGACAACAATACATCGTTGTGGGGAAGCATTATTAATCAAGTTACAGTGTATCCTCCGCAACATTTCTTCAAAGAAATCGAAGCTGATATAATCATTGCCACACAGTTCTTTTTTCCCGCAATAGACATTTTGCGCCAACTGGTCGACAACACCGTATCTTTAAATAGAATCTATCTTGCCATTGAAGGCATTAACTTATTTTCATGCGGGAGCAACAAAGGGTATAACCCAAATTCTTACAATGCGGGAAAACTGGTGGAATTTAGCAAGGAGAGGCAGAAGCATCAATGAAGGTCAATATTGAAGCGCAGTATATATGCGTTACCAAAGAAAACATCCGGGGCATACAGACCTATACAATAAATCTAATAAAGAGTCTAGTCATGAGAAGAAAGAATGATTATTCAATATCATACTTCGACCTTAATAAGGAACGTGGTAACAATAAGTATATTCGGGAGTATATTGGAAATGATGTTTTGAGGTCTATTCGTGAACATGAATGTAATAGCACAGGATTCTTTGAGCTACAAACTAATGGGGAAGGAGTTTATGGCAAGTCGTCATATAATGACATAACAGGTGCCGTCGCAGATGTATTTCATTTTGTTCATTTCGAAACCATACCATTTGAGTTAAACGGGAAAATGGTAGTAACTATACATGATTTACTGCCGCTGTTGCCAAAAGCACACAATTGGTTTGATGAGAGTTATTTATTTCATGCTCCTCCTAACTGTGCAAGAAGCCTTAAGTTTCTGGAAAAAAAACCACAAACTATAATCATTGCGGATTCATACTCAACAAAAGCAGACATTATGAATTATTCCGGGATAAAACAAGAACGTGTTTTCGTTGTACCTTTAGCGCATGATGCGACTATCCATTATCCTGAAAAAAACCAAGCACTCCTAAAGACAATGAAAATTCACAGTCCTTTTTTACTTTATTTAGGGGAGTTGGATTTTCGTAAAGGCATAGTCGACATATTTGATGCATTTGAAGTAATAAAACCGAATTTTCCTGATTTAAAACTGGTCCTTGCAGGATTCCTAAAAACGACTACATCACCAATCCATGAGAAACTCAGTGAGTTTCGTTATATCAATGATGTAATATTGACCGGATTCGTAAACAACGAACAAAAAAGGGCATTACTGTCATCCGCTTCGGTTTTCTTGTTTCCGTCAGAATACGAGGGTTTCGGCTTGCCGGTACTCGAAGCGATGGCTTGCGGCAGTCCTGTAATTACAACAAACGTTTCCAGCTTACCTGAGGTTGGCGGCAATGCGGTTGTTTATGTTTCTCCAAACAACCCGGAACAGCTTGCATATGAAATAGAGTGTTTGCTCAACTCTGAGAGCCTGAGAAATGAATACATACAAAAAGGATTTAAACAATCAAGTAAGTTCTCATGGGACAAAACCGCGCAGATGACAGAAGAGGTTTACAAAACAGCGCATGAACAGAGGTAATAAGGATGAAGATTAATATTGATGTACAACAATTATGCATTTCTCCACACGAAATACGCGGCATTCAGAACCATATATTAAATCTTCTTCGAAGCTTGCTAAAAAGAGGCGTTAATGAGTACCATGTATCTTTTTTCGACAAAGACGAGCAGGGCGGATATCTGCAATTGCTTAGACAGAATATTGACGAGAAATGCTTAAATGTCATTCATATCAACGAGTGCGCTACTTTGGATTGTCAGTCTATTACAGATGGAGTATATTATAATAATACATCACTATATGATGCAAAAACATACAGTGAATATATAGGTGTAGATTTTGATTTATTGCATTTTCCACTGTCTAATTATATTCCCAGAAATATTGATAAAGCATGCGTTGTAACTGTCCATGACATTATACCAATGATCAACCCTATGAGGCTATACCTTCCCGAAAGGTATGTAACGGAGTTCGAGAACTCTATGCATAATATCGCAAGCAATGAGAAAATAGCGGTTATCACAGTTTCTGAAGCCACAAAGAATGATTTGCTACAGTTTACTTCAATATCTGAAAATCGTATTTTTGTTGTGCCAAATGGATATGACAATGCAGTGAATTATCCTGACAAAAATGAATCGGTTTTGCGTAATCTAAGGATTAGCTCGCCGTATCTCTTTTTCTTGGCGGCACATGAGCCACATAAAGGTATATTAGATATTATTGATGCGTTCGATATTATAAAGACTAAGCACTCAGGCATTACTTTATTACTCGGTGGGCAAAAAAGTAATATTGAGAGTTATAACTTTACATTAAAGAGACGTATCGAAAGGAGCTCCAACAAAGATGACATAATTCAACTCGGATTTATAAGTGAAATTGAGAAACGGGTTTTGATGTCGTGTGCTGAAGCTTTCCTGTTTCCATCGGAGTATGAGGGTTTCGGATTTCCTGTTTTAGAAGCTATGGCTTGTGGGTCACCGGTGATTACAACTAATGTATCAAGTTTACCGGAAGTATGTGGTGACGCTGCGTTATATGTTTCACCAAGGCAGCCGGAATTACTTGCGTATCAAATTGAGCGATTGCTTGATTCACGGCAGTTGTGTGATGATCTTGTTACAAAAGGGCTTGTACAAGCATCAAAGTTTTCGTGGGATGAGAATGCGCGCTTGACCGAAGAAGTATATAGAATTGCACACGACCGGTATAGAACTGGTCAATCCTTTGAGGTGAAAGCACCGGCTATGTCAAATAAAACAAACAGGAGGCATTACCCAATGATAAATCAAATTAATGAAAATCTACCAACAGTACTGTATGGAGCAGGAAAAAATGCAAAAAACGCATATGAACAGTTTCTGGAAAAGGGAATCCAAGCTGTGTGCTTTGTAGATAAAGACCCGTCAAAATGGGGCAATTCCGCATATGAGGGCTGTCCGATTGATGTGTGCTCCTTAGATGAGGCAACGAATAAGTATGGTGACTATAATTTATATATCACAGTTGGGTCAGCACCAAAATATAGTATTATGGCATATTTAACTGAAGACAAAGGAGTTCCGATTAACAGGATTATAAATTATGAGCCATATATAAAGCGAAAAAGCTGCATCTTGCTTGAAACGACAATAGCTCCGCTTGGTGAGCGTGATGTCGGGTTGTGCCGGGGTGGACGCCTTATCAATGTGACACAAATGCCGACAGTAAAATGGACAGACGATGCCGTGGAGACTCTTGATAGCTTTATGACGTTACGCAATGAGTTGTTGGACGAAATCCAAACCTCGCCTGAAAAATCGCCATGTGATGGATGTATAGTACTAAGGGAGCAAATGTGGCCTGCCGATTATCGAGTCAAAGACTACGTTTTATCTACCGAGCCAAGTTCTATATGTCAGTTTAAGTGCATGTACTGCTATGCCGGACACTATGGCAACAGCGAAATTGAAGCAAAGCGTTCCACTGATATAAGGTTTGACAGACGTGTTGATTTACTTCTGGAACTGGAAAAACGAGGTCTTGCCGACCCGGAATTTACGACTATTTCGCTGTCCGATGGAGAGCTTTGCATAGATCCGAAAAAAGATAACCTTTTTGCGCTGGCTGAAAGATATAAAACATGGATATACACAAATGCAGGTGTTTACAGCGAAACCATTGCCTCCTTGCTTGACCGCAAAAAAACATTTATTGTTGTCAGTGTGGACGCAGGTACACGCGAAACATTCAAAAAAGTTAAAAACGCGGATGTGTTTGACAAGGTGTGCGAGAACTTGCGCCGGTATTCAAGAATCGACAATATGCGAACGCGTTTGCAATATATTTTCTTACCTGGTATTAATGATAGCATCGATGATATTGAAGGATTTGTTGCTCTCTGTACCGAGCTGAAAACCGTAACTGCTTCTGTGCTGCTGGATGTACTGTCTGACAGGGCTGAACTGCCTCCGGAAAAGATTGCACGGGTATTTAATTTGTTGGACATGCTGCTGAGAAATGGCATCAAAATCTTTACAGGCGGCAATGTTTCGCTTACCGAAAATGAGCGACAACAGCTTTGGGATATCGCAAACAGTATTGACGACGGCCTTGAAAGAGACAGTGTTTACTACGAGCGCCTTAGCAATGCACTTAATGAAAAGGTTTATTGACTTTTGACTATATAACTTATGAAAGAAGAGATTTACTATGAAAGTAGTACTAGAGGTTCAAAGCGTTTGTACACCTATACCTACAGGTATCGCTTGGTATGCGGTTAATTTGGTGGATAATCTGTTATCACGCGCCAATCACGATTATGCGCTGGCTTTCTTTGACAAAGGTAAAGAGCGCGGAAACCGTGAAAAATATGTAGATAAGTTCTTTGGGAAGCATAATCCGGAGCTGTTTGAGTGCAACACAGAAAGCTTTAAGGTTGTGAACACTTCTGAAGATGCATATAAAATACTAAGCTACAACGACTATACCGGAGCGATAGGTGATGTCTTTCATTTTATGCTGCCCCTGTGGATGCCCGGTAGATTAACAGGTGAAATGGTAGTCACAGTCCATGATTTAATAGCAGCTCTTCATCCCGAAATGTCGCTTTCAGAGGAAAACGCCCGTAACTGTGCAACTGGATTTAATTTAATCAAACAAAAAAAGCCAATCTGTATTGCAGACTCTCTTTCAACAAAGGCAGACATATGCAATAATTCGGACATATCACCGGATAATGTATTTGTTGTACCACTTGCGCATGACCCGTCAGCTTTTTATCCCGATAAGGATGACAATGCGCTAAGAGAGTTTGGAATAGATAGTACGTATATCTTATTTGCAGGGACCGTTGACGATCCGAGAAAAGGCGTTGCGGATATAATTGACGCATTTGAATCACTTGCGTCTAACCATGACGGGTTAATGCTTGTACTTGCCGGCGACTACGGTCATAGGAGAGGTTGGGAGCGAATCAAAGAGAAGCTTGGTAACTCAAACCTAAAAGAACGGATTATTCTGACCGGATTTGTGACGGTCAAGCAGTTACGCAATTTGATGTCGGGAGCTGGAGTATTCCTTTTTCCTTCTGAGTATGAGGGATTTGGCTTACCGGTGCTCGAAGCTATGGCTTGCGGCAGCCCTGTTATAACAGCAAATGTGTCGAGTTTACCGGAAGTCGGCGGTGACGCAGTGGTATATGTGGAGCCAAACAAACCTGAACAATTGGCTTTCGAAATCGAACGATTGCTTAACTCAGAGGAATTACGCAACGAATACACATTAAAAGGCTATGAGCAGACACGTAAGTTCTCATGGAGCAAAACAGCGCAAATGACAGAGGAGGCTTATACGGTAGCATATGAACGGAGACAATAAACAATTATGGACGATGCTGTAAAACGTTTTAGACAGATATTTGGCTGTAAACAGGATATAATACAAGAACGGCTATGCTCCAGTATTTGTCGTCCCACTGATTTAGAGTGGCTTCCCCGTTGGGCTATACTCGGAAAAGATTGTAATGAGACTGAGTGGCATGCGACACCACACCGCAAAATGTGGGAATGGTTGTTTATCTATCATGCATTATCAGAAAGGAAAATGTTAATGTCTTCGCGGAAAGGGTTGGGGTTCGGCGTTGGCAAAGAACCTCTGTCATCAGTGTTCACATCACTTGGTTGTAGCATTACCGCTACCGATGCACCACCGGACATGTCAACCGGTTGGGAGGAAACAAACCAATATGGAAAGCATATCAACGATTTATTTAACTCGCACTTCGTCGAGTATAATCGTTTTTTTAGCAATGTCCGGTTTGAATATGTTGATATGAGGCATATACCTCCACATCTGAATGAATATGATTTTTTATGGTCGTCATGCGCATTGGAGCACTTAGGTTCACTATACGCAGCTAAAGAATTTATTTACAGAGCAATGGATTGTTTGAAACCGGAGGGTATAGCAGTTCATACCACAGAAATAAACTTGTCTTCGTCTTCAGAAACACTAGTGTCAAGTAATGATTCCATTTTGCGTACTGTCGATTTTATAGAAATTGCGGAACATCTGGTTCGGCAAGGACACTGTGTTGAACCTCTTGACTTTAGACTTGATGGATCTGCGTTGGATGAGTTGGTAGATGAGCCGCCATATTCATTGCCGCATTTCAAATTAGAGGTCGGAGGATATGTATCCACATCGTTTTGTTTGATTATCCGGAAAAGAACAGGAGATAACAAATGAAAGTTAAAATTGTAATTTATGGCTTGGGTATTACTTATGCCAATATCTAAGACACAGCCATCATAAAGATCTGGAAGAAATCATTATAGAAGTCGGAACTACATCAAGTGATTCGAAGTTCTACTCCGGGAAGACTTCTTCCTTGAAATGTTAAAAAGAAGCAAGCTGCGGCTAGACAGAACATTTATTTCAAGCACGGGAGCAAAGAATTATGTTGTAATGAAAGCATAAATAATATGATTATGATATTGGAAAGGTAAACATGAATATGAACGTTAAACTGAATATGATAATGGAAAACAAGGAGGAATTAACAGCCTGTGAAAAGAGCTTTCTTGAGAAACTCCATGTCAGTACTGTCATAATCTGGGGTGCGACCCAGACGTGCAAACAAATTATCGACATTTGGGGTCGCGATATCAAGAAGCTTATTATCTGGGATACTAACAAGGCAGGGCAGATATTTGAAAACCGTGAAATCAAAAAACCGGAGCTCATTAGATACAGCGATAGCGTTTTGCATAATACTCAAGACTATTTCATTATCCTTGCATTAAACACACAAAAGAGCTACTGGCAATGCTACTATAGCCTTAAAGAGCTTGGGTATGTTAATAGAGTCAACGGTGCTACGCTTGCCGGTAAGGCAATTGCGCACAGGTTCAAGGCAGACTATGATGAATATAGCAATAAAAATACAGACGAGCTATTCAAGATAGACACAGAGCTCGAGAATATTCAACTGCACGATTGGTATAAAGATGCAGGCGTTAACTTTAATGATGACCTTCTGACTCAGGATCTTTGGGCAGCAAAAAAGGTATATAAGAATCGTCCGTCAATACATTATGATATTGCTTCAAGGGTCGACGGGTTTATTACCCATCTTCTTAGCTTTGGTGTAAGAACTGTAATGATTGATATAAGGAATCTCGATACTTTCGGGATTGAGAACCTTGAATTTATCAGGGATGATGCAACCATGTTAAAAAATCTGGCTGGCAACTCTGTAGAATCGCTTTCGGCGCTTTGTTCAATCGAACACTTTGGTCTGGGCCGATTTGGAGACCCCATAGATCCTGATGCTCATATTAAGTGTTTTAAAAGTATACAACGCGTAATGAAAAAAGGCGGAAATCTATACCTTTCGCTGCAAGTCTCCAATAAGTGTAGCTTGGTATTTAATGCTCATAGAGTATATACTGCCGAGTATGTAATAAAGCAGTTTGATTCTATGGATTTAATAGAGTTTTCATATACATCCAAGGATGGTTTGATAAGTAACGCAAACATAAACAGCGTTGGCGATGGGGATTATTACGGTTTGTTCCACTTCCAAATGCGAGAGTGATATTTGTAGGCGGTTCACTAGTGATACTCGCATTTTATTAACGGACACCGCCCACATTTCTATTTAAAGAATGCGGGCGGTGTTTGCCGTATTATCGGTTCTGATGGAAATATACTTATTCGATTGTATTAATCAGTCAGGGTTATCACAATTATAAATGGAGTTCCCAAGTCCAGCCAAACAGTTATCTCATAATCGTCTTCCGGCCATCCGGTGAAGTCAATCTCTATGCCTCCTGAGACTTCTTCTATGAACGGACCCATGTCGTTATGCGAACCCATTGAGTATAGAGAAACACCTGCGAGTACGCTATCGCCGAAATGGAATGGTACTAGTACAACGCCTACATCATCAGTCATCGTTGCATCATCCGGATCGCCTGAAACTGCTCCGCCGATGATGAAGCCAACCGGCACTACCGCACTCGTATCAATAAAGCTGGCGGCGGTCAGTCCGTTACCTGCAACCAGTCCGTATGCTCCGGCAATCGGGGTTCCGGGAGATGCAAGCGGTCCTGTCGGGAATTCCCAGACATGATCCGGTGTTGTCGGAGGAGTTGTCAGGGTGAGCTTGATATCGATAGCAAGATCGCTCGCATCAACACCACTCCAGTCGGCATCCGGGTTACAATCGCCGTAAAGTGTAAACCGTGTACCATGGCCGTTGTCGCCGATAGCTTTTGTTTTTCTTTGCTCGACATCGATCCCTATGAGGACATCATCGACATCTCTGTCTATCTCAATTACGTCAGTGTACTGTGCTGCACCCAGAAGGAATAGCGGTGTCCGTGCTGTCGTTTGGATTGGTAATACTATATCTCCTGTGACTGTGAAATCGGTCAAACCTGGAGCGGTTATTATATTTGCAGAAGAGAATTTTGCTCCGATGAAAACATTGGGAGCAGTAATTGCAGGACCGGTAACAGCATCCGGGGTTGCTACAGCAACTACGCCTGTGGCAGCAGCGCCAAAAGCAAATTCGATTTCAAGAGCTACGTCAAAGTTGCTGTTGTTAATAAAGAATGGCGCGTAATCCGAGAATATGATTTGCCCTGCGTCTTCAAGAAGACCCCATACTCCTTCTCTTACCTCATTACAATCTTCAACTAGCGGACATGGTGTTGATCCTCCTGTTACATGATCTTCACAGTCAGCCTCAGCGCAAACTCCATGATCCGGACAGAGAGGTTCATTGCATTCTGTTATAATAGTCCCTGTTGGATTTGGATACATCCGACCAAGGCGGGTGCCGCCGGGGATGGGTTCAACAACCAAGTCTAGTATTTGCGTGTCAGTTAGATTATACAAGCCTTGCGGGTCAAGTACGAATGTGAAGCCCGCGCTTGTGGGGAGTGTGGCTTCCCTGTGCTGTTCATAAGATGTGGTCGGGAGAAGCATACCGCCGCCGCCGGTGTGGTCTTCGCTGTTTGCAGGGGTAACGGTAACTGCTTGGTTAGTAATTATCGCTACCTCTACTGGTGTACCGTCAGTACCATCACATATGAGTGGTGTAACGGCTGTTAAAGGGTTATATGATACTGTAACACCTGTTGCACCGGTTGGAATCGGCTCGTCAAGTGTCAGAGTGACGGTAGTTGCGTTGGTGACTGCCACAGCTGTAACCTCGGGGTCAAGATCGGCAGGGTCTGCGACTTCAACTGTGAAAGCTGCGATGTTAGGTACTACGGCTGTGTCAAGACCGTGTCCGCCAAAAGTAATCGTTATAGTGCTAGTGTTAGCTCTGACCGTTGCGCCGGAGACTGTCGGGGCTGCTCCCGCGAGTGCCATAATCGGGAATGCGCTCATGAGGAACATTACTACCAGTAAAATTGCGAAAATCCTTTTTGCTTTCATTGTGTTCTCCTTTTTGTTTGTAATATTAATATATTTTAGTTTTGTGGGACTCCACCCCACCCTTCGGATTCCTTCCCTCAGGGGTTTAATTTCAAATTGTTGTGTTGTCGCTATCCGTTGATTGTAAGCGTTACAGTATCCACTACTTCGGCAACGACTTCGTTGTCGTCGTCTACTAGATGAAATCGTATGATAGCATCGTACACGCCTGCTCGCAGGTTAACGTCAAGTGCGAAGTTCTCGAGTGTTCCTCCGAGTGGTATATACGGTGAGGAATAAACAAGCTCGCCGGTGTCAACAAGTATGACATCAAAGTATACCGTGCGCGAATTGTGTTCCCGATTGTTTACAACGGCATTGCTAGATGGTGTTCTCGAGGTCTCAAATACCCAGTTTGTAGTCATGCTGACTGTGTATTGAGCGTCCGGATTGGGTTCGTTCATAATACGTCTTACTTCTTCGATGTTATCGGGGGTAAGTATCATGCCTCTTCCGCCCATTGCGGTGCCTCTGTCCTCGATGGTTACTTCTTCAGTTCTGGGCCACATAAAATATGTTATTGTGCCGGCGAGTGCGAGTACTACTACGGCGATGATGACCCAATGCAGGGGTTTTAGTTTCCGTTTCTTTTCCTCACTGGAATTTACTTCGGAATTCTTTTTGGAATTCTGTTCACTCCCTTCCTTTTTCTTTATGTCTTTACTCACGAATAGTTCACCTCTCTTGTACTAAACAAATTTTATCAAAAAAATACGATGCAACAACGATTCTGCTTCGTTTATTGAAACAGTTGCTAAATAGAACAATCGTTATAACACCATTTGTTGATACTCCTTGCTTCCGTGCAGCATATAGTTGTCCGCTTATTAAGCATAGACCACTATATCTTGCGATTCCTTTCGCCTTTTCCTGCTTGTTTCGTATTATATCATTATTTTCGGTTAAATGCAAGTGAAACTTTAGTTTATTTTGTGCATTTTACGTCAGTTTTCCTACATCTTGTGTCATTTTTAGTGTGAGCCGCAGCCTTGCTAATGAGGGATTATACACCAAAAACGCACAGAAGTTACGTTTTTGGCTTGAAATGCCTTAAAGGCGACCCGGATATTATGTTTTAAGCATAAAAAGAGGTATATCGCATTCAAAACAAAAAAAGGACTTTTCAGGACAGATACGAATTTCGTGAAACTGTGAAAAATTCTACATATTGACGGCTCAAATGTAGAATCAAATTCATATTGAAACCGTTGCGGCTCTAATGTAGAATGGACTTGTTGCGGCGGTCATGAGCAGGAATACCGATTTTAATCTGAAAAAGGATTGAATACGTATCGAATACGTGATACTATAAAGGAGAGAATGGAGGATCATTATGTCTAAATATGTATACCCCGCAATATTCACACAAGAGTATGACGGCAAATACTCGGTTTTATTTCCTGATATAGAAAATTGTTTTACCGGCGGCGATAATATGGCAGATGCTCTTGAAATGGCCGAAGATGTTTTATGCTTGACGATTTACGATATGGAGAAAGATGGAAAACCTATCCCTGCACCTTCCGATTATAAAGCTATTGAGACCGACGATGTCAGCGTTGTTTCTCTTATACGCTGTGATACAGAGTTTTATCGCAGGTATTACGAAAACAAATCAATTAAAAAAACACTTTCGATACCTATGTGGCTGAACGAACGTGCGGAACGCAAAAATGTCAACTTCTCCGGCATTCTTCAAGAGGCACTAAAAGTGCATTTACACATTCATGAGTAGGGATATACTTATGTGATTTTACATTTCAAGACAAAATCGTTTTCTTTATGTATTCATATATCTTCTTGCCGGCGGTTCCGTCGGGGTTGGAGGAAAGTGAGCGTGCGACTTCCTTGCGGCGGTCACGTTGCGACTTTTCTTCGTCGTTATCTTTTTCTATGTATACTAAAAACCCATTTAATCGATAATAGTCACTCTCGTAGTAACAATAATCTTGAACAGTTTTTATTTTCTTAATATCTTTTATGAATCTCCCTGATAACATATTTTCTAGTTGAACCGATATTTCAGGGTTATAATTAACAATTTCTTCTTTTCGAGATTCAGTTATGAAATCATACTTTATTAGCGTCCCTGTGTAATAAATAAAAGCATATATACTGTCACCATAATTCTGCGCTGATATGAACTTAAAGAGTGCATGACCGTTTTTGCTGTCTGCAGGACCGGACGCAAATTCGCTTGCTATTGAAACGGAGTCTGTAGCTGTATTAATTATTACTGCATGCTCACCGAACATCGGGAGAAGCCATATATATCCTCCATAAAAGAACATAGGATAAAATGCATGGTCTTTACCGTCAACATATATATCCGCGAAATACGTAGTTTCTCCTGTATCGGGATTCCACTTAACGACCGGTGCTTTTGTTTCCCAATGTGGGGATAGCCAAAAATGTATACCGTCAAAGTAAGAACCGCAGTAGCGATAGTCTTTTTCACCAACCTCATGAAAAGCATATTCATATGTTTCCATATCAAATTCCATGATGATATTTGCTTCAAGTACCGGTAGCCACACTGAACAGTTAATAGTAAACGGGTAGCCTAAATAGAAGCCTTTTACATCACCCATCAACTTTGTGAGCGATTCAATCCAATCGGTATGGCAGGTTATTTCCATAGTCTTGATGTTCAGTTGAATTATCGCCGGATACTCATATGGAATGAAGAATATAAAGTCCCCGGAAACAACCGCAGCCAGAAAGTCTCCGGTTTCTTTCCGGTAGTCCTTGGCTTCTTTGTACTTGATTTTTCCGAATGTCCCTGTTTGTGTAGAGTACATAACAATTTCATTTGCCAAAAATGGCGGGAAATAGAGAATGCCGTCAACTTCTACCGGTTTTCTATAAAGAGAGTCATCAGGTTCTTTTATATAGTCACTCTCATCAGGAAAGCTACCTGCGAACTCCGGAATCCAAGTGTTCCTATCCATGCTTATCAGGGCGTTGAAACGACGGATAGTGAACCAGAAGTTGTTTTTTGTTATGCAGATATCGGTTGGTTCAAATGGAGGTATGGTTTCCGTTATCTTTGGATCGTTAATCATTATCGGCTTTCCTGTAGCTTGATACAATATAACCAATGAGCTTGGATCGCCATAATATGCATCTGTCCAGGATATAGCCCGATGCAGTTCCGGTGTATCATCATATATGCCGTAGTCTGTCTGCTTGTATACCTCTACAATACGATTATACTGTCCGGCAAGCTCGGGGTTCATTGTGTCGTATGCGCTTTCGCTGAGCGGGTGTGGACGCCACCATAGTACCACATCATTTCTGTCGCGGAAAGCATCTAGAACATACTGCAGTTTCTTTAAGTATTGCTCTTTGTAGTTTACAATTGGTGTTACACTTGTGTTCAATAGAATTACTTTTTTATTTTTGTTGAGCTTCGCCCATGATTTCGGAAGTGAAAAATCTTCTCTTTTTGCATTAATGACCGCATCGAATTTTGGTGAACCGAGAGCTATGATTTTATCCTCGGGAGCACCGTAGATATCCCTGCTGTATCCGATTTTTTCAAGCTCTTTATAATCACGGATGTAACACTGCCGGACTGCTTCCGATTGAACAATAACGAGGTGTGAGAACATAACTCCGGGGCATTTGGTGAATGGTGCTCCTATGTTCTCTGATGTGACAAAGTACGGTACATAGACCAGCATCTCCGTGAGTTCACGCAAACGCCTGCAGTAGAAATCGGGATGAACGCTTGTCATGTGGCCGAGCTCATCATAAGGGGCGAATGTGACTATCACATCCGGGTGTCTTTCTTCGATATTGTATATTCGCCAATCGGTGCATTCTATACTGTCTTTATAGTATTCTGCTCCTTCGTAGTGCATAGCACCGAGTGTTCCATCCTGATTACACTCGTAATACGGGATAGGTATCCAATAAACATCACAGCTCGGGTCAGCCTTCGCCGCTGTATAAATCGACTCGATGCTGTCGCTCATACTGGCTTTATAACTGAGAAATACCATTTCGTAACGGGTTTGCTTAAATTCGTTTTTGACACTGTTCTCTATTCGTAAAAACCCTTTGTCAAGTGCCTTTTTACCGACCTCACCAATGCTTGCTTTATAAAGCAGTTCGCAGTAATCATCGAGCAAGGCAACCGTTTGTGTACCCTTACCCTCAAGCTCCTCAATGAACTCACCAATGGCAATAGCACCATCCTGACAGTCGGCGTAAAGCTCCGTTTCCTGCAAACTCTTTAACGTTCCCAGCAGCTCTAGTATTTGTTTTTGTTGGTGTTTACGCATAAGCTATTATCCCTATAATTCATAGTATTAAGATAAAGCCGGTACTTTTTTCTTTACATAATCATATATCACTTTGCCGCTAGTACCATTTGTGTTAACAGAAAGATGCTCAGTTCGATTATTTACTAAAGTTTGCTTCTTTGACTCATTTTCGTTGCTGGTATTTACAATATAAGATAGAAAGCTGCTTAGCAGCATGCCATCACATTCCTTAAAATAACAATCAATTTCTAAAGTTCCATTTTCTTCTGCTGCTGTAAATGCTTCTGAATATAACTTCTCCAATATAGAAAAAATCTCAGAGGAATAATAAACCGTTTCTTCTCTATGTTTATTTGTAATGCAATTATATTCTATTAATGTACTTCTATTATTACTATATATGTAAATAGAATCAGAAAAAGTATCAACCGCTAGGTATTCACTGCTTTGATATTGATTATCGTCGACGGAGAAACTTAACTCCTTTACAACATAAGCATCATCTGTTCGAAAATCTATTTTATATGTATCACCATCAAATATAGGTATAAACCAAATATAGTCTCCACAATGCTTTTCCGCAAGAAAACCCTTAGTATTATTCTCAGAATAAATATCACCGAACTCGTTTTTAACACCTTTAATCGGATGCCATTTTGTTATCGGCATGTTATTACCAAAAAGCGGAGATAACCAAAAATTGGCACCATCAAATGAGATGCTTATGTATCTAAAGTGTTTCTCTCCAACCTCATAAATACTGCATTTGTTTTCTTTGATATCATATTGGAGTACAGCATTACTTTCCAGTGACGGTGCCCAAATCGAACTGTCAACAAGACACGCACGATAAAAATGTGTTTGAGGGTTTCCGGTTATATTGTTTAGAGGCTCAAGCCAGTCAACGATATACGACATTTCCATTGATTCGGTACATAGGCGTAAAATCCCGGGATAACCGTGTGGAATAAAATAAATATTACTACCATATAAAATAGCATCAGAGAAGTCATTTTTGTTTTTTTGAGTTTTCTCTCTATTATAGCGCACCTTACTAAATTTCTCGCTATGTAAATCAAAAACTGCAATTTCATTAGCACTAAAAGGTGGAAAGTAGAGTTTGTTATTATACTCCACCGGTGTTAAGTATAACGAGTAGTCACTTGCAGGAATATATGCGACCTCTCCGGGTACACTTCCTGCAAGCTTTAATACACAATCATCTTTAGCCATATAAAATAGTGCATTAATATACCTAACAGTGAACCAAATTTTATCTTTATTTACGTAGATACTTGTCGGTTCAAACTTAGGTATACTGTGCATTATTTCAGGATTACTAATCATAATCGGTTTCCCGGTTACCTGATACAAAATAACCACTGAACTGTTGTCGCCATAATACGCATCGCTAAAAGCAATCGCACGATGCAAATCCGGGGTATCATCATATATGCCCCATCCGCCGTTTTTATACTCTTCGACTTTTTTATCATATGTATCTATCAGCTCAGGATACGCTTTTGCAAACGCTGTTCTTCCAAGGGGATGCGGCCGCCACCATAGGACAACGTCGTCGCGTTTGCTGAACTCATCGAGAATAAAAATGAGTTTTTTCAGGTATTGACTTCCGTTATTAAATGAAGCGTTTATGCTTGTGATAAAAAGGATTACTTTTTTCTTCGTGCCATCCGGCTTCTCAATCAGGTTTTTCCATTTATCAGGCAAAGCAAAATCGCTCGGCTTGGCATTGATTACAGCGTCAAACTTTGGCGAGCCGAGAGCAACGATTTTCTTTTTGGGAGCACCGAGAGCATTCTGATCATATCCGATTTCCTCAAGAGCCAAACAGTCGCGGATAAAGTCTTGTCTGACACTCTCCGATTGAACAACCACAAGATGAGAATACACAACTCCCGCGCATTTAGTATAAGGCTCACGCACGGTTCCCGATGTTACGTAATACGGAACATAGACCAGCATATCTGTAAGATTTCGTAGTCGTACACAGTAAAAGTCAGGATGTATTCTTGTTACATAGCTATCATCATCATACGGAGAAAACGTGAAAATTACATCGGGATGACGTTCTTCGATATCATACTCCCGCCAATCCGTGCATTCGATGCTTGATTTATAGTTTTCCTGCCCCTCATAACGCATTGCGCCTAAGGAGCCGTCCGGGTTGAGTTCATAGTAGGGGATAGGTATCCAGTACACGTCACAGTTCGGGTCTTCTTTTGCGGTAAAATAAATCGACTCCAGACAATCACTCATGCTCGCGTTATAACTCAGAAAAACCATTTCAATACGGTTTGGCTTAAGTTCGCTTCTGACACTGTTTTCTATTCTTGTCAGTTGCTTGTTTAGTGCTTTTGTGACGTTTTCCCCAATGCTTGCTTGGTATAATAAGTCGCAGTATTCCTCGAGCAACTCAACCGTTTGAGTACCTTCACCCTCAAGCTCTTCAATAAACTCGCCAATGCTGATTGCACCCTCCTGACAATCAGCGTAAAGCCCTGCTCCCTGCAAACTCTTTAGTGTTTCCAGCAGCTCAAGTATTTGCTTTTGTTGATGCTTTCGCATAAGTATTCTCCACGTGTGATTCTTTGCCAAATTATATTATATTGAGCAAGCAAATACAACCTGTACTTCAGACTCAAGACGTGTGTTTTTCAATAACGAAACTGTTATAGTAGGTCTGTCCGATTACTCGAATAAGTCATCCAGTGTAACCTCAGAATGTACAACTCCGAAGTATCCGCTTTTTGTGACGCCGTACGTCGTTATCATGGTTAGATGAACCCCATGTTGAATCCCGGTTTCCATCTGAAAAGAAATACGCTTGTTGTTCAGCATTTCCGAGTAGGATTTCGTGATCACAAAGGGTTGATTCACATATTTGATTTCACACAGATTTGTAATGCGATCCTTGCGGCGTATCACTAAGTCAATTTCTGCACCGGGTTTCGCGGTCTTACTGCGCCATGATGATGTTTCTGTTGACACCCCTGAGATGCCGAGTGCCTTTTTGATTTGTCTGAGATGTAAACGGCATAGTTGTTCAAAAGCGTAACCACGCCACGCATTGCGCGTACCATCGTTAATGTTACCTGTCCAGTAATATTCATCTTTTGTGTCGTTGTCTTTCATATAGCGTAGATAAAACATTGTAAATGGGTCAATAAGGAAGAAATATCTTCCCTTTTTTCCTTTGGATGTATCGCTGTATGTGTCTATGAAATCACATTGTTCAAGATCGTCCAATACTATAGAAAGATGACCGTTCGATTGGAGTCCGGCAATTTCGATAATATCATTTCTGCATAGCCCGCTGTTTTTTGTCGCAAGAGCTTCAACCACAGCTATATAGCGGGTCGGGTTGCTAAACAGCGACATATATAGCTCATAGAACTCGTTTTTAAGCGATGCGTTTTTCGCAAAACAAAGCCTATCCACATTTTGCGAGAGCGATAAGCCTCTATCAAGTAGGTTCAGATAGTATGGGATTCCGCCGAATATCATATAGCATTCTGCTAACTGATAGCGATCCATCTCTACACCCCGATTTTTAAGGAATACCTCGCACTCGCCAATTGTAAAAGGCGCCAGATGAATTCTACCGGTAACCCGGTTGTGCAAGCCTCCTCGGTTTTTGAATATTTTTTTTGTTATCCACGAAGTAGCACTTCCGCATCCGATAAAGAGTATATCCTTGTTAGCTGAAGCGAAGCTGTTCCAAAAGTAGTCGAAAGCAAGTAAAAATCCTGATTTCCCGGTATCCAGCCACGGCATTTCATCAATGAATACTACTTTTCTCTCACCCGGTGATTTCCGGAGAAGCCTCTCAAGCTTATGAAACGCGTCTGCCCAACTCATAGATTTCGGACTCTTGTCACCACCATATTCGATAATCGCATTGTCAAAATCATCGAGATTGCCTTTCCGTGAAGAGCTAACCTTTCCGGTAAAGTAAAAAGAGAAACCTCCCTCGAAATGCTCTTTTATAAGAAATGTTTTGCCAATGCGACGTCGACCATACACTATGATCAGTTCCGGTCTTCCTGAATAATAGTAGTCATCAAGTTGCCGCCGTTCTTCTTTCCTGCCTATAATTGCCATATCGACCCCCATATCATGTGGATATTCGGCCAAATGCTGGTTTATGATACACTGTTTTGGCCTACTATTTATGCACTTTTCGTCTCTCTACAGCGAATAACAGTATTATAATACGGCCAAATGTGGGTGTTGTCAACCCACTTTTGGCCTAATATCTTTTTTGGGAACACCGAGAGCATTCCGATTATATCCGATTTCCTCGAACTCGCCAATACCGATTGCCCCCTCCTGACAATCCGCATAAAGCTCCGCATCTTGTGCAGTTTTAAGTGTTTTAAGCACTTCAATTATCTCTCGTTGCTGCCGCTTTCTCATTAGAATTCTCCAAGTGCGATTCTTTGTAGAATTATATTATAATAAGCAGCCAAATTCAACCTGCATGTTACCTGAGGCTTTAATTATTTATTGCAGGTGTCTTGGTGCTCCATTTTTCTACTTTTTCATCATAAAATGTGTATTGATATGTGTAAAGCCTTTGTGATACTGTGATTTCATAGATTACAAGTTAAGAGCTAGTATACAGAAAAAACGATAGACAATACGTAAATTATGTATGGTCATTACGTAAATTATGTAGTACAATATGAATATGGAGAGGATAGAGATGAAGCGCAGAGAATTAGTATGGAAGAGGATGGTACAAAATGAATTACATTTATCCGGCAATATTCAGTTCAAACGATGATGGGAGTTACACAATCACCTATCCTGATTTGAAAGGATGTATTAGCGAGGGGAAAGACTTAGAAAATGCAATGGTAATGGCACAATCTGCACTATCGCAATGGTTAGAATATCTGGATTCAGATAAACAGGAATTTCCAAAGCCATCAGAAATAATCGAAATAACAGTTGAAGGAAACGAGTTTACAAGCTTAATACGTGCCGATATAAGAGACAGCAGAGCGGTCAAACGCACAGTAAGCTTACCAAAATGGATGGACGAAAAAGTCTCAGAAATGGGGTTAAGCCTATCACGTGTACTGCAAGACGCACTTGCTAAGAAAATGAGCTAAATTAGGAGACTGCTACATGTCGGCTTTGGCAATGATGCTCAAAATCGTGATAACATGATAATTTAATCTTGCAAAAATCTCGATTACGTGATATATCGGGTCGTGAAAATACTTGATTTCGTGAAGAAAGGAATAGTTTTCCTTCCGATATATATGACTCCGTGTTTGCTGCAAGGTGCTATTTTACGAAGTGCAAAATCGCGAGAATCAGAATAAAGCTGAACGGCTCCGAATGATCCGCACCCGTCTATATCATCCATGCAGGGACAAACCAGTTATTAATATCTGCCGGCAATAAATCGTTGGCCATGCAAACAACTGCACCGTTGCCGATTTCAACTTTGTATTGTTCTAACTCGCCTAATAGTGTCGGCACGGTAACCGGGTTAAGGACTTTGAAATGTTTTACAGCATCCTTACCCGGAGATGCGGATTTCTTAATTTCAATTGGGTATAGCGTACCATTTTCATATATGAGAATGTCGATTTCACGTTTTTCTTTATCGCGGTAATAGTAAACCGGAACTTCCCTCCCGGCGTTTAAATAGCTTTTGTAAATTTCCGAAAATACCCAGCTTTCAAAGAACGCTCCCGACATTGCACCTCTCTCTAAGATTTCAGGATTACCCCATTTCAACAAGTAAGCACAAAGCCCGGTGTCCAGAAAATGCATAAGCGGCATTTTCACTGCGCGTTTAAGAACATTATTGTGGTATGGCTGCACCAAGGCGATAAGCCCGGAGGAAACTAAAATTGAAATCCATTTTTTTGCCGTTGGTGCGCTAATTCCGGCATCTTTCGCTATTTCCTCATATATTACAGGTCTGGCGGTACGCGCCGCCACAATGGTCATAAAACTATAGAACGCTGTCTCATCGGCAACCTGAGTTAAATCCTTGATATCCCGTTGTAAATAGGTGTTGATATAGGAACGGTAGAATTCTGATAACTCCGGAGGATTTTCACGGTGCAAAGCAGGAAATGCACCAAGGAAAATTCTTTCGTAAAGCGTGTGTAAATCCAGTTTTCGGACATTTTTCACACGAGACATCAATCGTTCGGGAGATGTGGTAAATGGCTCGGAAGGTTGGGAGTTGATTTCGTTTGTTGACAACCCTAACAGGTTTATGATACCTACTCGCCCCGCAAGCGATTCGCTGACATTCTTCATCATGTGGAATGCTTGAGATCCTGTAAGCCAAAAATCACCCATATTCCCGGAATTATCAACGCTCATTTTTATATAAGGCAGGATTTGGGGTGCGTATTGGATTTCATCAATTAATATAGGAGGAGTGTAGCGATGCATGAACAACGCCGGGTCATTTCGTGCTGTATTGCGAACATCCGGGTCGTCAAGCGTTACATAGTTGCGAGTTTTGTCTGAAAGATGCTTTAACAGTGTTGTTTTTCCGACTTGTCTAGGTCCCGACATTAGTAAAACGGGAAAAGTTTTTGATACTTTCACTACAGAATCTTCGATTGCACGTTTGATATACATAACAAACCCTCCACTTGCTGACTAAACTAAAATGCAAACTTAGTATAGTCGGGTATGTTGTTTTTGTCAACTCATTAATCATTGACCGCTCCACCTGCCCTCTAAAAAGTAAACATAGAAGCAATTGCAAGAGGCATACCCCAACAGTTCATTCACTGTTATACATAGAGATAACGTCGTGGACTTTCTACATTTTTGAATGCTATAGTGTCCTCCGGTGAGAATATTGCCGAGGCACTTATAATGGCAAAAGACGCTATTGAAATGTGGTTGTGGGATGCTGAAAACAAAAATGAGGATATTCCTGAAGCAACATCATCCGGGAAAATAAAGTTGGAAGAAAATCAACAAGTAACATTAGTTGCGGCAGACACAGACGAGTGGAGACGCTTATACGATACAAAATCAGTTAAGAAAACATTGTCTATACCGTCATGGCTTAATACCAGAGCGGAAAAAGCCAATGCGCCGTTTTCCCAAATACTGCAAGAAGGGCTAAAGGAATACTTGAAAGTATAAGTGCTCAGAAGACAAGGGGACGGTTCATCTGTCCTCTTTATATTGTCTTACGCAGTTGCAGCCGGCTTCTTTTGCGGCGTACAGGGCTTTGTCGGAAAAAATGAAACAATATTCACAAATAAGAAAAAAGATTGACAAATCGCATGTTAATGCATATAATTGAAAAGAATGACGATTGCAGCAAAGAGGGTGTCTATATGGTCCTGCGAAAAATATACTTGGAACGATTAAAAAAATGGCGAGAGAAGCAACTGATTAAAGTAATCAGCGGTGTACGCCGTTGTGGAAAGTCGACACTGCTTGCACAATACATCGATTACTTGTTGTCCGAAGGTATAGGAAATGAGCAAATCGTATCGGTCAATCTTGAGGATGTTGAGTATGAGCATCTCTTAAACTACAAAGCGTTGTATGACTATATAAAAGAACGGCTCTGTAAGGATAGATATACTTATGTATTTATAGATGAAATACAACAATGTAGTAGTTTTGAAAAAGCTGTAGACAGCCTGTTCATAAAAGACAAAGTCGATGTGTATATTACCGGTTCAAATGCATATCTGCTCTCAGGCGAACTTGCAACGCTTTTATCGGGTAGATACATAGAAATCAACATGTTGCCGTTATCGTTTTTAGAGCATATGGATTTTTTAAATTGGGAGGATTCTTTCCTTCCGGCATATCTTCCCATGCCGCTTGGTCCGAATCTTAGAGCGGAGTTTGATATTTACTTACGTTATGGTTCCTTCCCATATGTGAGTCAGCTTGAAAGAGACGATGCAGTCATTAAAACATATATTGACGGCATCTACTCGACAATACTTATTAAAGATGTAGCAATGCGTGAGGGTATATCCGATATATCCGTCCTTGAGGGTGTGGTGAAATTTCTTTGCAATAATATAGGAAGTCCGGTTTCAATAAAAAAAGTCAGTGATACCATCAACTCAAGCGGTCGCAATATCTCAGTTAACACGGTCGAAAAATATGTTAGAGCACTCACAGACAGCTTCATTTTCTACAAAGCCGACAGATTTGATATAAAAGGGCGGCAGCACTTGAAAACCCTAGGTAAATACTATCTTGTGGATACCGGTCTTAGAAATATGCTGTTATCCGGTTCGTCACCGGATCTTGGACATCAGTTGGAGAATATCGTATATTTAGAGCTTTTACGCCGGGGAAATAGAGTTAATATAGGAAAGCTTGCAGAAAAAGAAGTGGATTTTGTTTCAAATAATGTTGACGGTATTTGTTATTACCAGGTAGCGGCAACTGTGATGGATGAAAACACACTTGACAGGGAGTTGGCACCTCTGCGAAAGATACCGGATCACCACCCTAAATATTTACTGACACTGGATGATATAATTACGAATGCCAATCACGACGGTATCCGCCAAATAAATGTTTTGAACTGGCTGCTTTTTAATAATGATGCAGGGTGAGGATTGACTCTCTATTTTGTTAGCTCAATACCCTCTATTATGTTGACAATATGCCCTCTATTATGTTACACTCTGTATTGTTGGTCATTAACACTGATGAACGGAGACAAGATATGACACTGCGTAACAGTAACTACAAAGATCGTCTTCTGGATGGGCTGCTTGAAAAGCATCTTCGAGCTTTTGGCGCGATTGAAATCGTAGGGAGCATGTGGTCCGGAAAAACATGGATGGCGGAAGCCCACGCTGTGAGCAAAATAAATTTATCAACCAAGGGAATCAGAACGCTCATTGAAGCAGATCCAAGCCTGGCTTTTGACGGCGGTAGACCTCATTTGATAGATGAATGGCAAGAGATTCCATCGTTGTGGGATGAAACACGTCTGGCAGTCGACACTGCTGCCGGCGAGCGCGGCATGTTTATTCTGACAGGTTCATCAACGCCAAATAAAGAAGAAACCATTCATAGCGGAACGGGACGTATATCTCGCATACACCTCAGACCTATGAGCCTTTATGAAACCGGAGATTCTGACGGTTCGGTATCGCTTAGCGGATTGTTTGATGGCAACTTTAACAATGCACGAGTAAAAACAGACCTACGCAACATTGCTGATCTGATATGTAAAGGTGGATGGCCGGGGGCTTTGTACCTAAAGTCGGTCGATGCAAAGTTAATTCCAAACCAGTATCTTGATACATTTTTATCTTCAATAGGAAGCAAGAGCGGAGCAAATGAATATAAACTGAGGCGTTTTCTGTCATCTTTGGCAAGGAATATCGGACAGGCGGTGACCTATCAGACGATTGCGAGCGATATCGTTGAAGGAAACATTGATAATAAAAACGAATTTGCATCAAGACAGCAAATAGAAGCGTTTATTACTGCATTCAAGGAGCGATTCATTATTGAGGATTTATCCGGGTGGGATGCTCCTATACGCGCAAAATCGCGGGTACGGTTGAAACCAAAACGCAGTTTTGTCGACCCTTCGCTGACGGCGGCACTACTTGGTGCGGATAAAGACCGTTTGCTTCAGGATGGCCAATTGTTTGGTAAGTTGTTTGAGGAATTATGTATAAGGGATTTGAAGATATATGCTTCCTGTATGGACACAGCGTTGCCGGATTCAGTCAAATACTACAGGGATTCCGACAATCTCGAAGTCGATGCTATTGTTGAGCTCAGAGATGGGCGATGGGCCGGAATCGAAATAAAGTTGAGCGAGAATAAAGTGATGGAAGGGGTCAACAACCTTCTACGGCTTAAAACCAAGATAGCATTAAACCCAATGGCGCGAAATCCTGAACCTGCATTCCTGGCGGTGATGGTCGGCAAGGCAGAGTTTTGCAGAAGGACGCCTGAGGGTATATATGTGATTCCATGCACATCATTAACAGCATGACACCGAGGATTATGATGGTGGCAACTGTAAGTAGCGAGTGATGCAGACAACTTGCGGATTCGTGATAATATTGCCATATTCAACTTGCGCTTTCGTGATTTCCATGATAGGAAGACAAGCGGACGGTTCATCTGTCCTCTGTATATTGTCTTACGCAGTTGCGGCCGGCTTCTTTTGCAGCGTACATAGCTTTGTCGGCTTTGGCGATCATGTCCGGGATCGTATCGGTTACATTGGGTATCAGCGAATGAACGCCCACGGAAATGGTGACTTTACCGGCTGTGCCGTCCTCGCATCGGAACACCAGAGTCTCGATGGCTTTGCGTATTTGTTCAGCGACCAGCATTGCGCCGTCCATGTCTGCTCCCGGCAGCAGCACACAGAACTCTTCGCCGCCAAAACGAGCGGCAAAGTCTCCCGCACGCTGTAAGGTCGCAACAATTGTTTCTGCAATCATTTGCAACACCGTATCTCCTTGCAAATGACCGTATTTATCGTTGTATACTTTGAATTTATCAACATCGATCATCAGCAGACTGAGCGGAATGTTTTCGCGGATAGACCTGCCCCATTCGGAAATAAGCTGCTGATCCAGGCTGCGTCTATTTGGTATCTGCGTCAGTTGATCCAGATTGCTCAGCAGCTCAATTGTGCGTATTTGATTTACTATTTGAATTTGGTTTTTTACCCGTAAATGAACGATACCCGGACTGAAAGGCTTGCTTATATAGTCAACCGCGTCCATAGAAAGACCTTTTTCCTCCTCGGTTTTACTATCAAGACCCGTGATGAAAATGACGGGGATATGCCGTGTTTCTGAGTCGCTTTTTAGTATGCCAAGCACTTCATATCCGTCCATTTCCGGCATAAGGATGTCAAGCAGTATAAGGTCGGGCTTTTCTTTAGACGCTATAGCTATAGCTGTAAGTCCGTCCTTTGCCGTAAATACGATATATTCGTCATGCAATATGCTCCTGAGCATTTTCAAATTCAACAGTTCATCATCTACTATCAATATGCTGTTCATTTTTTTAGTATCCATTCAACTCTGCTCCTCCAATTTTCGTATCATATCATTAAGGGTTTTTTCCGCAGTTAGGAAATCGTAGTTCTCTATTTGTTTAACCAGTGTTTCGCATCCTTCTACCCGATATAATTCATCAATATAATCCAAACATTCTGAGTTATTGCTGTTTAGTAACGGCTTTAGTTTCTCAAACAGGTCCATCACTTCTGTTTGATTGAGCATATCTTCATTTTTGACTGATTTGCCTTCATACTCAAACAGTGGTTCGAAATCCCTGAGAACTGCTTCGAGCTCCTCGTCAAGGCGGTCTATATGCCGCTTTTCGACGTCTTTTTTACCGTCAGCCAAATGACGTTCTATCTCTACCGCGATGTCGTGCAACCCCGGACGTCCAATTAATGCTGCATTGCTCTTTAAAGTATGCGCGAGCAGATGGGCACGCTGGATGTCATTTGTTTCAAGCGCGCCGGTGAATTCGGCGAACTTACCCTTGTTGCCCACATAAAAATCACGTTTTAGCATATTCAAAAATTCGTTATTTGTTTCATCCGATAGGGTAATATCTTCTTTTAATGCACCGGGATTGTCCACCGGCTTAATGTATTTAAGAAGACAAGCCCATAACTCCTGAGATGTGAACGGTTTTCCCATACACTCGTTCATGCCGTTCTTTTTATAAAGCTCCTGGTCGTTACTCATAACATTCGCTGTTAATGCGACAATCGGGGTACCGACATCCATACGCATAATGGCGGACGCTGTTTCAAGACCGTCCATCTCAGGCATGTGCATGTCCATAAAAATCAAGTCAAATGGTTTTTCGCCGTTTTCCATCCGGCTTTTTACTTCTTCAAGGCCTTTTTTTCCGTTTTCAACTATGACGACTTGCACCCCGATCCGTTTGAGATGCTCCTCAATGACACGCTGGTTCATTCTGTTATCTTCGCAAACAAGTATAGCCGTATCGCTGCTGAACATCGGTTTTTCAATATCACCGACACTGTACATTTGAAGTCCCGTGTCATCATCCGCTTCTACAGTATCAAATTTAAGCTTAAAGTCAAATTTGCTGCCTAAGCCGGGTATGCTTTCCACTTCCAGGTTACCACCCATCAATTCTATTATGTTTTTTGTGATTGGCAGACCCAAGCCGGTGCCGCCGTATTTGCGGGTCGTGCTTGAATCGGCCTGAGCAAACGGCTTGAAGATTTTTTCCATCTGTTCGGGGGTCATGCCTATCCCGCTGTCGCGGATATCGAAAAGCACCGTGCAGTCGGTATCTGTCATTTCCGTTACAGTCGCGGAGACCTTGACCGTTCCGATATGAGTGAATTTAATAGCGTTCGACAGGATATTAACAATGACCTGACGCAGACGGGTCGGGTCGCCGAGCAGCTTTTTACCGATAAACGGTTCTGTATAAAATTGTAAATGGATGTTCTTTTCCAATGCTTTTGGAGTTATGATTGATTGACAATGCTCCAGAATTTCCCCCAAATCGAATGGTACATGCTCAAGATCCATCCTGCCTGATTCAACTTTTGAAATATCCAGAATATCATTGATGATTTGCAAAAGCCATTTAGAGTTATCTATGATATGGTCAAGACGTTCCTGTGTCTGCGGCGTAATCACGTCACCCTTGGCAAGCTCACTGAAACCTATGATGCTGTTCATGGGAGTCCGTATTTCGTGGCTCATGTTGGCGAGAAAAATACTTTTTGCTTTGTTGGATGCTTCTGCTTCCTCCACAGCATGCTCAAGTTCGATCATTACCCGCTTCTGCTCACTAACAGCTATATTTAACTCTGCGGTACGTTTCTGCACAAGTGCTTCCATCCGTGCTCCTTCATTACGGTTTCTGCGATGGAGTAAAATCATAATGACCAATAAACTCAAAGCAATGCTTATGGCGAAGACTATCGGTAGACGTGCCTGTGCCAATGCGACACGATAATCGTATGTTCTGCGTGACCACTGTGCCGAAATGCTTTGCGTGTCAATCAGTTGAAGTGCTTTATCTATGATGGAGCATAAAATCGCTTCATCCCTGTGGAATGCGAAAGTGGATTCAAATGTGTGCTCGAAAACGATATTTGCTTTAAAACCCGGCTCCTCATGGAAGTTTGTTTGCAAAAGAACCATGTTCTCGCTACCCATAAGCATATCGATTTCGCCTTTGCTGAAAGCTTCAAAAGCATTAGTTACAGTTGGATACCATTCTATATACCTGTGGTCGGGAAACCAAGTCAAAAACAGGTCTGCGTATGCAGAGTTCTCAATTAATCCGATTTTCTCCCGCATGATGTCGGTAAAATCGATGTTGGGAGTTTCTGTTCCGGAAATAAGAGTGGCACGGCTTGTCATAACATATGCCGAGGGCCATATAAAGAGTTCATCACGTTCCGGTGTATGAAGAAGTTCTGTTATCATAAGTGCTTCCTTATATTCCAGCATACGCAGCAATTCAACCATTTCCGTATTCGCTGCGTTGTACACTTCAAATGAAAGCCCGGTCAGGTTTCCTATCCTGCTCAGAACGTCAAAAGCTATCCCTTGCCATTCTCTCTCGTACGTGTTGTAAAAGCTCAGGGGATAATTATCATATCTGGCAAGAAACGGTATGGCACTGCCTATGTTGTTTTCGATGAAATGACGCTCCGTGAGAGTGAGATTCACAAGCAGGCTGTGCCTCAAGTAGTCCTCATAACCCATTTTATACAGTTCGACTAAATGGTAGCTGCTGCTGTGTTCTTCCAAAAGCTTTTGCACAACGTTGATTAAGATTTCCAAATCCGGATTCCTTGTTGTCATTGAAACCGGAGCGAAAACCAACGGGAACATCACGGAGGTTATTACATTCCCGAATTGATCAAAAACCGCTTCGACTCCTCCTTCGGCAAAAAACGCATCTATAACTCTGTTTGCAAGCAGATCATATGCCGCTTCGTAGTTTTCAACAAAAAACGCTTCAAACTCATACTCGATTACACCGGTGACCTGATCATGGTTAGTCGTGCCGTCCAGAAACGCGAGGTTTAAAGTTCGTATCGCCGCGATTTCCGATAAAGGCGTGCTGTCGGCGAGTCGCATAAACTTTAGTGTGCGCTCTGCGATTGTTCCTGTCATGAAGTATCCGCGTTGCCGGCGTTCATACGTTTCCGTCAGTTCGCCAGTAAAATCGACAGTATGGTTTTCAAGCCCCGCGCTTAAGTAATCCCATTCATGGATTTCAGGTATAAATTGAATTTCAAACAATTCCGTGAGCCACTCGCAGAGCAACGCAGAAAAGCCGCGGACATCATTGTTTACATCGTAAAATGCCTCGGTGCTCGGAGTCATTCCGTAAATAAAATGAGTCCGCCGGTTTTGCAGCGCGGTTATACCGGCTATCTCTTCATCGGTAATACCCGGGATGTCATAAAATGAAGTGATGAGCGGCGCATTGTCATTAGTGCCCGGCGGGAGCACGCTCTCGCAAGACACCATGAAAACTAAAAATAATGCTAAAAAGAGGCATATCGCTCGCCGCATTTGTCGCATTTACTGTCCCCCTGTCCGCAATTGAATAAAGTATATCGGAATACCGGTTTATTATCAAGTAGTTTAATCAAGTGTCTGATTTTCAATATTAAACTCATAAACCGGAAATATTTACGCACTTTATACAATAAAAAAATAGAAATTATGTTGATAAAGGTTCATAATATATGGTAGTATTAAGAGACCGTTTATAAACATTGTTATAATTGATAATATAAAGTGGCACTAAAACAGCTCTTATATGCAGATTTCCATTAGTATAAAGGAGAATATTCTTAATGAAGGATGTACATAAATGGAGAACGGAGCTAAGCAACATTGAGTTCACATTCAATGACAGAGGCAGCAACGGTAAAGTATTTTGGCAACGTCGAAAAGAGTTACTGTTGAAAGCCGGTGCGGTGCTAACACCGGATCCGCAGATAAACAAGGACGGCACGTTAAATTTCTCTGCAAAAGTGGCAAAAACTCTCAGAGCAGACCATACAGATAAAATAGAAAATGGGATAACAACTGAGGACATCATTTTTCCATCTCCGAATGAGCTTGGCATTTTTCTTCGCTACGGCGGAGAAAACACATGGGAAAGCCTGAAGGATAAATCGGGAAAAAGCTTGCATGACTGGAGTAAAGTTGAATAAACACATTTTAAAATGGTTTTAATATAGCAGACGGGAGCGATGAGTAATGATTGAAACCCCAAAAGAATTTACTATTTTAATAGTCGATGACGAAAAAAGTAATCTGGAAGTATTGGCAAGAATACTGTCGCCATTATACAATATCCTGATTGCCCGAAATGGTTCAAGAGCACTGGAGCTGGCAAAACAACATACTCCCGATCTCATTTTACTTGATATCATAATGCCTGATATGAGTGGCTTCGATGTTATTACGCAACTGAAAGAAGCAAGCGCAACCGTTAACATCCCGGTCATTTTCATAACAGGGCTGACCGGCACTGCCGACGAAGAAAAAGGCTTTTTCCTCGGCGCGGTAGACTATATCGCAAAGCCGTTTAATAAAGCTATTGTTAAAGCCAGAGTTAACACGCACATAAAAATAGTAGACCAAATGCGCACAATTGAGCGTATAGGTCTTATCGATTCGCTTACGAAACTATCAAACCGGCGCGGTTTTGATGATAGATTCAACGCGGATTGGGGGCGTGCAATCAGAGAGCAAACGCCAATCAGTTATATGCTGATGGATATTGATCACTTCAAAACCTACAACGATACGTACGGTCATCATCAAGGGGATGTCGCACTGAGATCATTTGCGGATGCAGCAATGAACACTATTAACCGTTCAGCCGATTTTATAGCGCGTTGGGGCGGCGAAGAGTTTGTTATCATTTTGGTAAATACAGACGCAGAGGGAGCGGTAGAAGTTGCCGAAAATGTCCGTAAAAACGTAGAGGACATGGTAATACTCACAGAAGACGGAAAAGAAACAAGAGTTACAGTCAGCATAGGCGTGAACTCAACAGTACCGAAGCTGCAAACATCACCCGACGATTTCATGGAAAACGCCGACCAGGCCCTCTACAAAGCAAAAGCATCAGGCAGAAACAGAGTAGAGGTATATAAACGCGGCGGTATGAGGTAGCGGCCGAAATCATACAAAAAGAAACTCCGCAATAGTTTTCTATCACGGAGTTTTTTCTTCGGAGTTTTTAGTGTGGCGGAGAAGAAGGGATTTGAACCCTTGCACGCTGTTACACGCCTACTCCCTTAGCAGGGGAGCCCCTTATAGCCACTTGGGTACTTCTCCGTAACTCCGCGTTGCTCTAGGTAATATTATCGTTATTTAACATGAAAGTCAAGAGTTGTATTCACAACCAAAGACAACAACACCTACATCAGACCCTCATCATACTTTGCTCTGCCGCCGCCAATCAGGGGAGGGCGGGTGCGAGCGGCAATCACAATCGCTTCGCCGACAAGCTTCACATCCAAACGCAGCGGTACTGCAACACGCTTGAGGTGCATGCCTATCAATGTACCGCCTATATCTATGCCCGCATCTGCCGAAAAAGTTTCCAGAGCGACAGGGTCGCCAAAGCCCCTGTATGCAGCAGCGGCAAACGCTCCGCCTGCTCCGGGAATCGGAACAACATTCACAATGCTAAAACCTTTTGATATCTCACGTTCAACGATAATAGCTCTATTCAAATGTTCACAGCACTGTGCGGCTAAATGTACACCGTGCTTGGAGAAAACATCGAACAGCCCGTTGAAAACAATAGCACCGATTTCCGCATTAGAAAAGCTGCCGATGCGGTGTCCGCCGATTTCGCTTGTTGAACAACCGACGATGACGGTCTGACCGCTTTTAAGCCCTGCTTTTTCACAGAACTCCAACGCTAAGTTTCGTACAGCCTCGTCTATCTTCAAAGCGATACCTCACTTATCAAGCGAAATGTTGTCAATGCCGTTTAGTTCAAACTCCGCAATGTATTCGTCTATCCTGTTTGTAAGCTCATTGAAGTTCTCAGGACCTATAGGCTCAAAGTCCATGTCGCGCCGCGCAAGCTCTTCGGCCAGAATTTCAAAGAACATTGAGTCCTCGTAATCGGCAATCGCCTCGTGAATACCGCCTTGTTCAAACGCAGCCGATGGGCGAACCACACCATCAACAAATTCCGCCAATGTATGCATACCATGCTTGGAACAATAGGAAAACAAGCGGTTTTCGACATTGTCATAATCTGCAAATCTATCTGAACCGCGCGAAGAATTAAGCACCCAGTTTCCGATATATGCCATATCCAAAAGACGCCTAAACTCCAACTCTGTCAGTTCAATGTTCATTCTGCTGTCCTCCACGGAAAAAGACTCCTGTCTTAAAAGGGGATTTTTAGCATTATAACAGAAATTTTAGAACAATTCCATATGAATTTTGCGAAAGACAGAGGGACAGGTACCTTGTCTTTCATTCTCGTCCAATCCATGTTATACTTCATTGATTTAACTGTAATAACTTAATTGCTTGAAAGGGGATAAGGCATGGAGAATCATAAGGTACAAAAGCAAGGAAATGTCGTATTAATCGCATGTATACTGTTTAATCTGATTATTCAGGTACTATATATTTGGAGCTTGCTAAAGGTTGAGATGATGTCGGAGGCTCAAGGGGGTTGGGGCTGGACCAGCCAACAGGCGGGACTTCCGTATACACTCGTTCTTATATTCTTTGCCGTTGGCGTTCTTATCGGCGGAAGGGTACAGGATAAAATCGGACCCCGCCGGGTAGCAACGGTTGGCGGTGTTATGGTCGGTCTTGGCATGGTTCTTTCCGGTCTTGTCGGAGAAAATCCTGTCGGCGTGGCAATTGCGTTTGGTGTTATAACGGGACTCGGTATAGGCTTTGGTTACGGAAGTGTTCTCCCTGCAAGCATGAAATGGTTTCATCCAAGCAAGAAAGGTCTGATAGGCGGTCTGGTATTAGGTGGTTTCGGGCTGGCAACCATTCACTATGCGTTTACCGCATCTGCACTACTTGATGCCTTCGGAATCGAAAATACAATGCTATACATCGGCATTGCAGTAGCTGTATTGTCGGCACTTGTCGCACAATTTGTAAAAAATCCGCCGCCGGGGTATGTCCCCGCCGTACCGAAGAGTGTAAAAGATTCTGCAATCACAACAAAAACCGCTATTGACTTCAAGTGGCGCGAAATGCTTAAGACAAAACGATTTTACTACATGTTTGTCTTATTCATATTCTCCGCATCAATGGGACTTATGATTCTGGGAAATCAAGCGAAAATAGCGCACCTTCAAGCGGGAATCTCAAACGCTGTGTTCCTCATGTCCATTGCGGCAATAATGAATGCAGCGGGTAGAATACTTGGCGGCTCTTTATCGGATAAAATAGGCAGAAACAACACTCTGTTTATAGCAATAATCTTGCAAATGCTCAATATGATAGGATTCATATTCTACAATAACCCCGTAACAATAACACTCGGATTTATACTGGTCGGTCTATGCTTCGGTACATTTCTCGCTGTATTTCCGGCTCTCACTGCTGACCAATACGGACTTAAAAACTACGGAGTTAACTACGGTATAGTCTATCTGGCATATGGTTTTGCAGGCATAGTCGCTCCTGTGATAGCAGACTACTTCTTTGATCTGGCAGGAAGTTTTACAACTACATACATAATCTGCGCAGTCATGATGGCATTTATGATAGGATTGAATTTGCTGTTGAAGCGTGAGATATCCAAGCAGTTACTGCGATAAAACCAACAAATGATATCAATATTAAATCAGCCCTGTCGAACTACACGATGAAATCGACAGGGCTGCTCTGTTGTTTAAAAGCAAATCTCAATCAACCAAAAACGACTATAAAATATAGCGTGAGGAGTGTTGCTTTATTTTTCTGTTCCATGTGACCAGAAGTTAACGGAAAAGACTTCCAGAAAATCTCGGGACATGGGTGCGACTTCCTTAACAATTTGCGAGTTTTGCGACGCAGTATGCGCCTTGTTGCTGATTTCAACCCTGTCATCATGTTCTGTAACACCTACGGTTACTTCCTCGATTTCGTTGACAGGTAAATCATCAGACACTTTGCCTACAGTGTTTACCTGTGTTGCAGCATTTAACTGTACGTTACTGATCATTTTCTTGCCCTCCTTTGCAAATGCGATCTACATCCTTGTATGGTTTCGGAATTTGGTTGGTTTTGCTAAATGTATAATTTGGGTATTACATTTCTCCTCACTCGCTATATCGGTATTTATGACGAAAAACTTTAGTATTTTATCAAAAAAAATGAAAAAAATGAAAAAAATGAAAATGCAATTTACTTGAACTATATAATGTTTTCATATATTATTAGAGCGCAAATCAGAGAAAAGAGGAAGAAATATGCCGAAAAGGACAGATATCAACTCGATTATGATTATCGGATCGGGGCCTATTGTCATAGGTCAAGCGTGTGAGTTTGACTATTCGGGGACGCAAGCTTGTAAAGCACTCAGAGGACTGGGGTACAAAACAATACTGGTAAACTCAAACCCCGCTACGATTATGACAGACCCGACTGTTGCAGATGTAACATACATCGAGCCGCTGAACATTGCAAGGCTCACCGAAATTATCGAAAAGGAAAAACCCGATGCCCTGCTTCCGAATCTCGGCGGACAAACAGGGCTTAATTTAAGCCTTGGCTTACAGGAAGCCGGAGTTCTCGATGCATTTAGTGTCGAAGTAATCGGAATCAACCTCGAAGCAATAAAACGCGGGGAAGACCGTATAATATTCAAAGAAATGATGGAAAAAATCGGTGTTGGCATGGCAAGAAGCTATGAAGCACTGACAGTCGAGCAAGCAGAGGAAGCCACCGAAAAACTCCATTACCCCGTGGTCGTACGCCCCGCGTATACAATGGGCGGAACAGGAGGCGGCATCGCCTACAACAAAGAAGAACTGCGGATCATTGCCAACAGAGGGATACAGGCATCTATGATCGGGCAGGTTCTTATCGAAGAGAGCGTCCTTGGCTGGGAAGAGCTTGAAGTTGAAGTTATCCGTGACTCAAAAAATAAACTCATTGCGATCTGCATGATTGAAAACATTGACCCGATGGGAGTTCACACAGGCGATTCCTTCTGCGCAGTCCCGATGTTAACAACCGCAGAGGAAGTACAGGTCAGACTCCGGGAAACAGCATTTAAAATCGTGGAAGAATGCGGAGTCATCGGCGGCTGTAATGTACAACTGGCGTATGACCCTAAATCAGACAGGATAATAGTAATAGAAATAAACCCCAGAACATCACGTTCCTCCGCGCTTGCGAGCAAGGCGACAGGATTTCCCATTGCATATGTATCCGCGTTATTGGCAACGGGCATTACACTTGACGAAATCCCATACTGGAAAGAAGGCACAATGGATAAATACGTGCCTTACGGTGATTATATAGTTATAAAATTCGCCAGATGGGCATTTGAAAAATTCCCCGGAATAGAAGACAAGCTCGGAACACAAATGAAAGCCGTCGGGGAAGTCATGAGCATCGGCAGAACATTTAAGGAGACTCTCCAAAAAGCGATACGCTCTCTGGAAATCGGCGTTAGCGGACTTGGGTTTTATAAGGATTTTGACGAACTCTCCATCGACGAGCTCCTTGTTAAAATATCTGTTCCAAACAGCGAAAGATACTTTGCTATATACGAAGCCATGCGCAAAGGGGTCAGTGTAGACGAGATATATGCAACATCAAAAATTAAGAAATACTATCTGCAGCAAATCAAAGACCTGCTGGATTTGGAAATCGAAATACTTGCGCACAAAAAGCGTGTTTTGCCCGATGAACTACTGTCAAAAGCGAAAAAAGACGGATTTGCGGATAAATATCTCTCGCAATTGCTTGAAGTGCCGGAGGAATATATAAGACTGCACAGAAAAGTCGCGGGGATAAAGCAAGAGTGGGATGTAGTGCCGGTCAGCGGAGACGATGCGGAATACTTCTATTCAACATACAATGGTATCGGTAAGCTTGGCGGCGAGCTTACAAAGTCGAGAAAGAAAAGAGGCATCAAAACAAAAGAAAACAGTAACCGCAGAAAAGTCATCGTCCTCGGAGGCGGTCCCAACAGAATAGGGCAGGGGATAGAGTTCGACTACTGCTGCGTACACACTGCCTTTGCGCTCCGTGAGCTGGGATTTGAAACAATTATGATAAACTGTAACCCGGAAACTGTTTCAACCGATTACGATACATCAGACAGGCTATACTTTGAGCCGCTAACTGTAGAGGATGTTTTATCAATATGCGAAAATGAAAAACCGCTCGGAGTAATTGCACAATTTGGCGGACAAACACCGCTCAACATTGCGATGGAGCTAAAAAACGCCGGCGTACTCGTACTGGGAACAACGCCTGAAGTAATATCATTTGCCGAGGACAGGGATTTATTCAGAAAAATGATGGTGGAAATGAAAATCCCGATGCCGGAATCAGGTATGGCAAAAAACTACGAAGAAGCAGTTGCTGTTGTTAGCGAGTTAGGTTATCCTGTCATGGTCAGACCATCCTACGTTTTAGGCGGAAGGGCAATGGCGGTGGTATTTGACCAGGAACAGTTAAAGACCTACATCCAAGTCAACTCGGTATATATCAACGACGAAACACCGATATTGATTGACCGCTTCCTCGACAACGCCCTCGAATGCGAAGCCGATGTCATGGCTGACGGAGTCACCACCTTTGTACCGGCGGTAATGGAGCATATTGAGTATGCCGGAGTCCATTCGGGCGATTCGGCATGTGTAATCCCCACTGTCAGCATCAGTGAAAAACAGCTTGCAACAATACGCGACTATACATGCAAAATAGCTGAAGGGCTCAACGTTGTGGGGCTTATGAACATACAATACGCAATTCATCAGGACAAAGTTTATGTATTGGAAGCAAACCCTCGCGCATCAAGAACCGTCCCGATTGTTTCAAAAGTATGCGGCTTAAACATGGTGAAAATCGCCGTCAGCTCAATTATGTCGGAGTACACGGGTGAGAACGTAGATTTAGCGGCAATGCAACCGCCAAACGTGCCGTATTTCGGTGTAAAAGAATCGGTATTCCCATTTAACATGTTCCCGGAGGTTGACCCTGTGCTCGGGCCTGAAATGAGGTCAACAGGCGAGGTTCTGGGATTGGCGGATTCATTCGGTCTTGCATACTACAAAGCGTTGGAAGGCAGCAAATCGCTTCTGCCGCTCACAGGTGCGGTATTGATTTCGGTTACGGACAAAGATAAAGATGTTGCGGGAGAAGTCGCAAAACAGTTTGAAGAGCTTGGTTTCAAAATAGTTGCAACACTGGGAACACATGCATACTTAACTTCAATAGGAGTAAAGTCAGAGTTTATCAAGAAAATGCACGAAGGCCGCCCGAACATAGACGACGCAATAAAAAACCATCAACTGGATATAATAATAAACTCCCCAAGCAGTAAACGGCAAAGTAATGTGGATGATTCTTATATAAGGAAATCGGCAATCCGCTATAATGTACCCTACATGACAACCATGACTGCTGCACTCGCGGGTGTAAGAGGAATAACAGAAAAAATGAATAACCCGAAAGAAAAAGTCTGCTCCCTACAGGAGTACCAATCGAGGAACAAATAAATCAATCAATGCGCCAGCGGTTGCCGCAGGTTTGACAAATGGCGACAGTATGTGTCTTTGACTTAGTTTTGCTGTTCGTCAAAAGCGGGATTATCAAAATCAGCCCGAAAGTGCAAATAGCCAGCAAAATCCAAAGAAACCAGCCAAAACACCCGCGCCTCTTTGTCTTAACCTCAGTAACAGCTTGAAAAGTAATGTTATTCCCGCCACACCTTGAACAAATCATAACTAACCAACCTCACAATCCAAACACTATAGAAATCACCAAACGTGCATTTTGTATGCCATTATACCAAATATCTCAACGTAATAATACACATTCTTTGCTTTCCTTGCAACTATGTGATAGTATTGCCGCAGCCTTTATGGCAGCAAATTTCGCATAATATATGAGAAGAGGGTAAGTATCCAAATGATAGGAGATTTCAAGCGGTACGATATGACTCGCAAACCCAACAGGCAGTGGAACATACTTCGACCGATTACATGGCTTCTTAGTTTCCCCGATTGTATCACGCATAAAGCGCAAATCAACAAGGATAATATGCCCAAAGATATAAAACCCCCGTTTTTTCTATTATGCAATCACAACGCATTTATGGATTTCAAAGTCATGACAAAAGCGATATTTCCCTCACGCGCAAGCTACGTTGTTGCGATAGACGGCTTCCTCGGCAGGGGATGGCTGCTCAGAGCTGTCGGCTGTATATGTAACCGGAAGTTTGTAAGAAGCGTAAACCTTGTAAAAAACATGATTTACTCAAAAAACAGCGGCGATGTCGTTGTACTCTTCCCGGAAGCCAGATATTCATTGTGCGGGACTCCCGCCGTTTTGCCGAAATCTTTAGGGAAAATGGCACGAATGATGAATGTACCCGTTGTATCACTTATAATGCACGGTCATCATATAAACTCTCCGTTTTGGAACACCGGTAATCGCAAGGTAAAGCCTGTTGAATCAGAACTAAAGTTGCTCTTTACACAGGAGGAAACACAAACATTGTCGATTGACGAACTCAACGAAAGAATCGTAGCGACTTTTCAATATGACGATTATACATGGCAAAAAGAAAGAGGAATAAGAGTAAAAAGCAAAACCCGCGCAGAAGGTCTGCACAAGGTTTTGTATCAATGTCCGGCATGCAAAACAGAGTATAAAATGTCCTCAAAAGGAACAGAGCTATCCTGCGAAAGCTGTGGTAAGGTTTGGGAAATGAGCGAACTCGGAGAACTTACCGCCAAAACCGGAGAAACAGAGTTTTCGCACATCCCCGACTGGTACGAATGGGAACGCTCAAATGTAATAAAAGAAGTACAAGACGGCACATACTCATTTGAAGCAAAAGTACGTGTAGAATCCCTGCCGAACGACAAACGCTTCATAGTGTTCGAAGAAAGAGCAACCCTGAAGCACAACATGAGCGGCTTCAACCTGACAGGCTCCTACAAAGGAGACCCCTATGAGATAAGCATCCCCGTTCCATTAATGTACTCCTGCCACATAGAATATGATTACATGGGCAGAGGAGACTGCATAGACCTCAACACAAACGACGAAACCTTGTATCTTTTCCCGGAACAAGGAGAATTTTCGGTAACAAAGATAAGTCTTGCAACTGAGGAATTGTTTAATCAAACAACTTAGAAACCTTCTTCATTGTATCAATTATCTCCAAATCCTGCGGGCATATATCTTCACAATGACCACATTCAGTACAATCCTTCGCTTTGCCTTTTCCGCCGGTCATCCAGCCGTAAGAACCTGACAGGTTTGTTGTTGTTTTGTGAATCAGGTGGTCGTTATAGAGGTTTATCAGATTATGAATCGGGATATTAGCAGGGCAGTCTTTGCAGTAATCGCACGAGGTGCATTCGATGCGCGGAACGCCTTCAAGGATTTTGATTGCTTCCTTAATAAGCTTCATTTCATCCTTGCTTAAAGGTATAAAGTCCTTGTATGTATTAACATTATCGACAACCTGATCAAAAGCACTCATGCCGCTCAGGTTGACAAAAACGCCTTCAAGCTGCCCGATAAAACGCATTGCCCATGAAGCAACGGAAGCAGCGGGATCGGCTTTCTTTAATAAATCGGCAATCGGGGAGTCGGGGCTTGCGAGCTTGCCGCCAAACAGAGGTTCCATAACTACAATAGGCTTGTTATGCTCGCGTGCAATTTCATAAGTCCTGCGTGCATTAACCTTAGCTCTGTTCCAATCCCAGTAATTTGCCTGAATCATCACGAACTCAACTTCAGGATGCTTCGTCAGGATTTCGTCCATGTCTTTGGGATGACCGTGGAAGGAAAAGCCCATGTGACGGATAATTCCCTGCGACTTAAGGTCGCGGAAGTATTCCCATAAACCAAGCTCCTCGGCTTGCTTACTTGCACCTGAATTGATTCCGTGCAACAGATAAAAATCGATGTAATCGGTACCGAGACGCTCCAGTGACGTTTCGAGAAAATGATTCATAGGTCTTTGAGCGTTAACCATCCCGACAGGGAGTTTAGTTGCAATTTGAATGCTCTCGCGGGGGTGACGCTTTACAACAGATTCGCGCAACGCTTCCTCCGCACCTCCATAAACATATGCGGCATCAAAATACGTACCGCCGCTCTCCAAAAAGGCATCAGCCATTTTAATGACTTGCGCTAAATCCAATTTGTCGTCAATGTACGGCAAGCGCATGTAACCAAATCCGAGTTTTCCGATTTTTTCCATTTGTATAGTCGATGACATTATTAAAACCTCCAATATTCTACTAGTTTTCACAGTATACAATAATAATCAAAAAAAAAGAACCCTTTTGTATAAAAAGGATTCTTCTGTCATTCTGCGCGAAGTCGCAGAATCCATGTCGCAACTATGTTATATATCTGGTAGAATGTTTATACACAGCAATAGATTCTGCGACTAAAGCGCAGAATGACGGTATTATCCTACGCTGCTGTGCCGCCTGCTTTCCAATCATCGAATGCTTGCATGATTGCAGCGTGTGTTTCTTTAGTTACATCCGGAAGCTTGTCGAAACCGCCGAACATTCTGGCGACTTCATCAAAACCCTTCTGTACTGCCGCGCGCATGTTTTCAATCTGAGCTTCACTTGCGCCTTCGCCTACCATTGCTTTCGCAAAATCCATGATTCGCGCTGTTGTCTGCTTGACGCCAAAGAACCCGTCTTCGCTGATTAGTTCCTGCGCTTGTGCTCTGTCGATTTCACTGAGCTTTGCGCCACCGGCTCTCACTGCCCAAAAGCCTTGACCGGTTGCATCATTTTTGCCGAGTGCCGAAGCTATAAGTTTTCTTACCGCTTCACCTGCATGGTTTGTGTCTCTCCAAAGCTGGTCGAGTTTTGCAGGGTCAGCCGCTCCTTGAAGATGCTTTGACGGTGTAAACGTGTCTACGGGTGCTTTAAAAATGTCGTTTGTTGGGTTATTTTGATGTTTTCCTTTGTTTACATTGCTAGTGTTCTGAAAATTACTATACGGGTTTGTGCCTCCAACGTTACCGGTTTTCATGTCAGGATCCCTCCATTTATTAAAGTGCGTTGGCATCATTGCCCTTCGATATACTCAAAGTACGCCTTATATCATATATCGGAACAATTACTGTAAACTTTAGCAGAAAACGCAAAAAAAAACAATAGTTTTAATTCGCTCAAAGTGTTATAATACATTTCGGTATCTTGTATTAAGTGGTAGGTGATTAACATTAAAGTCGAATGTACGGTTATTACACACGTAGGATTGGTAAGAGGTAACAATGAAGACAATTTTTTTATTAACGGAAGGTGCAAGTCCGATAACACGGTGACTGCTGAGGGGTTTATTGACAATACACCCCGCGATTCATATATATATGCGGTTTGTGATGGTATGGGCGGAGAAAGCGCAGGAGAAGTAGCATCAATGATTGCGGCAAAAGTCCTTATGGAATACATGTCAACCGATATTAGACACACTGTATCAAGCTACATTCAAAAAGCCAACAAATACATATGTGATGAAATCACTGCAAACAACGGGGTCAGGAGCGGCACGACCTTGGCTCTGCTATATATACGTGATAATAAAGCGACATCATATAATCTGGGAGACAGCAGAATTTATCTCTTAAGAAAAGGAGATTTATATCTGCTGACCGAAGACCACACAGAAGTGCAGCGGTTGATAAAAATGGGCATGCTTGACGAAGAAAGCGCAAGGCATCACAAATCCAGAAATAAATTAACTCAACATTTGGGGATATTTCCCGATGAATTAATAATAGAGCCTCACGTTTCAAAAGAAATAAAACTGAAAAAAGACGACATATTCCTGATATGCAGTGACGGCCTTACCGATATGGTTTGCGATGATGACATTGCGGATATCATGGCAGATAAAAACCTCGACACATCGGGAGTCGCCAAAGAACTCTCCGCAACCGCTCAGGAAAACGGCGGAAAAGACAATACAACAGTAATCGTTGTCAAAATTACGAAATAGAGAGAAGTGAATGAAAGCCTCGGGGTTAAACGAATGAAGGTCATTAAAAACATAATCTGCCTTATTCTGATAATTACATTATTTGCGACAATGGCTTCGCCCGCATACGCGTCTACGCCCGATACTTCTGCGCCTATAGCGGTTGTCATGGATTTTTATACAGGCGAGATCCTATACGAAAGAAATATGGAACAACGCTGGATTCCTGCCAGCATGACAAAAAGCATGACAGCGTTCATTGTCTATCAAGAGATTGAAGCAGGCAATCTGACGCTTGACACTGAAATCCGCGTGAGTGCGGGTGCTTCAAGATTTTCAAACAGAAGATCGGTTCCGGGCACGTTTGTGCCGTTGCCTTCAGGTGGGCTTGTAACGGTTGAAACACTTTTACGCCTTATGATGATACCATCAGGTAATGCCGCCGCCGTTGTTTTTGCGGAGCATATATCGGGAACCGAAGAAAATTTCGTAATTAGAATGAACGAAACGGCTGCGGAAATGGGCATGTATACGGAGTTTACAAATTCGCATGGAGCATTCGTTCATTACTCAAACGCATACTCAACGGCGATTCTTGTGCGGGAGTTTATTATGAGATATCCCGACATATTGCGCATTACAGCTATGTCAAGTGTGCGGTTTCAAGGCAGAACATACAGAAATACCAACCTTCTTATTTCGCAAAATATGATGGCAGACGCCGATGGATTTAAAACAGGCTCATTGCGGCAGGCGGGGTGGAATCATTCTGCAACTGCAGAGCGAGATGGAAGACGTATTATTACGGTAGTAATGAACACTTCGTCACGCTCTGCCCGTCAAATTGAAAGCCGCCGTCTCCTAAACTACGGATTTGAAGAGCTGCAGCGCCGCGAGACGGAACGGATTGAAAGAGCAAGGATATTCTTTAACGGAGGGCTGATCCCTCTGACAGAAGCGCCAACGTTTTTCCATGGAAGCTTACTGCTGCCGCTTGAAGATATTTTAGGGCAGCTTGGCTATTTAATCAACCGTGATGAGGAACATAGCCTGATTTCCATCACAAATGAAAACGGGTATACAGCAACACTTTTAACAGGCAGGGATCTCGCTGTAATAAACGGTGAAACCCACACCTTGTCAATGCCCGCACAAGTGGTTAACGATATCATATACACCTCAATCGAGACGATTGGAGCACTAACCGGCACTTTAGCCGAGTGGAGTATGGAAACGGGTGTAATCCGGTTCAGGAATTAAAGTCCGCCAACTAAAAAAACGATAATAACAGATAATTAGAGGAAGGGTGAACGATACGCTAAGAGGAATACTGCTGGCACTTTTAGTATTAGCTGCTTTACTTGTTATGTTGATAATATTTACAAATAACGATTCTCCGGTTATAAACACGAATCCGGGTAATAATAACAACAACTCCACGGATTTACATTCAGACGATGACCCGGAGCAAAACGGGGGTGAACGGGAGGACGGTCCGGATTATATCTATGATGAATCCGGCGAGCACATGTTTTACCGCGGCAGATTAGAACTGCCCGTCGCAGGCGCAACAGGTTGGGCGGCAGCAAATCTTGTAATGCGCAGCGAACCGAGAGCATCTTCCGACAATGTGATTAATCTTGTCCCCGGAGATGCATTTGTGATTTTTGAAGAGACCGATGACTGGTGGAATGTTATTTTGCCAAATGAATTAAGCGGCTGGGTAGAAATTAACAAATGCTTTATTAATCTTCCCGACGTAATACCCTCAATTGTCTATAATGTTTCAAATGCGGTATCGTCGGAATTCAGATCCAGCGGCTTTGATCTACCGGGTATTACACAAAATAATTTATACCCGGCATACTCCTTTAACGAGCGTCTCGGACGGGGAGAGTTCATTGTTCCCGGCTCGTACGCATTGGCACGAGCACTATTTGCAGTGCAACAGATAGCCCTTAGTAACGACGAAACGCTTATAGTATACGAGGTGTTTCGTCCTATGGAAACCCAGCGTGCTGTTGCAGGAGCACTAAACAGGCTTATGAACAGAAATGATGATGATTTTAACGAAGTAGTGTATCGCGCAATTGCTGATTCACAATTTTCGGTAGGTAATTTTATATCGCAAGGACGTTCAAATCATCAACTCGGTGCTGCCATTGATGTTACAATAGGTATTGTGGACGAAAGAGAAATAATAAGATCGGGCGACTACTCGTTTCACCGTGTTAAGTTCCACAGCAGGGTAGAGGAACCTTCGCCTATGCATGAACTCAGTCCGTTAGCGGTATTGCCGGGCAGGGATTCACAGGCTGCGACGGGTATATATGACGGCATATGGAGAATGAGGTCATACTTTGAACAAATGGGATTCACCCCCATTCCATCCGAATGGTGGCATTTTAACCATACGGCAAGTGTCAGAAGCGGCTCATCCGCCGGAATAACAGGAAATTTCCTCACACCGTCAATTTACAGCATACCACCGTTCATTAACTAGGGGAGAGGGGTAGTTATGGTCTTTTCCAGTCTATCTTTTCTTGTACTTTTTTTACCGTTATTTCTATTTGCGTATTTTATAGTACCAAAAAAACATATCAATATACGCAATTTTGTATTGTTGGTTTTTTCATTGTTTTTTTATGCCGCAGGAGAACCTGTATGGGTTTTGATTCTTTTATTTTCCGCGTCAACAGACTGCCTACTCGGTCTGTTTATTGAAAAGTACAGAGGACAATGGCATTCAAGAGTATTTCTTGTAATATCTTTATGCTGCAGCCTCGGAGTGCTTGTACTGTTTAAGTATATGGAATTTTTCCTGGGGCTTGTCGGAATACATGTAACATTTTCTCCCGGCTTACCTATAGGCATATCGTTTTACACCTTCCAAACAATGTCATATTCAATAGACTTATATCGCGGCAGAGTAAAAGCACAACGCAACCCGATTGCATTTCTAATGTATGTTTCAATGTTTCCGATGCTGGTTGCCGGACCTATTGTACGGTATGCGGATGTTGAAACAATGCTGACCCAGAGGGAAACAAACATTTCTTCAATAAGCAGGGGTGTATCTCGTTTTGTAATGGGGCTTGGGAAAAAAGTCATTTTTGCAAATCATGCAGGTACAGTCGCAAGTGAACTGCTAAGTTCACCGCATACATCTACCCTGACCGTGTGGCTCGGCTCGATTATGTTTATGTTCCAGATTTACTTTGACTTTTCATCATACTCCGATATGGCAATCGGTTTAGGCAAAATAATCGGATTTGATATAAAAGAGAACTTTAACTACCCTTACATCTCAAAATCAATAACAGACTTCTGGCGGCGGTGGCACATTTCACTCGGTACATTCTTCAGGGAATATTTATACATCCCGCTTGGCGGAAACCGCAAACACGCTGTATTTAACATAATGTTCGTCTGGCTTATCACAGGTCTGTGGCATGGCGCATCGATTAACTTTATTATTTGGGGTATGTATTTCGGAATCGCGCTTCTTATTGAAAAGTACCTGCTGAGAAACATATTGGAAAAGTTTCCGTCCTACGTCGGACATGCTTATTGTTTACTCATAGTCCTGTACGGCTGGGTATTATTCTACTTTACAGATCTGTCGGAAATGGCAGTTGCATCGGCACGGTTTTTCGGTTTCGGCGGAACATTCGCCGACTACAGAGCGGTAGAGCTGCTTTTGGCTAACTTGTGGATTTTACCGGTATTTGCAATCTTCTCAACCCGCGCACCAATCCGTTTATTAAACAGCCTGAACAAACGCTTTCCCATAACAGAACCCGTACTCAACTTCGCATTGCTCTGTATAAGCTTCATTTTATTGATAGGTCAGACATTTACCCCGTTTATTTATTTCCAGTTTTAGGAGCATTCTAATGTATCAGCAACCTGATAGACTTAATATCGTCCTATCACTCGCAGCAATTGCGCTCTTATCGCTATTTGTATTCATCCTTCCGACCGATGAGAAAGCGTCTGAGTTTGAAAACCGCGCTATGGGAAGTTTTCCCGAGCTTAACGCACAAAGCTATTTCAGCGGGGAATTTTCACGTGATTATGAAACATTTTTGCTTGACAACACAGCAAATCGCACCACCTGGCTTACATTTGCGCAGTTTGCGGAAAATACTTACGGGATAAACAGACAAGGTGCGATGATGGTGGAATTTGACGTTGATGATTTGGGAATCGGACTTATTCCCGATGAGATTTCAGAAGCTGTAGTTTTTACCACATCAGGCGCAAACGTTAACCCGAATCAACCTTTCAGCGTGGATATCCATTTCAACGAAAACGCAATATTCTACCTTCGCTACACGGAAAATCAAGAACTCGCGTCACGTTATGCGGAGGTGTTAAATGCATATGCAGAGGCTCTGCCAAACAACACACGGATGTTTTCTCTTATATCACCCGTGAAGGTTGAATTCATGAGCGAAAGATATGCTTCAGTAAACTCTTCGCAAATAGATACGATAAAATATATAAATGCATTATTAAATGATGAAATTATCCCGGTTGATGCACATAAATTTTTATCAGAGCATTCGGACGAATATATTTTCTTCCGTACAGACCACCACTGGACTGCTCTCGGTGCTTATTATGCGTACCTGGCATTTGCGGAGGCAGCGGGGCTTGAGCCTGTTACTATTGATAATTACATTGAAAATGCAATCGAAGGCTTTATAGGTTCACTGGCAGTCGGCACAAGAAACCGCATGATTCTGAGCCATCCCGATACTGTGTATTTTTACACTCTTAATGACGGCACGGAATTTTCAATAAACATGTTTACTATACCTTCCGATTTATCTATCTTAAGCTATAGATTATTCCTTGGCGGGGATAGAGATTATTACTCTTTTAACTCATCAAACAAAAACGGAAGAACCCTTGTTGCCGTAAAGGACTCCTTTGCAAACGCCATGCTTCCGTGGCTTGCGCCGCACTACGAAACGGTGGCGGTCATTGACCCCAGACAGTTCACAGGCAGTGTAATGCAAATTTTGGAGGAATATGACGATATCGACCTTCTGTTTATTAACTACATCCCTGCCACAACAATGTCAGATTTAATAGAGCAGACGTACAATGCAAAATAGCCCTCTTCTGGAAGGGGGTCGGCGTGAAACGCCGTGGGATGTCATAACATATGCGTTTCGATGAAAGGAACAATCATAAACATGAGTAACATGTCAAAGAAGAAAATACTAAGTAAAAAAAGACTTCAAATGGAGGCTAGAAAAAAGATCCTTCAGCAAAAAGAATCACAACAAACGGAGAAAAAAACTGCGCTTAAAGTAAGTGCTGTTGCGGAAGATACACTAGTAATGACACACGAAGCTGCTCCCACGATTGCGGAAAGCACATCATCCGATGATATCGAGCATTTGCTGAAAAAAATAAAAATGGAAATAACATTTTCCGATGACAGCACCATCAACAAGGAGATTGTCATATCGGGCAATGAATTAAGTAAAGCACCCACGGCATCAAATGAAAAAACGCTCAATGCTTTACATCCGGAAACGCAACCGGAAGAACTTAAAGATCTATCACCGCCCGAAGAAACAAAAATACCCTGGGTAACAGTTGCAGTTTTAGCATTTATAGTTTGCGCATCTTTAGTTACAGGTATTATCCATTGGTACAACGCATATTATCTGCCCCCTGATGCCGTAGATCCCGGACATGTAATTGCAGATCCGGTAAGAACGCCGGACGCTAACCTCGAACAGACAAGAGAAGATGAAACTGACGCACAACCGCATGATACGGATATTGACCCCGACCCGCCCGAAACAAGCCGGCGTTACGCAATCGAACCGCTCCCGGAATTTTTACTGCTATGGGATGAACACGACAATGAAGATATTGTTGCGATTTTGACCCTGGGCGAAACAGAAATCCCGGTCGTTCAAAGCAATGATAACGCCTTTTACATAACCCATGATATAAACGGTAACCTCTCTCCATTGGGGTGGGTGTTTCTTGACTATCAGGTTGACCTTTATATAGGAATGGAACATAACATGGTCATATACGACCCCACCGGCGAATTTTTACGCTCTGTAATGCAGGAATTTGCCGAATATGATTTCTTCCTGAGAAACCCGATGATTTCATTATCAACGCTTTTCGGAGAACTTGAATGGGAAATATTCTCTTACTATATCGCTCCTTCGGATTTCCCGTTTGCAATCGTAGACCATCCGGACGATGATATATGGGGAGAAACGGTAGAGCAATTTACATTGGCGTCATTATATAACGCAATGCTTGACGTAACCATGTACGATCAAGTGCTGACAATAGTAGTCCCAACCACGGTAAACCCCGAATTATTCTATATCTTGCAAGCAAGAATGCTAAGGCAAATTACATCGTAGAAGCAGTTACTCACGATTAAAGGTAAATTTTAATGAAATCGCTCAGACAAAAATTACATTCAATTAAAAACGTTCTTTTACCCGTAATATTGATTATTGGGTTATCTGCTATCGGTGTTTCGGGTTGGTATTTCTGGAGCGTGTCACAATCGGCTTTTGAATTTGAGGTACAGGATTTAATTGTTCTTGACGGGCGGGACATTGACCCCGAGGAATTTTTGTTGCCCGGCAGAAATTTCGAACGTATTTCAGTCGTTTTCAGAAACCCTTTGTTTAGACCGGCAGTAGGGCATCAGGATGTCCACTTAACCTTGACAATGGGCATGAGATCGGTCGAAGCAACTGTTTCCTTATACGTCTTGACTGTAGTCACCGAAGATGAACATGAATTTGGTACTGTCGGATCGCCGCCTAATCCGATGGGTTTTATAGTTAATTCTTCAGTGCTGGAGGGTGTACCTGTTGACCTCCGGTTTACTGAAGAGCCCATGTTGCTTAAAGATTACCCGGTTGGTGAGCATATATTACGCCTTACCCTAAATGGCGAACCATTTGAAGTCCTGCTTACAGTAAAAGACACCACACCTCCTGCGGCAGAACCTGTCGATGTCGCAATAAAAATCGGCGAAGCAGTAGAGCCGGAGGATTTTGTAAAAAAAATTACCGATGCGTCAAGCCATCTTCCTATCTTGATAACATATTACGGAGCAGAGCCTGATATATTTGGGCATAGCCAAACTATAACAATAAAGATAGAGGACTACTACGGCAACTATTCGGTAGTTCATGCAAATTTTACCGTAAAACATAATGAAGACCCCCCTGTTATTACGGGAGTTGAAGAAATCTTTTCAAATATCGGCGATACAATACTCTTTATGCAAGGCATTACGGCTTACGATGATTTCGGAAGAGATTTAACGGAACTGGTTATAGTCGACAGTACCGATGTCAACAAGGATGAAGTCGGCATTTACACCGTGCGTTACAGTGTTGTAGATTTTACCGGACATACATTTGAGGTTGAAGCAACTGTGCATGTTATTAATATAACAGCAGATTTTGTCAATGAAAGGGTAGACGGAATTCTTGATGGTATTATTGACGATGAAATGACGCAGTTGGAAAAAGTTCAAGCAATATTCAGTTGGATCAGAAGCAATGTATCGTACGCGCCTCTGGATAGAAACAGACCGGAAACCTCATATGAGGGAGCTTATCTCGCTATACGGGCACGTCGGGGAAATTACTTGGAATTTTCCTCTATATCCGAGATAATGCTTACCCGCGCAGATGTTCCGAACATGCCAATAGACCGAATCCCCGGCACACCCGTAAGACACCGCTGGAATCTTATAAATCCCGATGACCTGGGCTGGCATCACTTTGACTCATTCCCCTCACCCTTCGGCGTCGGCATACAAAAAGCTTTCTTCACAGACACACAAGCAGATGAATTCACACACCACATAGCAACTCTGGAAGAAAACCCGATGAATAATTACTACACCTACGACCCCGCTCTATATCCGGAAATCGTACAGTAAAGGTTGGCGGTCAGGGGGTATTCGGGAAAGTTTAATAGTTTCAGTCAGCACACAAATTTTGCCGATAGTGCAGGTTTCCACCAGCGTGCTAGTGCATTGGCTGGAACTATAAAAGTTTCTCGAATACCCCCTGACCGTCAACCTATAATTATCAAGCTTCTTTATTTTTCTCTGCAATAATAATAACGATTCTTTGCATAACTATAAACAGGAACAACAACACGCCGACCATTATTTTAGCATACCCCGACATTAAATTACCAAACGAAACGAATTTGCCGATTATCCCTTGAGTCATAACACCAAACATTGACCCGAGCGGATAGCCTATTCCACCTGTCAGCAGTGAGCCGCCGATAACAACGGGGGCTATTACTTCCAGTTCCATTCCAATCAAGTGCCGTCCCCATCCGGATAGTAATGAAAGCGAAAATGCTATGCCTGCCAGAGCCGAACAAAAACCGTTGAAAGTATACACAAATATCCTGGTTCTCTTTACCGGCAAGCCCATAAGCTCGGCACTATGCTCATTGCCGCCAATCGCATAAACGTTGCGTCCGAGCTTTGTTGACTTCATAAGAATAATCGCGAAAATCAACAACACAATGAATATAAACACCCCTATGCCGATAGGTGCTATCAGTCTAGGATTACTGTGAAATATATCAGGGATCGGAATTCTCCACATTCCGAGCGCTCTGAAACCCTCATCAGAAATCGGAATAGAATCCGTGCTTATGATCAAAGCCAACCCCCGCGCGAAAAACATTCCTCCAAGAGTTGCGATAAAAGGCGGAACCTTAAAAATCTGTATGAGAATGCCCATTAAATATCCGAGTAATGTGCCGACAGCGAGTGCAACAAGAACACAGAGCCACATGGGTAAGCCAAGACCGATTGCATCCGGGCCGTGGTCTACTGCGGTGCCGAACGCCAGGATCATTGTTGACAGCGCGGCAACCGACCCGACCGATAAATCAATGCCGCCCGAGATAATAACCAACGTCATTCCTACTGCCGATATCAAAAGATGGGTATTGTCCGTAAACAAGCTTAGGGTATTGCGGAGCGTTACAAAGTTTTCCCCGAAAATAATACCGCCGATGATAAATGCAATCAGAAAAAGCACAAGAGTCGATACAGAAGGGATAATTTTTACATGCTGTGCTATGAACCTTTTTATCTTGTCGGATTTAATCCGGGATGCAATCGGTGCTGCGATTTTTTCGGTAGCGTTATTTATTGCCTTACGTAAATCAAACTGACTCATTTGCTGCCACCTCCTGCTTATTTGATACCTTCGTCTTAAACAAGGATTTTACAAACCGGCCGGTTGTCGGTGACTGTATCAGAACAATCAAAACAATAACAACTGCCTTAATAAACATTGAGTATTGTATGCCTACTCCAAGGAAAGTCATTGTTCTCGGCAGCAAATCCAGTATTATCGCGCCAATGACAGTGCCGCCCAGGTTAAACTTTCCGCCTTTCATGTTTGTACCGCCGAGGACGACGGCAAGAATCGCATCGAGCTCCATGTCCTCTCCCGCCCGAGCGGGTTGAATTGCTAAAATATTGGATGCGCTCAGGATGCCTGCTATACTCGCACATAATCCCGAAATAGCGTAAATAGCCAAAAGAATTTTTGTGGATTTTATGCCGGAATATTTTGCAGCGGACTTGTTGATACCGGTAGATTCAACAAAAAGACCGAATGCAGTTTTACGGGTAAAAAGCCAAAACATCATAAATATAATAAACGCTATCCAGATCGGGTTTTGCACACCCAAGGTGAATCCGTTAGCTATCTGACCAAACGGAAGATGCCCGGTAGTAATGCTTCGCTCCAGTGTGATAACCTGTGTAAGTCCGCGACCGGCTACCATAAATATCAACGTAGCGACAATCGGCGGAATTCCTATTTTCGCTACGAGAAAACCGTTCCACAATCCGCATACGACACCGACTATCATCGTTATTACAACAACAAGCCATAAAGCCATTGCCGTGTCCGCTGTTGGTGCGACAGTATCTCCTCTGATAAGGGAAAGCGAAACCGCGCTTCCTATAGCGAGAACCGAGCCGACCGAAAGGTCGACGCCCCCTGTTGCTATAACCAGTGTCATACCCAAAGCAAGCAGCATTACCGGAACCGAGCGCAGTAGAATCAACATAAGTCCGCCGCTCAAATTTCCGTCGGCATTAATCGAAACAGAGAAAATTCCCGGTTGAACGATTAAGTTGAATATAACAATAAGCAACAGCACAAGCAACGGCGTAAACATAGCCGATCCTGTGATACGCTTCAGTACACTCATGCTTGTTCACCTCCTGCGATTTTTTCAAGTATGCGGTCATGGTCTATTTCATCTCCGCGGAGCTCAGCCACTTTTTTTCTATCTCGCATAACTACAACGGAGTTTGACAGCTTTATGACTTCCTCAAGCTCCGATGAAATAAACGCTACAGCCATTCCATTTTCGCACAGCTCCAATGTCAGCTTCATGATTTCAGCCTTTGCACCGACATCAATACCTCTTGTCGGCTCGTCCATGATAAGCGCGTCGGGCTCTGTTGCAAGCCATCTTGCCAAAATACATTTTTGCTGATTGCCGCCGGAGAGCTCCCCGATTTTCTTTTCCGCATCAGGCGTTGCGATTCCAAGCAGTTTTATATATTTATCCGCAAGTTCCTTCTGCTTCTTTTTGGATATGTACTTAAACATACCCATACGACCCTGAAGTGCAAGAACGATGTTTTCTCTGGTCGTGAGATCGGCAACAACCGCATCGCTTTTTCTGTCCTCGGGGCAAAAGGCTATCTTTTGCTTGATTGCCATTGCCGGATTTCGTAACTGAACAGTGCTTCCTCTGACAGATATTGTCCCGTCGCTTATTCTGTCAATGCCGAAAAGTGCTTTTGCGGTTTCCGACCTTCCCGATCCAAGCAAGCCGGCAAAACCCAGGACTTCCCCTTCCGTGAGGGTTAATCCTATATCTTGAATTGAAGCCGGCACCGAAACATTTTTAGCTTCAACAACTACTTTGTGTTCGTCCGTATGACTTGTCTTTTTAAGCTTTGTCATCTGCTCGAGTTCTTTTCCGACCATTAACTTAACAAGCTCTATTTGCGGTAAGTCCGCTGCTAAGTATTCACCGATAAGCTCGCCGTTGCGAAGTACGGTGATTCTATCGGAAATCTCGTATACCTGGTCGAGAAAATGTGTAATAAAGATTATTGCAATTCCTTCAGATTTCAGTTTGTTAATGACTTCAAAGAGCCTTTTAACCTCGTCCTTATCAAGAGAGGACGTCGGCTCGTCAAGTATCAGTACTTTCGCATCTATATCAACTGCTCTTGCAATCGCTATCATTTGCTGTATTGCTACAGAATATGTATCAAGGTTTTTAGTGACATTAATATCTAAATCAAACTTCTTCAAAGCCTCTCTGGAAAGCCTGTTCATCTTTTTCCAGTCAATAAGAGCACCCGCCTTCATTGGTTGGCGGCCGATAAAGATATTCTCCGCAACCGTTAAGTTAGGGCAAAGATTTACTTCCTGATAAACACTGCTTATTCCCAGCTTCATAGCATCGCTGACAGAATTCGGTCTGATATGCCTGCCATCAAAAACGATACTTCCGCTATCCATTTGATAGACTCCGGTCAAACATTTAATAAGAGTTGACTTTCCGGCACCGTTTTCACCCATAACACTATGAACCTCACCTCTTCTTAAGGTGAAATTAACATTAGCAAGTGCCCTCACTCCCGGGAAGTTCATCTCGATATTTGACATTTGAAGAATTACGTCGTTATCCATATCCTTATGACCACTCCTTCCGTATTAAATGGTGTTAACTAATTATACATAATTTACACACATAAAAAAAGCATAATTTTTTTTGTTTTTTTTATGATAAATTATTAAGGGGCTGTTTTGAACAGCCCCTTAAATGGATTTTTTTATTGTGCCACGGTAAATTAATATACTCTGTTACCAACTTCGGCTGCTGCAGATGTGAATCTGTCGGGGAATACTTGATAGAGTGACATGTCAAAGGTGCCTCTGGGGTTGATGATTGTTTTCGGCGGGGTCCGGCCTGCTTCAAGGTCTTGAATAACTTCAACGACCAGCGGTCCGAGGAGCGGTGAACACTCGACTGTTGCGTTCATGTCGCCTGCGATGATTGCTTCAAATGCCGCTTTAACAGCGTCGATTCCGACGATGATAATGTCAACTCCCGGGTTAAGACCGGCTTCTCTGATTGCTTGAATCGCACCCAGTGCCATACCGTCATTGTGTGCAAAGACAACATCGATTGTTTCACCATTTGATGCTGCAACTTGCAGGAATGTTTCCATTACTCTTTTACCTTCTTCGGTTTCAAAGTTGCCGGTTTCGGTTTGAGAAATACGCAGATTTGAGTGTCTTCCAACTGTTGCGTGGAAACCTTGCATGCGGTAGATTTGCGGTCCCGATCCGACCGTACCTTGAAGCTCAACAATGTTGATGTCTTCGCCCATGCGACCTTCATGCTCGAGATATGCAATGAGCCATTCCGCTGCCGCTACGCCTTCTTCTTCAAAGTTGTTTGTTATCCACGATACGTAGAAATTCTCTTGATTGGGCATGTTGATTGTTCTGTCAATCATTATGAGCGGGATTCCTGCATCTTTAACTTCCTGCAGAACTGCATCCCAGCCTGTTTCTACAATGGGTCCGAACACAATGTAGTCAACACCTTGGGTTATGAAGTTACGGAGTGCAGCGATTTGATTTTCTTGCTGCTGGTTGGCATCATCAAAGAGCAAATCCCAGCCTGCTCCTTCGATGGCGTTGCTTACGGATACTGTGTTACCTATACGCCAGTCGGACTCCGAACCGATTTGTGAAAAACCGACTGTGAGGTTGCCCGAGCCGCCACCGCCGCCTTCGGCGCATGCTGCGGCCATCACGAAAACAAGTGTTAGTGCTATTAATACTGCTAATGCTTTTTTCATATTATACCTCCATAAAATTTGTTGTATTTCTACAGCTTGAATTATAGATGAACAAAGGGTGAAAAAAAATATAATATTTTATGAATAATGCCAGAATTTTTACGAAATTTGAATGAAACCTGTCTTAATCTGTCATGAAGTTGCAGACGTTGTACGACGTATGGTATAATGATTGCTGCGACAATCATTATAATTGATTTTATGCATATACCATAACGCTGTATGATGTTATTTAAAATTTGTAAGACATTGCAACAGCTATGGTATAATTTATATCTGCCGGTATAATTGGAAAGTGAGGCTGTATCATAATGAGTAAAGCATCAATTCCTATTCTTTTATTTATCTCTCTTTCATTAGTGCTCAGTGCTTGCGCCGGTGGCGGGGGTTCCGGGGGCTATAGTGATAACGAGGATGAGAGGATTATCGTTCTAGGGTTTTCACAGCTCGGTGATGAAAGCGAGTGGCGGACGGCATCAACAAATGACATAAAACGCGCGGCGGCAAGTGCCGGTGTTCAACTGATGTTTGACAATGCACAGCAACAGCAGTTTAACCAGATTAAAGCGATAAGGTCGTTCATCTTAAAAGGTGTGGATGTTATCGCTTTTTGTCCGATTGTTGAAGAGGGTTGGGATAATGTCCTGGAAGAAGCAAGAGCTGCCAATATACCTGTTATAGTTGTTGACAGAGAAATAAAGACTGAAAGAGACGATCTTTATACCGCATTTATAGGTTCAGACTTCCACAGAGAAGGTGTAAAAGCAGGAGAGTGGATGGTTGAAAGATTTGCTGATGTTGAAGGACCTGTAAGAATTGCGGAAATCAGCGGAACACCTGATTCCTCTCCGACAATCGGCAGGTATTACGGTTTGCGTGAGGTTCTTGCTGATAACGAAAAATTTGAAATTGTAATTTCTGTTTCCGGCGACTTCATGCGCTCAAAAGGCAGAGAATGCATGGAACAGATACTTCTGGAAACGCCTGATATAGACATCCTCTTCGCGCATAATGACGACATGGCACTCGGAGCAATAGAAATCATGGAAGAACACGGGATAATCCCGGGACAGGATATTGTCATTGTATCCGTAGACGCGCAGCCATCAGGTATTGAAGCACTTATTCAAGGAAAAATAAACTGTCTCATTGAGTGCAGCCCATATGTCGGGGATGATTTAATGGCACTGGTCTTTAAGATTGTTTACGGTCTGCCTTTCCCGGAAAACACATTTACGGAAACAAGGGTGTTCACGGATCAAGACGATATCAGCACATTACCGACGAGACCGGGATACAGACCATAAGGCCGGGTGATTGTTACGAGAACTTTTATTAACAAAGCGATTAATTTTAGAAAGAGCATAATCGGAAAAATCATAATCCTTTTTCTTATGATGTTTGTGCTTTTGCTGACCCCTGTGATAATTCAAAATGTTACCTCATTCCGGCAGGCACAGCTATATGAAGAGATACTGAACAACATTATTAATGCAAACCAACTCAACGTGGATGTAGTTGAGAATATTGAACCGATAGTATGGAATATAGTTGCAGGCAAGGAGAGTTTCCAAAGCAGCGGAATCTGGCATCGTATGGTAAATATCAGAGCAAGGATGCAGCAGATACGAAATAGCACAGACTCCGCAGACAGCCGGGGCATAATGGAAATATCCATCCGCGCACTTTCAATCCTGGATGATTATCTCAGAGTACTGGACTATCAAATAGAACAGAGATATCCGGTTGCCGAGAATGAAATTATGCTTGAAGAAATACGCGTTTGTATAGCGGGTATTGATGATTTAATGAGAGAGTTCTCTTCTATGCAGGTTAAGGAAGCTGCGGTGCTCAATCAGGAAATGAACAGACAGAGTACACAGAGTTTTGTTTTGAATATATTATTTACGGTTGTAGTGCTCATTGTCGGAGTTTTTGCATTTCTATATATTTCCAGAAGCCTGATGAATCCGATTGAAAAGCTATTGAGGATATCCAACAAAATTTCCGAAGGGGATTTCAGTTCCAGAGTCGAGCTGTCGGCATCTGACGAGTTTAATGTCTTGGCTGCGGGAATGAATACTATGTCTGAAAAAATTGAGCTGCTACTGGAACAGAGTATCGAGGAGCAAAAGCAAAGGCAAATGATGGAAAATAAAATTCTCCAGGAGCAGATTAAACCTCATTTTTTATACAACACGCTTGATGCGATCATATGGGCGGCAGAAGCTGATAATACAACAGATGTAGTTACATTAGTTGCTTCCCTTTCAACATTTTTCAGAATTTCACTAAGTCACGGCATAGATTTTATACCCGTAAACGATGAAATCGAGCATATCCGTAATTATTTGATAATCCAGCAAATACGTTATAGAGATGTATTAACTTACGAAATTAATATTGATGAAGATATACCGGATAAAAAAATCCTCAAGCTTCTGCTTCAGCCGCTTGTGGAAAACGCGCTTTATCACGGAATCAAAAATACCAGAGAACGAGGTAAAATCACCGTAAGTGTAAAAAACGAAGGTGAAAAGCTCAGGTTCACCGTCGCTGACAGCGGCATAGGTATGACCCGGGATACTCTCGACGAGCTTATTTATTATACTAACCACGGGTATACGGAAAAGGGTTACGGTCTGTATAATGTCAACAGGAGACTCAAGTTGTTTTACGGTCTGTCCGAAGGAATCGAAATTACTTCGGAGTATAAAAAAGGGACAACCGTTAGCTTCGCTTTAAAGCTATAAGGTTACTGGCTTGAAATGATAAATGATAATGCAAAAATGGAAGCGTTTTCATTACATTTTGTGTAACAGAAAGGCATGGCTATATATATGTATAAAGTCTTTTTTGTAGATGATGAAGCATCGATGCGGGCGGGAATCAGAGAGAGCATCGACTGGGGTAACTGCGGCTTTTCGCTTGCAGGTGAGGCTCCCGACGGTGAGATGGCTCTTTCTCTCATGCAGGAAATAATGCCCGATATCCTTATAACGGATATCAGGATGCCGTTTATGGATGGAATAGAGCTTTCAAGACAAGCAAAAAAAGCTATGCCGTGGATCAAGATAGTAATTTTGAGCGGACATGATGAATTTGAATATGCGAAACAGGCAATAACAATCGGAGTTGAGGATTATTTGCTAAAGCCTGTTACTTCGGCAAAGCTGATGGAGACACTTACGGAGGTTGCGGAAAGAATAGATAAGGAAAGAAGAAGTAACGTTGAAAAGCTGATAGCGAGCATGCAGGATCTCAGTGCCAGCGGAAAAATGCCGCTTCCCGGTATTGACAAGCTTCCGTTAATAGATAAGCTGCGTTATGCGGCAAAATCGGACGCACCAAAGCTTGTGGATGATTATCTCGGAAGCTTCGATAATACGGTACACGGCTCGGTTATATTTCTGTACTACATTTTCATGGACATTCTGCTCAGTTCATCAAAGATAATTGAAGACTTCGGAGGAGACGCAAAAGGCGTACTTTCAGAGTTTTTTGATGCGGGGTACATGCTGCAAGAGGGTACGGATATAGAGAAAATCCGCAAACTCCTGACATCTCTTCTTGACAGAGTAGTTGAATTTCGCGATGCCTCGACAGGCTCAAAATACTCAGATATAATTATCAGAGCGCAGGAATATATCAAAAACAACTATTCCGACAAGGATATTTCACTTCATACTGTGGCAAAAGAGGTAAGCATTTCGCCAAATCATTTCAGTACGGTTTTCAGCAGAGAGACCGGTGAAACCTTCATCAGCTTTATAACCGGCGTGAGAATCGAGCAAGCAAAGACGTTATTGAAAACAACACAAATGAGAACCTCCGATATCGGTTACGAGGTCGGCTATAATGACACGCAATATTTCAGCTATGTCTTTAAAAAGCAGACAGGCATGACACCGAAAGAATTTCGCGGAAAGTAAAAGGTTGGCGGTCAGGGGGTATCCGGGAAAGTTACAGTGGTTGCAACCATCGCACTGTACGTATGCGAAACCCGGATTGGTGGGCAAAATTAGTGTGCCGGCTTCAACCACTGTAACTTTCCCGGATACCCCCTGACCGCCAACCTTTTACAACCGTATCTTTGTCCATTTCGCTTTGGAAAAGCGTACATAGTTAAGTGTAAGCCTTGCCATCTGGTCAACAAGGAACGCAATCCATATGCCGATAAGCCCCATCCCCAGAGGGAAAGCGAACACCCATGCCAGTCCAGGACGCAAAATGCCGATAGTGACCAACGCAACAAAAGCAACATACTTGGAATCGCCCGCACCTCTGAGCGCGCCTGATATGACAAACTGCGATATCTGGGCGAAGGTTATCACCGCAAGTATCAGTATTAAATAAGAGCCGGTGGTGATTATCTCTTCCTCAGAGGTAAACATCCTGATTAATCCTCTTCGTCCGAAAACGAAAACAAAAGACATTAGCGTAGAAAGCGTCAGCCCGATTCTCTGGCATACCTTTCCGTATATCATAGCCATATCAGGGCGTTTTGCACCAAGGTTCTGCCCGACAAGCGCGCTTGATGCTATGCCAAGACCTTCGGCAAAGCAGAAGGAAAGCATGACTATGTTCATGCATATTTGATGGGTGACTAACGCCATAGTCCCAAGTCCTGCGACAACTCTGACGAACATAAAGAACCCGAAACGCATAAAGAGCTGCTCTACCAATGCACCGCTGCCAACATTAGTAAATCCCCGAAGTGTCTGTTTGTTAAACATCCACCCTCGAAAGGACATAATATTCAACTCCGAAGATCTGCCGGATACAGAATAAACAGACATAATCAATGTGACGGCAGAGCCTATAACCGTAGCTATAGCCGCGCCTCTGATGCCAAGCTGCGGAAATCCCAGCCGCCCACCTATCAGCAGGAAGTTGAATAACACCTTAACAACGCCGGAAGTGATGTTCACCCACATTGATATGCGGGTATTTCCTGCACCCCGCTGTGCAGCGATTATTGTCATCCCAAGCCCGGCAAAGGGAACACTAAGCATTGTGATACGGAAAAACATCACCGAATCGTCAATAATATCATCACCCGCTCCGGCAAAAGAGAGCAGGGGATGGGCGAATGTATACGCTAAAACACCGATTAGGAGTGAAAGAGCAAATGAAACTAATATTGCTTGCTTAAGCGATGAACGCGCCGACAGCATATCGCCTTCGCCTTTTCTTCTGGCAACGATGGCAGTGACTCCGACATTTAGCGCAACTATCATCGAAAGCACAAGAAAACGGGGTTGGTTTGTGATACCGACGGCAGCTATGGCGGCAAAGCTGATAGTACCGACCATAATAGTATCAATCATACCCATAATACCCACCAAAACAGTCTCTGTAGTGGCGGGAACAGCCATATTCAGCGTACGTCTGTATATAGCACGAGAAGGCGGTATATCACCAACCCGCATACTATCTTTGACCATATGGTCACAAGAGTAAATTTTGTTAAGGAATGTTGTCACAGGGACGGTTCTCCTGACAAGTTATGATGAAAAATCTACAAATATTGTCAGGGGGACGGTTCTCCTGACAACTCATGGTGAAAAATCTACAAATGTTGTCAAGAGAACCGTCCCCTTGACAACCTCATCCTTTCAAGTAAGTTTGCAACTTACTTATCACTTCGTCAAAATCGATGGGTTTTGCTACATGAGCATTCATACCGGCGGCAAGACAGTTCTCGACATCCTCTTTAAAAACATTTGCAGTCATAGCAATTATCGGGATGTTTTTCGCGTTAGGGACATCAAGTGCACGGATGGCTTTTGTAGCTTCAAAGCCGTCCATTTCCGGCATTTGTAAATCCATGAAAATCATATCATAGATTTCAGGTGATGCGTTGAATTTTTCAACAGCTTCTTTGCCGTTTACCGCGCAATCAATATCCAAAAGGGTGGGTGCCAGTAAGGATAGTACAATCTCACGGTTGATATCTACATCCTCAACCAGCAAAATGCGGTGTCCTTCAAATATATTATCTATACTTTCTTTTTCATCGGTCTGCAGCTCTTCAAATCCATAAAATTCACAAACTATATCTGAAATAGTTGACGGGAACAGAGGCTTCATCATTAGCTTGTCTACACCCGCTTCTTTTGCTCTTTCTGAAATAATACTGCTTTCTGCCGCAGAAATCATTATGATAAAAGAACGCTTAGCATCTGACATCCGCTCCTTAAGTCTCCTCGACAACTCCATGCCGTCCATACCCGGCATTCTCCAATCTACGAAGAACAGGTCGTAATTCTTGTCCTGCTCAAGCAGCTCAAGTACTTTCTCTGCACTTTCGGCGATATCACAAGAGGCTCCGAATTTTTCCACAATTCCTTTGAAATCCTGCAATATATGCTTGTCGTCATCCACCACCAGCATACTGATATTTTTCCAGTCTATTTGCGATGCAGCATTCTCTTTTGCCTCGCCGCGTTTTATATGTACAGTAAATGAAAAAGTAGAGCCTTCACCCGGAACAGATTCTATCCAGATTTCACCGTCCATCATTTCAACAATGCTTTTGGAAATAGAAAGACCCAAGCCGGTACCGCCGAACTTACGCGTGGTACTGCTTTCTGCTTGCTGGAATGATTGGAACAATTGCTTTTGTTGCTCAGGACTGATCCCGATACCCGAATCGGTTATAGACACCTTAATTTTGCATATACCATCTTCTTCACCCAGATTATATGTTCTTATGCTGATAGAACCTTTTTCCGGTGTAAACTTAACGGCATTTCCCAAAAGGTTTGTTATTACTTGAGCCATTCTCTGATCGTCACCGACCAGAATTTTTGGAATAGTCCTGTCTATATAAACACTGAAGTATTGTTCCTTTTCATCAATGCGGAAATTTATAACGTTGACAACACGCTTTAGCAATTTTTCAAAATCAAACTCTGCCATGGAAAGCTCAAATTTACCGGAGTCGATTTTAGAAATGTCAAGGATATCGTTGATTATACCCAGAAGATGATGCGACGCATCTTCAATCCTCATAAGACTGTAATCCTTACGCTCGACATCCAGCGCGGATTTTCCGATATTTGTCATTCCGATAATTGCATTCATGGGTGTCCGTATTTCGTGACTCATATTTGCGAGAAAGGATCCCTTTGCTTGAGCAGCATGATAAGCATCGTTTTTTGCATCCGTTAAAGCGTTCAGCGTTCTAACGCAGAATACACAAAATGTATAAACTAATGCGTTTAGACCGATTGATGCAACCAGTGAAATAATGTTGTATACCATAGTATAGCTTTCGCCAAGCAGGTTAACATTAAATACCAGCAAAATCACAGCGGTTGCCGCGCTTGTGCAAATAATATGCAACGCAATTCCTCTGGTCGAAAAATACGTCAGAGAAATCATTGCTACACAGCATAGATAATAGTAGAGCAATCCGTCACCTCTGAAAAATATCGCTCCGAAGATTATTACTGCGGCCAGAAATGTCGGGGATAAAAACGCCGTCACCGTGTTACTAAGCCGGCTTCGCTCTATCACAACATAGAAAACTAGAATAAAACCGCATAGAATGAACCGTATTATCATGGCTTGTACATCGAAGAACATCAGCGTATAAAAAGGCACAAATAACGAATAAAAACATAGAATCAAAAAAATATAAGGCGACGATTGATTCTTATTCGAACTCCCGAGCACATACTTGTGAATAATCGATATCATGATAGCCTCCAAAATGAAGTCTGAGTAACCAAATGGATTTTATCAAAATAATACAAGGATGTAAAGTAACTGTTGTGTCGCACTAAGCATTATGTTGAGAGTATTTCTGTATACCCTAATCTACATGCAGAAACCTGTGCAAAACTTCCAAAATCCTTGGAATGCAATGCGTAATATTGGCAAAAACAACCACTACTCCGATGATGAAACCCTTGACCGGTGTGTCGCCCATTGGATTAGTATAAAAAATAAAGAAAGACGTGCAAGTAATTTAATGCAAGTTTTACCCTGCGCGTCGCAGATAGCAAACAATACTGATGCTCCTTCAGGAGCAGATTGGAGAAAAATGAAAAATCTAAAAGTTTCAACGAAATTAATAATAGGCTTTATGACTGTAGCTTTTTTTGCAGTTGTGGTAGGCATAGTAGGGATCGCCGGGATGGATTACATAAGTAAGACTGATAACTACACAGCGCATTTCAGAACGATGACGACTATAACAATCGTTGTCCTTGTAATCATAGTATCCGCCTCATTGTTCCTTGCGCTTTACATTTCAAGCCTTATAAGCAAACCGATACTCCCGCTTGCGGCATTTATGAGCAAAGCGGGCAGAACAGGTGACATATCCTTAACTCCTGCGGATATGGATACAATAGGAAAATACTCAGGAATAAAAAACGAGATCGGGCAAGCCATAAACGGTGCAGCATTGTTTGTGAAGCATGTCGCGACGGTATCGGCAAATCTTGAAGCAGTTGCAAACGGAGATTTGACAATAGACGTCGAAGTTCTTTCCGATAAAGACGTAATGGGACTATCTGTTAAACAAATGATAAACAGCTTGAACGACATGTTCACGGAAATAAATCAATCCACGCAGCAAGTGTCCACCGGTGCAAATCAAATCGCCGATGGAGCACAGGTACTTGCGCAAGGCACTACCGAACAGGCTGCGTCTCTGGAAGAATTATCGAGTTCTATTACAGAGATATCAGAAAAAACAAAAGATAATGCCGAAATGGCTGATGAAGCCTCAAAACTGTCGACAACAATAAAGAAGGACGCTGAAATAGGAATAAGTCAAATGGACGGCATGATAGAAGCAGTAAAAGATATAAGTGATGCCAGCCACTCCATTGGTAATATAATCAAAACTATTGACGACATTGCGTTTCAAACAAATATACTTGCGCTCAACGCTGCTGTTGAAGCAGCCAGAGCAGGGCAGCACGGCAAAGGCTTCGCTGTAGTTGCAGAAGAAGTACGCAATCTTGCGACAAAAAGTGCGAGAGCGGCAAAGGACACAAGCGAGATAATTCAAGACACAATAGAAAAATCCGACCTTGGCTCCCGTATTGCCGGAGAAACAGCGCAAAGCCTCCACAGAATCGGAACGGATATAAGCGAATCAAACAGACTCGTAGCCGAGATTGCGACAGCCTCAAAAGAACAATCATTGAATATCTCACAAATAAACATCGGAATAAACCAGGTATCCCAGGTAGTTCAACAAAACAGTGCAACAGCCCAGCAAAGTGCCGCCGCCTCAGAAGAAATGAGCGGACAATCCGCTATTCTGAAGAACATGATTATGCAATTCAAACTCAAAGACAACCCGCCGGAACAAATATTGCGTTTGGGTTCTCCTTAACAACATCTTTCAATTCACTATTCTCTCTCACTGGTTTATGTGTTATTATTAACAAAGTAAATCTTAAAACTCAAATGGAGGGAATTGCAATGGAATTATTACGTTTTATTGAGAGTATCAGAACGCCGTTTCTTGATACTCTTATCGGTCTGATAACCAGACTTGGGGAGGAAACAATCGGCATTGTTCTTCTTTGTTTAATTTTCTGGTGTGTCAGCAAAAAAATTGCTTATGTAATCGGTGTCGCGTTTTTCTTGTCAAGCCTGACAGTGCAGGGGATGAAGATATGCTTCCGCATCGAACGCCCGTGGGTCATTGACCCGACTTTTGAACCTGTTCCCGGCGCAAAAGAGTATGCAACGGGTTATTCGTTCCCGAGCGGTCACACTCAAAGTGCAACAGCATTTTACGGTGCTTTGGGCTCACAAGTCAAACCTATGGCGTTTAAGATCATTTTGTTTGCTATACCCGTTCTTGTAGCGTTTTCGCGGCTGTATCTCGGTGTTCACACTCTGCAAGATGTACTTGTATCGCTTGTGATAACCTTCCTGCTTATCTGGTTGACCGGCAGAATAATAACGAGCGATGTAGAAAGTAAGAAGAAAGAGCTTGCTATTTCTCTTTTCATGATACTTTATGCAGTTGCTGTAATTATAATTGCCATAATCATGTACTCAAACGGTACTATTGAGGATAGATACATTGCTGATTGCTTAAAAGCGGCAGGAGCAGGTATCGGCTTTGCTGTAGGCATGTTCGTTGAACGCAATTATATCAAGTTTTCTGTTAAATCAAAAAACATAGGTATGCACATAATCAAGGTCGTGATAGGAATCGCAGGAGTCCTCGCGTTCCAAGAGGGACTCAAGCTGATAATAGGAACAGGATTTATCGTCGATATGTTTAGATACTTCCTGATGATCTCCTGGGTAACAATGCTCTACCCGCTAATAATCAAACGGTGTTTCTCTGTTAAAGAAGCTTAAGAAGTAATTGACAAACCGGATAAGTTATGTTAATCTAAAGTGCAACTTTGGATTAACATAACTTTAATTATACTATTTTGCTGTAAAACGGAGATATCACTTATGTATTATGAAAGAAAACTGGAGCAAACACTTCGATCTATAAGCGATACTTTTCCTGTTTTAGTTCTTACCGGACCCCGGCAAGTCGGAAAAACCACATTGCAGAGGCATATAGCGGAAAGCGGGCGAAAGTATGTCGCTCTTGACAACCCCACGGATCGTGCGTTGGCGAAGTCTGAACCTGAACTATTTTTGCAAAGGTATTCACCGCCGGTTATCATAGATGAGGTGCAATATGCACCGGAACTTTTTGATTATATAAAAGTCCATGCAGACAAACACAAAAACTGCGGTGACTTTTGGCTGACCGGCTCGCAGACTTTTCATATGATGAAAAATGTAACGGAATCACTTGCCGGACGTGCCGGAGTTGTCCGAATGCTCGGACTTTCAAACAGTGAAATAGATAAGACAGGATTTGAGGCTTTTGAAGTCGAACCGCAGAAACTCATTCACCGTCTGGATAAAGCAACGTGTCTTACGCTTCCGGAGGTGTATGAACGCATATTCAAAGGCTCTTTTCCCCGTCTCTACGAGAATCCGAAAATCGACAGAAAACAGTTTTATGAATCATACCTGGAAACATATATAAGTCGCGATATAAAGGATTTGGCACAGGTAGCGAATGAGATTGCGTTTTTGACTTTTATGAATGTTGTCGCTGCACGCACAGCCACTAACGTAAACTACGAAACATTGGCAAACGAGACCGGAATATCTGCACCAACGGCTAAACAATGGTTATCGATTTTGGTATCAAGCGGACTTGTTGCGCTTATACCGATATTTGCAAGCAATGCGTTGAAACGTACTATCAAAGCTCCCCGAATGTATTTCTTGGATACCGGATTGTGTGCATATCTTACACGAATGAACTCTCCTGATTTTTTGGAAGGAAGTGCTATGGATGGCGTGTTCTTTGAAACATGGGTTGTTTCAGAGATATATAAGAGTTATCTTCATAACGGTAAGCGACCGCCTCTGTATTTTTACCGTGACCAAAATAAAAAAGAAATCGACTTGATTATCCACGAAAACAACATAGTCAACCCAATCGAAATTAAAAAAGGAGCAGCCCCGAAGACTGCCGTAAAAAACTTTTCTGCACTAAAACCAATTACAGAAAATCCTATTGAAGAAGACATATTTGCAGGCACAGCCCATTTGAAAACCGAAATCGGAACAGGAGCAGTGGTTTGCCTCACATCCAATGTGCTGCCAATAGACAAAAAAAACTGGCTAATCCCGGCTTGGATTATATAGGTATATCCCCATAACGTTCATAGAAATCACTTCTTGATATAGAAAACGTCAATGCATCATAACGTTCGCCACGAACCTTGCGTATGCCTCTTCTGCGTCCTATCTCCTCGAAACCAATGCTTTCCGCAAGCTTTAGCATAGGATAGTTGCCGGACCATGTTTGGGTATATATTTCTTCTACATCGCTATTGGAAAGTTGGTAGGTTATCCAAAGTATTAAAGCATTCTTTCCATATCCCTTACGCCTTACTTCTATAGGTGGAATATCTATGCCAACAGCAATCAAATCTTTATCATCGTCAATGAAATAGCGGCTTACACTACCGATATGCAATCCCTCGTTTGTGTCCAGCTCCAGTCTGCTGTAAACGTTGGGAGGATTGCTTATCTTTTTGTGCAGCATCTCCCGTTCCTTTTCCATATCAAAAGGTTCATTTTCTTCCCAAGGCGCATCCCACTCCCACCATTCTGTCTCAACGGTATTCCATCTCTCTTTGTCCACGAGGTCATCCTCAAACATCGGACGTAAAACTATGTTCTTATAACTTATAGGGAATTTGTTGATCTTATCCATGACGCTCTCCAACTCAAAATATTCATTTTGTTTAAAAATAGTGTGAATATCATTGAGGTGGTGTACCGTCAGTTTGCTTTGGGTGTCTATAATGCTTCTGCCACAGTGCGATAGCTGCAGACAACGCTTGGCAGAATTGATTTACCGCACCAGTGTAACCACCAACAAGAATATTATAGATGCCTATGGGGATTGCGCCGACAATTGTTAAAAATCTCAATACTTTCATATTAGTCTGCCACTGTCCGTAAGATTGCACCAAATCAAAAAGCATTAAAAGCGATACCCAACTCTTCCATGTATAATAAACAGCCGCACCTTGCATACCCATAAATGCTATCAACAGCCAAATCGGTGCGCGTTTATCGTATCTGCTAAAGACAAAGAACGTAACAGTTCTGATAGTTGATATAGAAATAACAGCTACTTCAGTCATTGAATTTATAAGTAAAAATTCTACAACTGTTAAGAAATTGCCTAATGTGACACATATCAACAACTCAGGCTTTTTCTTCATATGTGGTGCAATTGCAAATGCTACAATAGCGAAAACACCGATTATCTGGGATATAGTTGATTCCATAGTTGCCCCCAATCCGCATTGAAGGTGTTTAATTGCATATTAGTCCATGTAAATTATATTACATCTCCATAACGCTTTTGGAAATCGCTTCTTAAAATTTAAAATGTCAAAGCATCATGGACAATTTTTGCAGCACATTTTCCTCAATCACACCTCGGTAAAGGCGTCCTTGCCTGCGCCGCATAGGGGGCAGGTGAAGTCGTCGGGGACGTCGTCCCATTTTGTGCCCGCGGTGATTCCGTTGTCGGGGTCGCCGGTTGTTTCGTCGTATACATACCCGCAAAAACATTCGTACTTCATAGTTAAATTCTCCTTATAAGTAATTATTTCTCTCCATTATTGTACCATATTGCCATTGCCCATCTCGCGGGCGACCGAGGGCGGTCGCCCCTACACGGCTTACATTGACTTTCGCAATAGACTATAAACTACACCCTACAGCGGTTCAAAGTCAACTGCGCCGTGCTTGCATAACGGGCAGATGAAGTCGGAGGGCAGGGTGTCACCCTCGTAGATGTAGCCGCATATTTTGCATATAAAGCCTTTTTTCTTTTCGCCATCCTGTCCGGCAGCTTTTGGTTGCGGTTTTGGCTTTATGTTATCAAAGTAATACTGATATATTACGCTTGGGATGTTTGATAATACTCTCGATTCCGTAACATCTGCAATAAACAAGGTGTGTGTGCCGTAATCATATGAGTTAACGACTTTTGCTGCAATCACACAGTTTGTATACTCCGGCAAATAACGCAAGCCATTAACAGTGCGGTCATCGTAACTGCAATCCGCGAACTTATCAACATCACGACCGCTTTGAAAACCGAATTGCGTAAAGATTTTAAAAGGAGCACTTGTATCTAAAATTGAAACATTAAACTCGCAAGTGTTGACAATCATATCATGTGTGTAGTTCGCTTTGCTGACAGCGATTGAAATCCGCAGTGGAGTTGAAGTAATCTGGATAGTTGTATTGATAATGCAACCATTATCTTTACCTTTATCTTTTGCAGTCAGTACAAATAAACCGTAGGACAACTTAAACATGGCGTTCGTGTCAATGTTGGCTGTCTTACCATCACCTTTACTAACAATCCCGGTTGTCGCAGAAGGGATTTCGGCAGCAATAGTTTCTGCCATCGTTTCAAGTTCAGACAACCCGTCCGCTTTGAGTGCAGACTTTATACTCACGCTTTGCTCAAGAATATTGATATTCTTACACTTCTCAAGCTTTTCGCGAATCAACCCGCCGCTGGTTGCCGCCCACGAGCCGTTTTCTATGATGGCAACCGTCCGGTTTTGGATATTATGCGCAACAAGGTCGCTTATAACCTCATCCATTGATATAAAAATCCCCGCATTATATGTTGTGGAAGCAAAAACAAGGTGACTCCATTTGAATGCCGCCGCTACAATCTCCGATGCAGGGGTAACAGATACATCAAACATAACGGTTTTTACACCCTCTTCACGAAGCAAGCCGGAGAGCACTTCCGCAGCATTTTCAGTATTGCCATAAACAGAAGCATATGCAATCATCACGCCTTTTTCTTCCGGTTCATAAACGCTCCAGAGTGCATATTTCGATATGAAATCAGACAAGTTTTTACGCCATACAAAGCCATGCAAAGGGCAAATCATTTCAATATCAAGTGCCGAGGCTTTACCAAGCAACGTCTGAACCTGTGTGCCATACTTTCCAACGATATTCGTGTAGTAACGCCGTGCTTCATTCATATAGTCTGCATTAAAATCCACTTCATCCGCGAATATTGCTCCGTTCAATGCACCGAATGTCCCGAACGCATCTGCCGAAAAGAGTATTTTATCAGTCGAATCATAAGTAACCATAACCTCAGGCCAATGTACCATCGGAGCCATAACAAAATGCAATTTATGCCTTCCGGTGTTTAATGTATCGTTCTCTTTTACGATGTGAGCATCCGGTTCTATGTCAAAAAACTGTTTAATCATAACTAGTGTTTTTGCATTGCAAACTATCTTCACACTCGGGTAACGGAGAATCAGCTCATCAAGAGTAGCGGAATGATCAGGTTCCATGTGTTGAATAATAAGATAGTCAAGCTGTCTGCCACCCAGCGCAAAGGCAACATTTTCAAAAAATCTGCGACCGACAGCATTATCAACAGTATCAAACAGAACAGTTTTGTCGTCCAGTAAAAGATACGAGTTGTACGAAACGCCGCAGGGAACAGAATAAACGCCCTCAAACATAGCAAGCCGACGGTCATTAGCACCCACCCAAAAAAGGTCATCTTTAATTTTCTTTACACAATGCATATTGAAATCTCCTCATTTCAAACTTAGCTCATCATAATTGTTTATCTTTCGTCATTGCGAGCCGCTCATTAAACCTGGTATTATCTTCGAACCTATGCGGCGTGGCAATCCAGATTGCACAGTACCTAAAAATGTGCTGGATTGCTTTGTGAGCTCGCAATGACGGGAAATATAGACTGTCAGTAACGGAAACCGCTACAATTCACTATTAAGCAAATACTTCTCCGCTTCGGCACACCAAAGACCGTTGTTTCTTTTTACAATTTCTGCAAGCTCCTTACAAACAGGGTTGTCCATGCTTTCAAAGTCTTCGATTGCTGTCAGAGGCATTGAGATGTGCGAGTAGATCAACTTTTTACCCCCAGGTATTTTCGGCAAATTCAAGATCGTATCGATTACGCTGTCTAAACCGCCGACATGTGTTATCATCGCTGCCGGATTTAGCCGTCCGCTACCCATCATTGCCAGAGACTCCCTCATATCATCAGTATTGCCGCCGCTTGTGCCGACAATATGTGTTGAAACATAATGAACGTTGTAAAAGTTAAACGCAGCAGAAAATGACGGGTCAGTCGGACCTGCGAAGAAGTTTAAACAACCATCCCTACCGAGGATTTTGTCAGCAAGCTCAATAAGCGGAGCAACAGGCGCGTAAACAAATACATCGTCATAACCTTTGCCATCAGTTAGGGCAAGCAGTTCATCAGAGTTGCTTGTATTTATATACACAAGCTTAACACCGTTTTTTGCAGCCTTCTCCACCGGCAATACTTCTGCGGCACGGTTTAGCTTAACATCGTCAATATCTGTGACAACAAGCAATCCGGGTCTGCGGTCTGTATTGATAATGTAGTCGATTGCTCCAAGACCCATTGGCCCGGCACCGGCCAAAATCGCCATATTTCCGCCGGATTCTATACCCATTTTGTGCTCATAAGACCCCGTTGTCGTATGGTAATTAGCATGAAAAGCTCCTATTACACAACTCATAGGCTCAGCCAGCGAAGCGTAAAAATATGCGTCACCATCATATGGCAGTAAGCATTTCATCTCCATCACTTCGTTTGGAATTATAACATATGTAGCATTACCGCCGAGATACCTAAAGGAATAACCCGGTGCATCAAGCGACCCCTTGTAATTCAAGGCAGGTTGAATTGAATACTTTTGCCCCACTTTAAAATCATTTTGCCACTTTTTACCCACTTCAAGTATCTCGCCGCTGAACTCATGCCCTATAATTGTGGGATTAACCGCCACATCATCGGGAATCCTCTTATGATCCGCCCCTTGAATCGCTGCCTTATAACTGGACATGCATATACAATCCGAAACAACTGAAGCAAGTATCTCATCATCCCCAAGGGGGGGCAACTCAAACTCCTCCAACCTTAAATCACTCTTCCCATAAACCCGAACAGCCCTTGTTTTCATTGCACTTTCCTCTTTTTACTATGCTTTTCTTTTGCCAATCCTGCAAAAAACGTAATTCGCTCGCTCAAATCAGGAAGTCTCTCTACTGTATCCGCAGAAAACATTCCGTTTTCTATCCCGTCTGCGGTGGCAAGCTCATGCCCGACAAGAGCCCATGCAGAATCAATTAAATGCCTAAATCCGGGAGTATCAATTTTATCACAAATAAATTTCTGCAAAGGTGAGTTGATGTCTTCGCCTGAGATTTGTAAAAGTCCGTTGGAATTGCATAATGACTTTATTCTCTCCAGTTGTGCATCCGTATTTCGTGCGGGCATATACGTTACAGCCTTCATACCGATTTTTACCATATAATCTATAAGCTCATCAAGATAGTCATCCTCGAACTTCTGTGTTCTCTTATCGCCTGTAACCGAAACACCTACATCACCGAGGTATGCATATGCGGGAATAGCACCAAGCCTTTCGGCAAGAGAGATAAAATCTGCTATATGCGGCAGTTCATCAGTTGCATCCACATAAAAACTTTCTACAAGCTGACTCTTGAATACTCCGAGTAAAAAGTTTCTCGGCATTTCATTTCCTGTTAGTTTTGCTGCCAGTGCATAAAGAATATGCCTTTCGGTCACAGAACCGCCTTTCGAGTATAACGACAATGGTAGAACATCATTGTTAAAATCCAACCCGATCTCATATGGTTTAAGATAGGCATTTAGCTTATCTACCATTTTCCAGTTGCGGACATTACGCTTTTCACGATAGGGTGCAAGGAAATGCTCTGCTTCGCTTAACATTTGATGAGGTATTCCATGCATGGCAAGATACACTACCGTGTCCTGATCAGGATTGTTAATGCGTCTTCCTTCAAACGGAGTACCTGCCATACTGCAACGCAGCTCAAAGCCGACAGTTACAGGCATACCGATAATCCTCCCGGCTTCAATAAACTCATCAGCACCGCCGACACTGTCATGATCCATAATACCGGTAGTCGCAAGACCGCTCAGCCAAGACATAAAGACAGCTTTAGCGGGTGAGTACGGCGAGAACGAATATGTAGTGTGTATGTGATTGTTTACATTGACTCCGGTAATCGGAACATCAAGCGCACCTGTATCACACAAGAGCTTAAGCTCCCTCAAAGCATCCATACGCGCATTTTTATCTTGTGTATTCAGTTTTTCAAATAACTGCTCTTTTTTCGTTAGCATAAGTATCGATATCTCCTGTCTCAACATCATCCGTCGCTACGCTACGGTTTTAAATAATAGCGTAGCAATCCGCGCCACCTTCTTAAAGCTACCTGCAGGCAGCTCCGGAAGAAGGCAATGCCCCTACCGTAACATAACCTGTCCGCCGGTCACCGGAATTGCCTGCCCTGTTTCGTATTTCTGCTCAACTACATAAAAAATCGCACGGGTAACATCGGGTATTGTGCAACCTCTTCCCATCGGGACTTTTGCTTCGTAGAATTTCCTTATATCCTCAATGGTTTTTGCGCCTTCCACCTTACCGGAATCCAGGTATTGCCTGAAAAGACCATGCTCGGGGTCTGACCAAAGCGGTCCGTCCAGTAGATTACCGGGGCATATGGCGTTAACTTTAATTCCAAATTCAACAAGCTCCATCGCAAAGCTCTGAGTTAATCCGATACCGCCGAACTTGCTTCCCGCGTATGCAAAATTCTTGTTACTGCCCTCAAGCCCGGATTTTGAATTTATTTCGATTATATCCATTAAGTAACCGGGAGCGAAACTGTGCTGGATTTTCATTGGCACTGAAGCATACTTGGCACATAGAAAATACCCTGTATAGTTGACTTTGGTAACAAGTTCAAAGCTATCCTTACTAAAATCACCGAGACTGCCGGCAATGAGAATACCCGCATTTGATACAAGAATATCAAGGCCGCCGAATGAGAGTACAGTTTCATGCACCATCTTTTCGACAGAAACCTCATCGGAAACATCGACTTGTACAGCGATTGCGGTATCAACTCCAAAATGTGCATTTAGCTCTCTGGCACACACAATAGCTCCTTCAAGATTTAAATCGGCAACAGCAATGTATGCACCCTCTGCAGCCATCGACTCTGCTATACCTTTTCCGAACCCTTGTGCTCCTCCGGTGACAATAGCAATCTTTCCGGCGAGCCTGCCGCTCTTTGTGCTTTTTCTTATACGGAAAGCCCCAAGTCCTTTTACAACAACACTTTCAGGAACAAAACCATTCGTCTTAACATATTTTGAGAACTCGGATGTAACATCATCATCGGCATAGAAAGTCAATTGGACATCCGTACTATTATCTGCACTTGACGAGTGAAAAAACTCAATATCGGGGAAAAAACTCACAGTTGCCATGCCGTCACATGAATACAACATACGAAAAGCAGGCGCTAACCGGCACGCATGTGTCGCGCTAAAGTCTGACTGTGCAAAATGATGATTAAGCATAGTGGTTAACCTCTCTAATTTCAAAACTTCTTCTAATCGCATCACGTGCAGCGTTGATATCAGGTAAAACACCCATTGATATCATTTGGCATGTAATGTTTCCGAGTGCCGTTCCTTCCGTAGGACCTGCATAAACAGTCACGCCGCATTCATTGGCGGTTAGTTGGTTTAAGTATTCATTTTGACTGCCGCCGCCGATAATGTTAATGCATTCAAATTTGATACCCGTTAGTTCTTCTAACGTCCTTTTTGTATCCGCATAACAAACAGCCAGACTTCGGAAAATCACACGGGCAAAATCCCCCAAGCTTTGCGGAACCATCTGCCCGCTCTTGCGGCATGCATCACAGATCTCCGAAACCATGCTTTCAGGTGCAGCAAAGCGTTCATCGTTAACATCAAAAACACTGTCACAATCCGAAGCGCGCGCTAAATCCACAAGCTCCGTATAACTGATATTGTTACCAATCTCCTTATGAATACACTGGAGCAGCCACAAACCGGCTATGTTCTTAAGGTACCTGTAACGATAATCATATCCGCCCTCGTTTGTGAAATTCGCTAAATGAGAAGTCTCTGTAGTAATCGGTTCTGTCAGTTCCACACCCATAAGACTCCATGTGCCGCTCGATATATATACGCTCTTATCCGATTTGGCCGGCACAGCGAGAAACGCACTTGCTGTATCATGTGAAGGCGGCATAATAACTTTGCAATCAAACCCGACTGAATTCTTTATTTCATCAGTAAACCCGCCAAGAATAGTTCCGGCAGGGACAATCTCACCAAAGATTTTTTTCGGAAAGCCGCATCGTTTGATGATTTCATCATCCCATATCTTCAATTTTGCATTAACTAATGCGCTTGTAGAAGCAATCGTATACTCGTTTTTCTTAACTCCGCACAACTTATAATGCAGGTAGTCGGGCATAAACAATAGATCTTCGGCAACATCAAAGTACTCGGGAGTAAGAGTCTTTACTGCCATAAGCTGATATATCGAGTTGAAAAACATTTTCTGTATTCCCGCGCGAGCGTACAAATCTGATTCGGAAATAAACTTGCTTACCTCCAAATCCATCCCGTCCGTACGTGAATCGCGATAAGCTATTGTCGGTCCTACAAGATTTCCGTCTTTATCTAAAAACACAAAGTCAACCCCCCACGTGTCAATGCCGACACTATCGGGAATTCTGCCTGTTTCCGCACACTTCTTAAGCCCCGCGATAACTTCATTATGCAGCGCCTCAATATCCCAACACAACTGCTCGCCGGTTTGTATCATACCATTTGGAAACCGATGAACTTCCTCTGTATGGATAATGCCATCTTCAAGCCACCCCAGAATATGCCGCCCGCCGGAAGCACCGATATCAACAGCCAGATGTCTTTTTATGCCCATTAAACAGATACTCCTCTCAAGCAACGACAGAAAGTTATAGGTGAGAATAAGTATAATACAAATGTAATGTATTGGCAATGGTGAAATCTACAACACATATAGAGTGTTGCAACAGACAACACATATAGATTGTGTTGCAATCTACAGGTAAAAACAAGAAAGAAATTACTATTATCAAATTAACATTTATGTGATAAGATATCGTACAAAGAATCTAATTGAAAGAGAGACAAATATAATGAAACGAAGCGATATTAACAAAGCACTTAAAGAAATGGAAGCTTTTATTAATGAGCACAAATTCGCACTGCCGCCGTTTTGTCATTTTACGCCCGAGGAATGGTTGACTAAAGGTAGCGACTATGACGAAGTGCGTGATAACATGCTTGGTTGGGACATCACCGACTACGGACTGGGTGACTTCGATAAAGTCGGGTTCTCACTGATAACAATAAGAAATGGCAACCTCGCTATGAAAGAAAAATACGCAAAAACATATGCGGAAAAGCTGCTCTATCTCCGTCAAGACCAATATGCACCGCTGCATTTCCATTGGAAAAAAATGGAGGACATAATTAACAGGGGAGGCGGAAACATACTTATAAGAGTCTACAACTCCACACCTGACGAGCAACTCGACAAAATCAACGATGTACGGATAAACGCGGACGGTCGTGAACAAATGGTACCCGCCGGAACACAGGTACGCCTGACACCGGGAGAAAGCATAGCAATCCCGCCTTTTATGTACCACGACTTCACAGTAGAAAAAGGCACAGGTCCGGTATTGCTGGGGGAAGTAAGCGAGTGCAACGATGATAATATAGATAACAGGTTTCTTGAAAGCATAGGCAGATTCCCGGAGATAGAAGAAGATGAACCACCATATAGGCTGCTATGTAATGAGTATCCGAGAAACTGAGCACTCAAACAACGGGAGTTGGAGATATAATTTTCAATTCCGTAAAGCGTAGGCACGGACGGTGGAGCGTCCGACAATAGAGTACAGGACGTACTCTTTGGCGGTAGGAATTTAAAATTATATCTCCAATTCCCGTTGTCCACTAATTCCGAAGGAGAAATAAGCATGTACGATGTAACAGCCATAGGTGAACTGCTCATAGACTTTGCACCTGTCAGTACCGATGTCGCCGGATATCCTACACTTGCGGCAAAGCCCGGGGGTGCGCCGTCGAATTATCTTGCGGCTCTTTCCAAATATGGAGCAAAAACTGCTATGATTGGCAAAGTCGGCACTGATGCATTTGGCAAGAAGCTCGTGCAAACATTAAAAGATATAGGCATTGAAGCGGCAGGAATCATAGAAGATGACAATGTTTTTACAACACTTGCGTTTGTAACACTGGACGAAGCAGGAGACCGCTCATTCAGCTTTGCACGAAAGCCGGGCGCAGACACATGCCTTAGGTATGACGAGATAAAACTAAACCTCATTGATGATGCAAAAGTATTTCACTTCGGCACACTTAGTCTGACAAACGAACCGGCAAAAGAAGCAACAAAAAAAGCAGTCGCATACGCAAAAAGTGCCGGCAAACTGATAACATTCGACCCAAACCTGAGAAAACCGCTGTGGAATGATTTAGCAGATGCAAAAGAGCAAATATTGTGGGGATTGGAAGCCGCAGACATAGTAAAAATCAGTGATGAAGAAGTAGAATTTCTATGGGGCATCGATGAAGAAGCGGGAGCAAAAAAACTACTTGGCGAGTTTGGTGTAAAGCTTGCTATGGTATCAAGCGGCGCAAAAGGAGCACTCTTAAAAAACAAAAACGCATCAGTATTTTCCGCATGCCCAAAGGTAAAACCAATAGACACAACAGGAGCAGGAGACATCTTCGGCGGAAGTGCAGTCAGCCGCATTCTGAAAACAGGAAAACCTCCGGAAGATTTGGACGAGGCAGAACTATCTGGAACAGCAAAATTCGCTGTAACAGCAGCAAGCCTGTCAACACAAAAATCAGGAGGCATCCCAAGCATCCCGAACGAGCCTGAGGTTATAAAAGTGATGGGCTAGGACATATTTAGAGTTTATAGTAATCTAAGTCTAACTATTAAAGTTACGAAATCTGCAAGTAATATTACTAATTAGTAAAACCTCAAACGATGTGTTTGGGGTTTAGTTTCGTAAAAAATTCCGTGTGCGTCACAGGTATGAGAAGCTTTTCTTATTATGCCTCGTCCATTTTATCGGCAATCGCTCGGACTGTTAAAACAAGAGTTTTTGGTTTTACCTTGCTTGTGCTTCTCAAAAGAGCACTTATGTTGTTTAGTAGTACCTCATCAGAGCTTAGTGAGTCTGATATAAGATAGTCCATACTTATATTCAACGCCTTTGATATCCTGAATACTGCTTCCAGTGATGGCAAACGTGACCCTCTCTCTATATGACCCATATGAGCGGCTGACAAGAAGCAAATATCAGCAAGCTGCCATTGTGTCAAACGTGCATTTTCTCTTGCACGCCGTATTCTCTCGCCCATCGCTACATAGTTAATAATATTGCTCATTTTGTCATACCTCGCTTACCCATATTATAAAAGACTTAAAATGTAAGCGATATGGCTTATAGTGCATAAAAATTGAACAAAAAAGTTGCGTACAAGCATTAAATGTGCTATTATCCTTTTTATTCATGCTTTATTCATATCAATAATAAGCAATTATAAGGAGGAAATGCACCTATGGCACTTCGGAAGCAAGTAAAAGCATTAGCGATTTTAACAGTATTGATACTGTTCGCTGCTTTATCCTTTGGGTGTGCAGAACAAAGCACTCCCACGGATGTACCGCAAAATACCCCCTCACCCACACCCGAGTCGACGCCGGAGCCGACTCCCGAGCCAACGCCTGAACCGACACCCGAACCGACACCCGAGCTGGAGATATTCGGAGCTGAGTTTGAAGGATATTGGGAGTACCTAGAAGGTATCCCGATAACGAGCGAAGGTAACACTATAGTCTACGGCTCGGCCGGCAATGGTAAAGCAATGTTCATCGAGACAATGTGCTACTCATTGATAAAAAACCATACGCCTTATGTTAGCTATTACGGTAACAATTACGACATTTATTATTCGTTTGAATGGCTTCGATCTGAGTGGGATTGGATTCAGGGGCGGTGGGGTTATTATTGTGTTGCTGAAATTGTATTTTTAGCACCTGTGGGATATGATGGGGTCATGATGGCTCTATATTGTGGTGCAAACAACCTAGAAGGAATATCATTACCACTTAGAAATGTTCTTGATGAAGATTCTTTGATAATCAGATTTAGAGGATAATCGACATTGTTTAGTACAATTTCTAGAATATCAAAATGGGTTAACTGATACGATATGGCAAATACAGGTATGTCAAATAACCTATGATAATTTGGCAGTGAAACTCAGGAGGAAAAATGTCATTTACACCCGGAGAATTACTATTCTATGGCGGCATTGCGGGAATGGTACTCGTAATCATTGTGTCGATTATTGTGTTCATAGTGCTGGCAGGCAGCCGAAAACGGCTACGCCGTAAGTTAGACGATGAGTACGGGGAAAATTGATACAAAATTGGTTTCACTCAAATAAATCAGCATGAGTACCGGTCGCAGTTAAGACGAGGACAAGCATGTCATTATGCACCTTGTATATCAACAGCCAGTCGCCCTCTCCGCCTACGTGACATTCACGATAACCGGCGAAATTCCCTTTAAGGGGATGGTCGCTGTAATTTGGAGGCATGGGTTCACCTTTTAACAGTAAATCAATGGTTGTCTCAAGTTTGGACATATCGTATCTGCGTTTTATCATCAAACGTCTGTTTTTTCTGAACCTTGTGGTGTAATCGGGGGTGTATTTATACATCATCCCCCTCCATTTTATCTTCAGCGTCCATAGCCGAAAACAGATCGCTCACATTTGCAATGGTTTTTGGTGAACGAGAGCCGCTTGCGTATTCGTCTAAAATCTGTTCGGTCTCTTGAACAGCCAACAGAGTTTCTGCATTCAACCTTGGATTGCGGACATCAAACGGAAAGCCTGCCCACTTGATTGACATATGCAAAAACACGTTTATGGCTTCGCTTAAGTTCAGACCAAATTCGGCATATGTTTCTTCCGCCTTGGTTTTTATAGCCGGATTAAGCCTTATGTTGTAATTTGCAGTTTTCATAATCATCAACTCCTTAGGCACATTATATGACAATGTGTATGCAATGTCAATAGTGCGATGATGCTGCGATGGTAGTAAAGTCACTTCCGTCACTTCTACATAAAAGTGTGAAAAATCCGCACGAAACACGCAGAGTATTAGGAATGTCGCAGAGCATTTTTGCATTGGTTCTTGGGGTGTCGAAGAAGACGGTTGAATCTTGGGAAGCAGGAAGATACACACCTGATGGCGCAGCACGCAGACTAATCACAATAATGCAATTGGATCCAACTTTCCCCGAAAAATATGGTATTGTACAAAGTAATACCTGCTAATCTGTAACCACTAATCATTATATCAACATTGGAGAGAAAAAAGACATTATATCAACACCGCCGCGAGAAAAAAATTGACACAAAAAGTCATATAATATATACTTTATTCCAAGAAAAATGCGAGAACAAAATAAATAGGAGGGTATATATGTCAATGGAAAGAATCTTTAATTTCTCAGCAGGACCGTCGGTATTACCGCTGCCGGTTCTTGAAGAAGCCGCCGCCGAAATGACAAACTACAAGGGTACCGGAATGTCCGTCATGGAAATGAGCCACAGAGGAAAAGTATATGATGGAATCTTTCAGGAAACCAAAGCAGATCTAAAAAAAGCAATGAACATCCCGGATACGCATGAAATATTATTCATGGCAGGCGGAGCAACAATGCAGTTTTCGGCAATCCCCCTCAACCTTATCGGAAAAACCGGAAAAGCCGACTACGCGCTTACCGGCAACTTCTCAACCGTAGCAATGAAAGAAGCAAAAAAATACGGCGAAATCAACATAGCATGCTCATCGGAAGACAAAAATCACACATACATTCCTGAGCAAAAGGATATAAAAGTATCTCCCGATGCATCATATTTCCACTACTGCTCAAACAACACAATTTATGGCACTGAATGGAAGTACATCCCGGAAACAGGTGATGTACCGCTGGTTTGTGACATGTCCTCAAACATTTTATCATTTCCGCTCGATGTCTCTAAATTTGGAATTATATACGGCGGCGTGCAGAAAAACATGGCACCCGCAGGCGCAGCCGTTGTAATAATAAACAAAGAACTGGCAGGGCACGAACACCCGCTAACACCAAAGCTTTTAAGCTACAAAGTTATGATAGAATCAGATTCCATGAACAACACACCGCCGACATATACACTATATATGCTCGGGCTTGTCCTGAAATGGCTCGAAAAACAAGGCGGAGTAGAAGCAATGGCAAAACTGAAAGCCGAAAGGTCAAAATACCTCTACGACGTACTTGATGACAGTAAAATGTTCATCGGCTGCGCGGATAAAGATGCACGCTCCGACATGAACGTAACCTTCAGAACAACAAGCGCAGAGCTTGACGACAAATTTATCAAAGAAGCAAAAGCAGCAGGCTTTGACACCCTCAAAGGTCACCGTGCGGTTGGCGGTATGAGAGCATCAATATACAATGCCATGCCGATTGAAGGCACACAAAAACTCGCCGCTTTCATGCGCGAGTTCGAAGCTAAAAATTAGTAAGGAAAGGTAAATGTATTTATGTACAAAGTAAATCTTCTCAATAATATAAAATCAAAAAAACTGGAGTTATTTAACACCGAAAAGTATACTGTGGGAGTGGAGCTTGAAGACCATCATGCGCTTATGCTTAGAAGCGCAAAAATCCACGACATGGTGTTCGGCAATGAGCTTCTCTGCATAGCCCGTGCCGGCGCAGGTTATAACAATATTCCGATAGACCGCTGTGCTGAAGAAGGCATTGTAGTATTCAACACACCAGGTGCAAACTCAGGTGCTGTTAAAGAGCTGGCAATATGCGCATTGTTCTTATCCTCGCGTGATATAGTCGGTGGTATCGAATGGGTAAAAACAATTGTATCCGAAGGCGACAATATCCCGGCACTTGTCGAGAAGCAAAAAGCCCAATATGTCGGACCGGAAGTTCTGGAAAAAAAGCTCGGAGTTATCGGACTTGGTGCAATCGGTGCAAAAATCGCCGAAGCGGCACTCGGACTCGGCATGGATGTATATGGATACGACCCGTATATATCGGTAAATGCTGCATGGAATCTTTCGGCATCTGTCAAAAAAGTTGACGACCTCGACGCGATATACAAGAACAGCGATTATATATCCGTAAACGTGCCATACATGGAAGCGACAAAGCATTTTATTAACAAAGAAACCATCGCGAAAATGAAACCCGGAGTCCGGATAATCAATGCGGCACGTGCAGAACTCGTCAACGATGACGATATACTGGCAGCATTGGAATCGGGGCATGTATCTTGCTACGTGACAGACTTCCCGAACGCAAAAACGGCAGGAGCAAAAGGTGTAATTGCAATCCCTCACCTTGGCGCTTCTACACCGGAAAGCGAGGACAACTGCGTAAGCATGGCTGCTGCACAAATTATCGAGTATATAGAAAACGGTAATATTATCAACTCCGTAAACCTGCCGGGAGCAGTGCTTCCGCGCATGGCCAATGACCCTCGTATATGTATAATTCATGATAATATACCGGACATGATTTCAAATATAACATGGGTTATATCAAAGCTTGGCTTAAACATTGAAAATATGCTCAACGCAGGAGCAAAAGACAAAAAAGTATCTTACACAATTCTTGATGTTGACAAGTTGGCAGACGGTCTTGAAGATGCATTGGCAAAAGTTGAAGGTGTCACAAAGGTCAGAATAATTAAGTAGAAATTTATCCGCACAACACTTGGAGAGTAACAATGACTCGCAACATGATGCTAATAATAAACCCGCATTCCGGCCGGGGGCTTTCAAAAACAGCCCTCGGCACAATCGTGTCACAGCTCTGCGCTGCTGATTACAATGTAACTGTGTTTTTTTCCAATGAAAAGACACCGGAGGAACTGGCATATGAACATGCAACTAAACATGATTTAGTAGTTTGCGTCGGAGGTGACGGAACATTAAGCGGCGTTATCTCCGGATTGCTTCGTTCAAAAGCATCTATTCCGATAGGCTACATTCCTAAAGGGACTTCAAACGATGTAGCAATTACACTCGCTTTGTCAAAAGACCCCTCAAAAGCCGCGCAAACAATCCTGTCCGGCACCCCCAGAACTCTCGATATAGGAAAATTCCACGACAGACACTTTACATATATAGCAGCATTCGGTGCATTTACAGGAGTTTCATACCTGACCCCTCAAAGCGCAAAACGCTCACTGGGACATTTTGCGTATGTACTTAGCGGTATCGCTGATGTAACTGCAATAAAACCGAGAAAAACAATCGTCGAATATGATGGGAAAACAATCAAAGGTGAATTTATCTTCGGAGGAGTAACAAACTCAACATCGGTCGGAGGTTTCATAAAGCTTAACCCTGACAAAATAGACCTTGCAGATGGACTATTCGAGGTAATTCTGGTCAAGCAACCTGTTGTACCCGCTGACTTTCTGGAAATAATGTCAAGCCTGACAGTAAAAACATACGAAGGCGACAATTTTAGAATGCTGCACGCCTCAAAGGTAAAGTTCATCTTCGAAGAAGAAGTAGCCTGGGCTGTAGACGGAGAAGACGGCGGAAAACATAAACAGGTGGAGATAGAAAACTGCCACAAGGCAGTGGAAATAGTTGTGTAAATGAAGATAAGTGAAAGACAGACGTCATTATATGATAGTAATCAGCCGATGGGACCGTTGGCAAGCCGTTTGCGACCGCGCGATTTGCCCGAATTTGTAGGGCAAAACCATCTGTTGGGCGAAGGAAAAGTGCTTCGTCAAATGATAGACAAAGACATGGTATCCTCAATGATATTCTGGGGACCGCCCGGTGTCGGCAAAACAACGCTGGCACGAATAATCGCAGGTAGGACAAAAGCGGAATTCATTAACTTCAGTGCGGTAACAAGCGGAATCAAGGAAATAAAAGACGTTATGAACCATGCCGACCGTATGAGTGTCATGGGTGATAAGACTATTCTGTTCGTAGACGAAATACATCGATTCAATAAAGCTCAACAGGATGCATTTCTGCCTTTTGTAGAAAAGGGAAGCATTGTGCTTATAGGTGCAACAACGGAAAACCCTTCATTTGAAGTAAATTCCGCACTTTTATCAAGATGCCGTGTATTTGTGCTCAATACTCTCGGGCAGGAAGACTTACTGGAACTGCTTAGTAACGCAATAAAAGACCCCAGAGCCTTTGAAGATAAAAAAATCAATATTACCGATGAAATGCTGAACATTATCGCAAACTTCGCAAACGGAGACGCCCGTGTTGCGCTGAGTACATTGGAAATGGTAATTCTCAACGGCGAAAGTGATGAAACAAGCATTACTGTTACAATGGAAATGCTCGAACAATGCATAAGCAAAAAATCCCTGATGTACGACAAAAACGGTGAAGAGCATTACAATATAATATCCGCGCTCCATAAATCCATGCGAAACAGCGATGTGGACGCATCAATCTACTGGCTCGCAAGAATGCTCGAAGCAGGGGAGACCCCATTATATGTTGCCAGACGTGTTCTGCGTTTTGCAAGCGAAGACATAGGAATGGCGGACAGCCGGGCAATGCAAATAGCGGTGGCTGCGTACCAAGCCTGCCACTTCATAGGTATGCCGGAATGCAGTGTTCACCTCGCACATGCCGTAACATACATGGCACTGGCACCAAAGTCTAACGCCCTGTACATTGCATATGGCGAAGCTGCTTCCGATGCTCAAAACATGCTGGCAGAGCCCGTTCCAATGCAAATCCGAAATGCTCCGACAAAGCTGATGAAGGACCTCGGTTATGGTAAGAATTATGTCTACGCCCACGACGAAGAGGACAAGCTGAGTACAATGCAGTGCTTACCCGATTCGCTGATAGACCGCAAGTACTACAGACCGACCGGGCAAGGTCAGGAAGTGAGAGTTGCAGAACGCATGGCTCAGATAGAGCAGTGGAAAAAGGAACAGAAATAACCTAACCGTGGTTCTCATGTAACAAAAAAGTCCTTGCGAGTTCTACCGTGTAAAGAGAATTCGCAAGGACAAAACATATGAGTTTAGCTTCTTAATATTTACCAAATTCCTCATTAAGTGTTGAATCGTATACAGAATCCATTGCCGGCAGTGAAGCGGGGTTATTTGCCTGAGATGCCGACGGAGGCAGGCTGCGGAACGTATTGCCTTGGCTGCTTAACTTAAACTTAGAAATAAGCTGTTCCAGCATGGATGATTGCCCGCTCATTTCTTCACTGGCGGCAGCACTTTCTTGGGCTGTTGCACTGTTTTGCTGCACGACCTGTGCCACTTGATTTATACCACTGTCAATCTGTCCAATACCTTGCGTCTGCTCATCGGATGACTTTGCGATTTCGCTGACAATCTCGGTACTTTCTTTAATTCCTGCAACGATTTCGTTAAGGCTCTCTGCAGTATCTCCTGCAATACGCGCACCCAGTTCGGCTTTCTCCATTGAGTTTTGGATGAGCCCGCCGGTATCCTTTGCCGCTTCCGCGCTCTTGGCTGCGAGGTTGCGGACTTCCTCGGCAACAACCGCAAAACCCTTACCGTGCTGACCTGCGCGAGCGGCTTCAACTGCGGCGTTGAGAGCGAGAATATTTGTTTGGAACGCAATATCATCAATGACTTTGATAACCTTGCTGATGCTTTGACTGGCTGCGTTGATATCTTTAACGGCACTGGTCATTTCATCCATTTGACCGCTGCCTTTTTCCGCGTTGTGCATCATTGAACCTGCCAAAGTGGCGGCACGTCCTGCTAATTCGGCGTTTACTTTTGTTTTTGAAGCGATTTCCGAAACTGATGCCGAAAGCTCCTCGACAGATGCTGCCTGCTCTGTTGAACCCTGTGCAAGAGCCGTCGCACCATCTGCTATTTGTTTGGAGCCTGCCGATACTTGTGCGGAGGCTGAGTTTATTTCGGCAAACATGTTGTTGAGATCGCGGAGCATTCCCATAAGACTGTGTGAAAGCTGGTCTTCGTCACATTTCGGATGTACTTCAATGGTCAAATCACCCTCGGCTATTCGGGATAGTGACTTACTGATTGTGCCGATATATTCAACAAGCTTTATATATGACTTCATCATTGAACCGATTTCATCCATCCGTAAAGCGTACTTATCGAGAAGTCTGCGTTCTTCTTCAGACCAGGTGATGATACCTTGGGCGGTTACGGCAATCCACTTGTCAACCATACTGAGCGGCTTGCTTACATCGGCTGCTATGTAAAGTGCCAAAACTGCGGAAATAATAACAATGATGATTGCAACAACTATGAAAATCAATTCAAATGTATCAGCCTCTGCGGATGTTGCGGCGATGAGAACGTATGACAGATCATACTCACCATCCTTTATCAGATAGATTTCACTTGAAAATTGTGTTAAGATTGAGCCATTCGCAGCGTAGTTTGCCGAAATGGCTGCGGAATCACCTTCCAGAGCAAATGCAACAGTAGGATCAAATATGTCCCGTTTATATTGTTGTGTAGTAGATCTCATATTTTCAGCTTTACCTACAAGCTCGTTGATTTGTGCGGTTGTAAGTGCCTTATCGTCTCGTACTAACGTTATATATCGCCCAATGTTGCTGTAAAGCGAATCAAATACTACCTCGCCCTCAGCAGCGTTTGTACGCACAGTATTCTCATCGCCGCTGTATGCGTGAATCGTGCTTGCGATTCTGCGTAAATCAAATACCTCCGCATATATCTCCAAAATTGTCTGTACGCGGGTCTGCGAATAATCGAGCTTGTTCTGATAGTTGTCCTGCGTATTACTCAGTGAAATAATTGCTAAAACGGTCAACGCAACACTTAGCAGGATTACAGTTCCAAAACCGACCATCAGCTTAGTTCTCATTTTTAAGTTCTTCATTTTACACCCCTCATTAATAATTTTTTAATATTTAAATTGTATCTTAATTTGTTCACAAATGCAAGAATTTTATCAAAGTATGGATAAATAAATGCTAAGATCACTATTGTAGCAATACAATGCAATCCTTACATTGTATGTCTATCAGAGATAACAAACACAAAAAAGTTGTATCATACGAAAAATAATGATACAATAACCTGCAAAGCAAAACAATTATCCGGGAAAGGGGAGTGGCATCTTGCTTTTTAGAAAGAATATAGCACCCAGTTGCTCATATTGCCGTTATGGCATTGCACTCGCGGGACTTAACGAGGTTGTTTGCAGAAGAAGAGGCATAATGTTAAGCGACGGTCAATGCGGCGCATTCCGGTATGAACCGACAAAACGTAAGCCTGAATATTCAAAGGTGATAGCTACCGTTGAGCTTTCGCCGGAAGAAATGAGTCTATAAACCCTATTTTCTTATATACCTTGCGAAGTGTTTTATTTGCCGTATAAGAAGCTTTTTCTGCACCCTCCTTGAAGACATTTTCAAGATATGCTTTGTCTGCAAGGATTTTTCGCGTTTCCTCACGTATCGGACGAAGAAGCTCAATAACAGCTTCGCCGACAACAGGCTTAAAATCACCATAACCTTTACCGGAAAATTCATTTTCTATATCCGTGTATTCCTTACCGGTGCATACTGAATATATTTGTATAAGATTTGATATGCCCGGCTTATTGTCGGGATCAAAACGTATGCATGTCTCACTGTCTGTTACGGCACGCTTAAATGAACGAAGAATATCCTCAGGCTTATCAAGCATAAGGATGCAGCCTCCATCCGCAATTTCGGATTTTGACATTTTCCGTGTCGGTGTTTGCAAATCCATAATTTTTCCACCGACTTCGGGAATATAAGGCTCGGGCAGCTTGAAGACATCACCATATATCCCATTAAAGCGGACTGCAATATTTCTTGTTAGTTCAACATGTTGCTTCTGGTCTGCTCCGACAGGAACAAGATCCGCCTGATACAGGAGAATATCGGCAGCTTGCAATGTTGGGTAAGTAAACAACCCGGCATTTATATTTTCATCATTTTTGGCGGATTTGTCCTTAAATTGCGTCATACGCGATAACTCGCCGAACATTGTATAACAATTGAGCACCCAAGCGAGTTGTGCGTGTGCAGGGACGTGACTCTGGATGAACAATGTGTTTTTTCCCGGATCAATACCGCATGCAATCAGTATGGCAACTTGTTCATACTGTGTTCTGCGAAGGTCGGCGGGTACTTGCCGCGCAGTAATTGCATGCATGTCTACTACCGTATAATAACAATCATATTCATCAGAAAGTGCTGCCCAGTTCTTCAGTGCACCAAGATATGAACCCAAAGTCGCTATACCGGTAGGTTGTATTCCTGAAAGGATTATTTTTTTGTTTTCCATTTCTTTATACCTCGTTGTTAGGATTTAGGATATCAGTTTAAGCTCCTCCGCAAGCTTTTTAAATGCGGGGAGAGAGCGTTCTATTGTTTCGTATGATACGCAGTATGCGATTCTTGCGTAGCCGGGGCTGGTGAAAGCCGAACCCGGAACCATCAGAAGATTGTACTTTTTCGCTGAAGTAATGAATTCCTTATCACTGCCCGGGGTTTTTAACCAAAGGTAGAATGCGCCTTGCGGGTAAACCGCCTCAATACCGAGGTCTTTTAGTCCGTTGTAAAGTAGTTTTCTGTTGGCATCATACGCATCAATGTCTGTTTGCTCATCAAGGCATCTCGACACGACTCTTTGTATGAGTGCAGGTGCATTAACGTAACCGAGAATACGCGTTGCAATACTTGCTGCGTCAAATATTAAGTCAAAATCATCCAAATCGCCCGGAAGTGCAATATAACCGATACGCTGACCCGGTAACGAGAGTGATTTTGACCATGAGTAGCACACAATCGTATTTTTATAGAAATTTGGTATAAACGGGACATTAATACCGTCATAAACTAATTCGCGATAAGGTTCATCAGAGATTATATAGATCGGCGAACCGTATTCCTTTGATTTTTTTTCTAAAACTTCGGCGAGTGCTTTAATTGTTTCCTCCGGGTAAACGACCCCGGTCGGATTGTTTGGAGAATTTAGAATAACAGCTTTTGTCTTTTTTGTCACAGCTGCAAGCAATGTTTCCGGGTTTGGCCGGAAATCCATGCGGCATGCCGGAACAATTACCAGTTTACCATCGTAATTGTTGACATAGTTACCGTACTCGACAAAAAACGGCGATATAACAATAACCTCATCACCCGGATTAATAAGCGTTTTTAGTACAACGTTCAGACCGCCCGCGGCTCCTACGGACATTATGATGTTGTTTTTATCAAACTTTGTATCAAATTTTTTATTGAGTGATAAGGCAACCTCTTCGCGAACTTCAGGATAGCCAATGTTACTCATATATCCGTGTAACGAAATCGGGTCTTCATTTTGTACTATATCTATGATGGCAGCATTTACAGCGGATGGCGAGGGGATACTCGGATTTCCGAGACTAAAGTCATAGACATTTTCATGCCCGTGAATAGCGGCAAGCTTTTTTCCTTCTTCAAACATAGCCCGAATAACACTGTTACCCTGTGTGAGCTTAATCATTTTCTCAGATATCATGCCGAAAACTCCTTTGCCAAAGTGTAGATGAAGTCCAATTGTACACGCTTTTAATAAAAAAGTCTATATCTTGAAAAAAATCTATGGTATAGTTTAGTAGAGAAGAAGGGGATAGGTTTTGAGCATATCACAAACACTTGACTACATTCATAGTATAAAATGGCAGGGGAGTAAACCGGGTTTGGAACGGACTCAGGAGTTGTTGTGCGCTCTCGGTAATCCTGAGAAAAAGCTGAAGTTTGTTCATGTTGCAGGTACTAACGGGAAAGGATCTACATGTGCTTGTATCGCTTCTATCTTACAAGAAGCAGGGTACAGGACGGGGTTATTTATTTCTCCTTTTGTTATTTGTTTTAATGAACGTATGCAGATAAACGGTGAATATATCAGCGATGATGAACTTGTGGAGCTTACAGATGAGATTCGCCACTTTGCTGACGCAATGATTGACAGCCCTACAGAGTTTGAACTTGTTACCGCTTTAGCAATGCTGTTCTTCCATAAAAAGCAATGCGACATTGTTGTTTTGGAAGTCGGGATGGGCGGCAGGCTTGATTCTACAAATGTTATTGAGACACCTGAGCTTGCGGTCATTACAGCAATCGGTTATGACCATGTTAAGGAACTTGGACCGACATTAAGGGACATTGCAGGCGAAAAAGCAGGTATTACTAAACCTGGCGGTGATGTGCTGGTCTATGGCGGTGTACCTGATGTGGTGGAGGTTTTCGAGCGTGTATCAAAAGAGCGTGGTGCAAGCTTGAGTTTTGCCGATTTTAACAGAATCACTGATCAAGAATTTTCACTAAGCGGAATAAAGTTCGGCTTTGAGCCGTACGGAAAGATACTGCTTCCTCTAATTGGTGCATATCAACCAAAGAATGCTGCAGTTGCAATCACAGCGGCAGAAATACTACGCAAAAAGGGTTATGATATAAGTGATGAGAATATTGTTAATGGCATTGAAACGGTGAGATGGCCCGGTAGGTTTGAAGTGCTGGGATATAATCCTGTTTTCATTCTTGACGGCTCGCATAATCCGCAGGGGATGGTAGCGACTGCCGAGAGTTTGTACAGTCATTTCGGCGACACGGGTGAGAAAAAAGTGATATTTATCATAGGTGTTATGGCGGACAAAGACCTGGATGCCATGATATCACCTATTGTGCAGTTTGCAAAAGCTTTTGTCACCGTAAAACCCGACAACCTGCGTGCAATGGAGTCCTGCGAGCTTGCAGCAAAACTAAAACGCTTCGGAGCACCGGTAATCGACTGCGTTGCAGTTAACATTGGTGTTTCCGAAGCACTTGATATGGCAGGGGAAGATGATATAATCTGCGCTATGGGCTCGCTATTCTTCTCAGCAGAAGTAAGAGCAGCGTATACGAATAGAGCTTAGCTGCTTGGAGGGTATCCGAAAACTTTTTATAGTTCCAGCCAATGCACTAGCACGGTAGTGGAAACTTGCATTGGTCGGCAAAACTTGTGTGCTGCCTGAAACTATAAAAAGTTTTGGATACCCTCCAAGCAGCTATTATACATCTTATAATTTCTGCTCTGTATCGTGCGAAACAGCGGGTAAGAACATTGTAGCTTTGAACAGGTCGCCGTCTATTGAGACGTGGAAGCTGCCGTTTTGTGCGTCCATGAAGCTTTGTACGATTGACAGTCCCAAGCCGCTGCCGCCGTCAGCTCGTGAGTCGTCGCCGCGCTTGAAGCGTTCGGTCAGCTCAGAGGGGTCGAAGTTTAGCTCCTGCGTTGAAATATTTTTTAGATCAATACGGACATGTGAAGAATCTGTTTGCACAGCATCAAGGTAAACACGTGAGCCGGGTAGTGAATATTTGAACACATTTGACAACAGGTTTTCCATAACACGCTGCATGAGCCTGCCATCAGCGACTGCGAGTAGCTTATCGGGAAGATTAACCCTCAGATCAAGTCCTGATGCTTTTACGGCATTATCAAGCTCACCTAAAACCTGATCTATTAAAGAAACGATATTCAAATCCGCAAGGTTCACATCTATATTACCTGTTGATGCCTTCGCAGCTTCAAAGAGTTCATCTGTCAAGGATTTCAGCCGCAAGGATTTTTGCTTTAATATTTCAAGGTATTCCGGTGCTTTTTCGCAGTTGAGTCCTTCGTGCTCCAGCAAGTCTGTGTATGTGATAATTGATGTCAGCGGTGTTCTGATGTCATGTGAAACATTGGTAATAAGCTCTGTTTTCAGCCGCTCACTCTTCATGCGTTCTTCAACGGCTGTGTTTATGCCTGCCGAAATGTTGTTTATGGAGTTTGCAATACTCCCGAGCTCGCCGCCGCCTGCTTCTATCGGGGGATAATACTTACCTTGAACGGCATCGCGTGCTCCTTGTTCAAGCTTGCGGATACGGCGGGCATACATAAGCAGAAGAACTGCAACGCCTGATGTGACTAATAAAATCACAAAGAGCAGCAAGCCGATATTTCGGAATTCGGCTCCGATAAAACCAACAAAAAACATTGTAAAAAATACTGTGCCTGAGATGACAATGACTTTGAATGTCATCACTGTACCTGCCCACAAAGCTTTTGCAGAGCGGAAGATAAATCGGAGAGAACCAAAGATACAACTGTATAGAATCGCATATACTAATGTATGCTTCCAAAACTTCCCGGCTCTTATACGCTTTGACAGGCTTGTTAACCAAATGAGCAGGAACGGCACAGTCGATAATATGAATGCTAATGCTAACAGATTCAATGCTGTAACATTCATATGCTGCGTAACAGTGTAGGATATCCTCACGGTAAAGATAAAGACAAGTGCAACCCAGCCGGCCAGCAGTGCTAAACTGAAATCTAAATAAAGTTTGTCAATCGGTATAAAATGTACTTTACTTGTTTGGGTACTTATTTCAGCGGACTCTCCCTCGACAACCTTGTGTTTCCTGCCTGCGGCAACCATCAAAACAATAATCAATCCAAGTGCCAGAATAGCGGAAATCGCAATTATAGTGAAGTCACGTATATATGCGTTGCGAGCTGCCGAGAAGATTTCGTTTTGAGCGTCTACTACCTGTGGAGTAAATGCAATGAATATCTCCACATCACCGGGTATATCATAATCGAGATAACGATAAGGATTGGTATTGCTGTCAAAATGTGTAATGGAGGATAAACCGAAATTAGACCTTGTTGTGATGGCGTAAACGGGGAAAGTCTTAAAAAATTCAGAATTTTGTTGACCTTCATGAACATTACTAAAAACAACAAGTGATTCATCGGATTCATCCGCCGGAGTTGATTTAATACCTATGTAATACAAAAACCCCTCGATCTGACCCAAGCGCTCTTGTGCGTTTTGGAATAATGATAATTGAGACCTGATTGCGTTTGCTTCGTGCATATGAAGGTCATCTGCAGTCGTTTGATTGGTGAGCGGAATTGAGACATAAAAATAAACCCGATCGGGAGAATGAAGCTGAAGCCATCGTTCGACGCTAAAGAACTCTTCAGGATATTCTTCGTTGATATCCCAATCGGCATGATACGACATGTAAAACCTTTCTCTGATCTCATATAAATACTGATGTAGTTCTACATTCGGTACTGTATGAGCAGAGTCAGTGCTTTCAAAGATATTGCGGTCATTGTCAATCGGGCTCTCATACTCGGAATGATGCCACCAGTCATCATAATAATCTCGTATAGACACGTTATAATGCTCAACCCACATCAAATGTTCTCCGGCTCTGATTGATTCTTCGCTTCTAAACCGCGCTAATATCGCTAAACTGTTATAAATCCAATGCGTATCCGCATGATGTTCAAAGAAATACTGGTTTGCAGATAAATCTACAAACACAATGTCGGGATGAACTCTTGTTTCATCACCTGTAATAATTACAGAAATAGCTCTGTTAAGTGCCGTAAAAAAGAGCACAAGTATCAATATGAAGCATATTATTCTAACGGCTGTCCAGCCTTTCAATTTTGTATCCAATTCCCCATACCACCTTTAAATATTTTGGATTTTTCGGGTCAATTTCTATTTTTTCCCGGATTCGCCGTATATGTACGGCAACTGTGTTGTCCGCTGAAAACGCATCCTCTCCCCATACCCGCTCATATATTTCGTCAATCGGAAACACTCTTCCGGGATTGCGTATCAGGAGCAGCGCGATTTTGTATTCGAGCGGCGTTAACCTGACGTCTTCGCCGTCTACTGTTACGGTTTTGTGGTTGTCGTCAATGGTTAATCCATCGACTGTGAACACACCTTCCTCGGGTGAAGGTAAGCTGCCGAGTACCGTATAACGGCGGAGCTGGCTTTTTACACGCGCAATAAGTTCAAGCGGGTTAAATGGTTTTGTGATGTAATCATCGGCTCCTGCGGACAGGCCTATGATTTTGTCTGTGTCTTCGCTTTTCGCAGAGAGCATTATGATTGGGATGTTGCGGCTTTTGCGTACTTCCATCGTTGCACTGAGCCCGTCAAGCTCCGGCATCATGATATCCATAACAATGAGCTTTATATCGTGCTCTTCGAGAACAAGCAGAGCCTCTTTGCCGTTGTACGCCTGATGTGTTTTATACCCTTCATTACCAAGGTACACAGCAATAGCTCCCGCTATTTCCTTATCGTCGTCACAGATCAAAATATCAAACATTGTGCCTGCCCTCCGTTGTTTTAAGTTGCAAGAAATGTAATGTAATAAAGTTTAATCATTCATAATTATACCACATCCTTTCAATTGTTGTTATGCCATGTTGCGACAATGAAAGGATAAAACAAAAATCTTACAAACAAACATACGCATTTCTGAAGAATTTCTTAAGAAGTTAATGGATATTTCGCAAAATGGTGTATTTTTGCACCGTGCCGTGTGGTATAATGAGCATGCAACTACGGAAACAGCTAGCCAAATACCGTCATTGCGAACCGTCCGCAGACGGTGTGGCAATCCACAATTCAATTATTCTAGTATGTTAGCATATGTTACACTAAAGATTACTATATCCTAAGAAACGGAGGAAAACTATAATGCCATTAAATAATAACAATAATAACACTGAGCTTACAGCGTTTGAGCAATTCATAGAATGGTGTTACGTGCATAAAAAAGCAGTAACAATTGTTATATCTGTTATGCTTGTGCATACACTTATATTTGTTGGGATTTTTGCATCAATAAGAGCAGGAACCTCCTCTGATACACACGAACCTGCACATCCTTCGCATCAAGCCCCGCAACCCGCGCCGGTACCTGCAGAAGAGCCTGCATACATAGTTGATGATACAGAAGATGACAGTGAAGACATATCCGAACCATCGGATAGCGACTCAATATTATCTGCGGCTTATGACACCGGCATACTGACCGGCGAGTTGTTTATTGAAACACGTGATGTAGTTGTTGACTTCTTCCAAGGCTTAAACGAAGCCACCGGCGCATCCGTTTGGGCGAGAGTACTGTGGGATTCCGGCAGAGAACGCGTAACCGGGTGGCTTGATGAGACTGTTGCAGTTGATGGTGATGTTGATATAGATGTGGATTACGATGAAGCTGATACGAGCATCACCGATACTGATTAGATTATTAAGTCAAATAATATACACATAAGAATAGAGATTTTTAGAGCATCAACCAGCAAAGCTTTTTGATATCTTCAAAGACCGTAAGGTTTCCTAAAATTATGAAATTGCTCATAAATAATACCATAAGAATCCAGAAAATCCGCAACAGCTGATGCGGTGGAGCCTATGTGATTATCAATTTCATTTTTTAACTCTGCATCCAGACTTTTGCCATCCAGTTTCTCTTCTAACTTCCTCATTTCATCAATGGAAAATTCATAATGACTACGGTCAGCTTCTTCTATATCAAGTGAGAATTTGCATACTTCACCCTCGGAATTTTTGAATTCTATCAAAACCACCTTTTTGAAACGAAGAAGCGGAGATGTAAGTCTGGTTCTGTGTAAATGTTGATTTTCAGGTTTTTTATTTATTGCAGCCATAATTTTATCTCCAATCATATTTTTGATGAATTGATGGCAGGGCAGTTACTTCCTGCATCACAAAACCCTTTAGGGGGCGTATTGGGTACTTTTCCAACCTCATCAATTCATCATGATTCTTATTATGCATACATAACCTTGTAAAGTCCATATTCTTCGTCATGTAAAGGAAGACGCATGGAATGCTATATTTAACATGTAAAATATATTTACCCCTTGGTATTGTCATAAACTATTAACACAGGAGAACCGTCCCCCGAACACAGGGGGACGATTCTGTTGTGTTCAACAACCATTCGGATATCTTTCCTTACAATATCATTTTTCCGAATGTGCTCCAGCCGCTCAGAACGTCTGCGTTGCTTGTGCCAATCGGAGGGTTAACGTTTTGTCCCAATATTTTACTGCCAACCAGGAAACCGAACGTATCGATATCTTTATTATCATCTGTATTACTATAAATTTCTGTGTCACGTTCAACAAGGATTTCGGATATTGTGTAGTAATCTTCAGTTTTACGGAGAGCCGCTTCATATATTTTTGCATCTGTCCATGAGCGATGGAAATGAATTCGTCCATTTTCGAAGTACGCTTCCCATTTATCTTCCATTTGATATGACTTAAGCCCAAAATGGAGATTTGCGCACTGTGATTCAGTTACGCGGAAGTTTGCTTAAATTGTGTGCGGTTTTGAGAATTCTTCTGTAATTTTTCCTCTTCTGGCTATGCCACCCATTAGCTTGTCGCTATCGAGCCATGCATTTATAACTGATGAAAGTTTATCATCCAATATCAGAAATGTACCCTCTATAATATAATTGCGCTTATAGTCGCCCATTGACCCATCAATATAATCTTTTGTCGGAATGCCATAAGCTGCTTCGGCAATACTTCCTGTTATTGCGGCGAGTGTATCGCTGTCGCCGCCGAGAGAAATCGCGTTACGTATTGCGTCTTCAAAGCCGTTGCTTTCAAGGAATGCAATGATTGCTTCCGGCACGGTTTCCTGACAAGTTTCGTTGAATTTATAAACCGGACGGATTTCATCAAGCGTACGACTCAGGTCATAGCCATATGTATTTTCAACATACTCCTTTATTATACCCTTTGCATCTTTTGACGTGTTAAATCTGGCAAGATATATCGCGGAAGCGGTCGCTTGCGCGCCTTTGATGCCTTCAGGGTGATTGTGAGTCACTGCAGCCGACCTTTCGGCGAGTTGTTCCGCTTCTTCCAGCGAGTCCGCGAACCATGCGCAGGGAGAAACACGCATCGCTGAACCGTTGCCAAAGCTGTTATACGGTTCACGGTTGTCTGAGAAAAGCCATTTATAGAATCCTCCGCCAAAACCGGAGTTCGGATATAATCTGCCGATCTCTTTCATTGAATCAATAAAGTTATCGGCTGTTCCACCCTTTAACAAAGCATCAGCGACAGCGATAGTCATTACTGTGTCATCGGTAAAGAAACATTTTTCGTTCATAAACGGAAAACCCTTTGTTTTTATGTTATTGAACTCGTAAACAGAACCTACAATGTCACCAATTATTGCACCAAGCATAACTTAATCCTCCATTTCAAACCTCATCAACTCATCATATATTATTATGCATACACAACCTTGCAAAGTCCAGACTTTTCTTCATGAAAAAGAAGAGGCGTGGAACAAAATTGCTCCATCTTCCTCTTTTCTCTCTTACGAAGTATAGACTATGTTAAGAGTGCGTGTTATACTTAGCTCAAATAAATTTAGGAGGTAACTTACTATGGCAGCAGCAAATGAAATTTACGGATGGTACAAAGACTTTTTTGACAGGAATGAATTAAACTACGATGAAGATGCGGAAAGCAACAATATTAAGATTGTAATGCCGCTTGATGGCAAGCTGCAAAAAACTAACATGATGGTACGGTGTCTTGATAGTTTTGTTAGTGTCAAAGCATATGCACCGCTCAATGCGGACGAAGGAGTGCGCCATAATGTGGCAGAATATCTTGCACGAGCAAACTATGGTATGGCTTTTGGCAACTTTGAACTTGATGTAAGAGATGGCGAGGTCTCCTTCAAGCTGACGCTCGACTGTGAAGACAGGTCATCCCTGTCGGATGATTTAATTGGAAAAACTTTTGTATTACCGCAAAATATGCTTGAAAAGTACGGCGACGGCCTGCTTGCTGTGATGTTTGGAATGAAATCCCCGGAAGAAGCAATAGATGAAGCAGAGGACGAGTCATGCGGCTGCGGCGGTCACGACCACGATGACGACTGATAGAGGTTTGCAGTAGCTACAGTATTCAATTATGTTCCGACAGGTGTGGGTGTTTTGTTACTCACATCTGTCTCTTTTCTTTAAATAAATACATTTTATTCATATTCCTAACCATTTTTTCATTTAGAATCTCTATAATTGGTGTATATTTATACCCATCTCTATGTTACAATTTCGTCAGTATAAAACTTAACGGGGAGGCCTACCGGATATGGCAAAGAGCAAAGAGATAAAACGTAAAACTGCGGGCAATGAGCAGGCAAACATAAAGTCGAACAAGGCAGATCTCAAGAGGCTGAAGCAAATTGCATTGGATGAGGATAAAAATGAACAATTTAGTCTCAATAAAGTAAATATCCTGCTTGCTTTGGAAGTATTGAGAAAATATTCCGACGTGGAGAACAAGCTAACACGGAAAAAAATCGCATCTTATATTAAAGATGATTATGGTATATCCATAGACGAGCACACGCTTGGGCGAAATCTCAAGGAGCTGAACCGATTCTATAAAAATAAAAGGGTTGTATGCAGCAGAGCTGCCCGTACAAACAGTAGAAGCGGCAATATTGATGTCCTCTATTCGGACTTCTATTATCATCATGATTTTTCGGAAAGCGAGGTCCGGTTACTGATAGACGGTTTGCTGTCTTCAAAATGCATTCCATACGACAAGTGTGAAGCTCTCATAAAGAAAATCGGCAATCTTTCCGGTGAACATGTAAAAAGCAGCTATGCCCTGCCGAAAAACCGTCCCGAGAACAAAATGATTTTTCACAATATTAAGGTGATTCTGAGAGCGATGTCCAACAGGAAAAAAATCCGCTTTCACTATATGAGTTACGGTACAGATAAACAGCCTCACATCAAACTCAAAGATGATGGCACGAAGCGCAGGTACATTGCAAGTCCTTATGAAATCGTGATAGCGAATGGAATATATTATTTGATTTGCTCACACGATTTTGCAAAAACCTTGTTTCACTACCGAATCGACTATATGTGTGATGTAAGTGAGATAAAATATGATCGTCGTTCAATACGTGAAATACCCGGTCACAGCAGAGGGTTGGATTTAACGTCATACATGAAGCAACGACCTTATATGATGAGCGGCAGTGATGTGTTTAGGGTAATTTTCCGCGCTGATAAACATATTGTCGGGCATATCCTTGACTGGTTTGGAAACGACGCGGAGTTTTCCAACATAACAAACGATACGGTCGATGTGGCAGTATTCGTCAACGAACAGGCAATGCGCTACTGGGTGCTGCAGTACGGCGAGCATGTCGAAGTTCTGCAGCCTCTGAAGTTTCGCAAAAGTATAGGTAATGTGATCACGGAGATGGCAAAAAAGTATAGAAAGCCGTAGTAATTAAAAAGCAATTAGTAACAGAAGGAGTGTTAAATATGTTCAGGGTGATTATTCAGCCATGTCTTAACTTGCAATAGTTTTAGGATTCACCCTCGTCGTCATGCATCTATTCTATGTGATGGTCGTGGTCGCAGCCGCATGAGCATGCTTCATCCTCGGTGCTCCAAACTTCATCTGTCGCTTCTTTTGCTGTTTTTACACCGTACATTACGTCGAGTAGGCTGTCACCATAGTAATTGAGCATAATCAGTGGTATATCAATGGACATGGAACAAATACACTCCATGTCCCTTCCATTGCATGACAAAAGAATGGACTTTACAAGGTTATGTATGCATAATAAATATGATGAGTTGATGAGGTTGGAGAAGTTCCCAATACACCCTTAAAAGGGCTTTGTGATGCAGGAAGTTACTGCCCTGCCATCAATTCATCATAAAAAAAACAAATGGAGGTTAATGTTATGCTTGGTGCAATAATTGGTGACATTGTAGGTTCTGTTTACGAGTTTAATAACATAAAAACAAAGGATTTTCCGTTTAAGAACGAAAAATGTTTCTTTACCGATGACACGGTAATGACTATCGCAGAAGACGGTTCTCCTGTGTTAACAGTTTTATAAAAATACCAAGGGAAGATATCCGAATGAAGCAAAACAGGGAAGGAAGTAGGGCAACATGAGCGTATATTTTACTGCGGATTCGCATTTTGGGCATGCTAATATAATTAAGCATTGTAACCGGCCGTTTGAATCGGTAGAGGAAATGAATGAAACACTTATCGCAAACTGGAATAGTAGGGTACACAAAGGCGACCATGTATACATCGTCGGTGACTTCTGCTGGCGGGGTGGATATGAGAATGCATTGCGGATAGTAAAGCGGCTTAAAGGAATCAAGCATCTTGCCATAGGCAACCATGATTCTGACTTTTTGAAAAAGCAGGAATATAGGGAGCAATTTGCGGAAATAGGGCAAATACTGGTTGCAGGGCTTGATCAGGGGCGTATAATCTGCTGCCATTACCCGATGGCATTATGGCAAGGCTCACATCGCGGGAGCTTCCTTGTGTACGGTCATATACACAACCATATATCCGTAGTGTCCGAGTTCATGATGAAACGCGGCAACGCATTAAACGCCGGTGTTGATATCTGCCAATTTATGCCTGTCACATTTAAGGAACTGCAAGCATATAACGAGGCTTTTTATATTCACGCTAAGTGAATTATCCTTGGCTTAAAAAAGGACGGTGCAGTGGTGAAAACAAAAGAGACTGAAGAGCAAGTGCAAGAAAATGAAATGGTTGAAAAAGCAAGACAAATTGCTTGGGACGCTCATTCGGGACAGATTGATAAAACCGGCGGGCCTTATATCAATCATGCATGGCGTGTTTCCGAAATGAAGATAATAGATTCCCCGATAAAAAGAATCGTTGCATTATTACACGACGTAATCGAAGACACAGACGTAACTTATGACGATTTGAGAGAACAGGGGTTTTCGGAAGAAATCATTAATTCGATAAGACTTGTAACAAAAACAAAGGAAATTAATATCGATGAGTATTTTAAACGCATAAAAGCGGACCCGGTAGCCCGGGCAGTCAAAATCGCTGATTTGACACACAACATGGACAAATCCCGATGGGACGAACCGGACGCCGGCTGGAAAGACCTAAGCGAGGATGAAAGAAAGAACCGTCTTAAATGGTTCAAGGTAAAGCGAAAAGAGTACGAAAACTGGCGGGATTATTTGCAACAGGAGTAAAGCTGCTATTAAAGCCGAAACAGGGGAAAACATGGAGCAATTATATTCCATGTCTCCTTTTTTCTTCTCGCAAACTATAGACATCGTAAGTGAGGCTTGTTATGCTTTACACAAAATATTTATGGAGGGTCTACTAATATGACAGAACTTGAAAAGCTTTGTATCCAAAGTAAGGATCGTGAAAAATTAGTGTTAAGAGGCGTGGAGGTTTCCGATTTATCACCGCTTGTCGGGTTGACAAACTTAAAGGTGCTAGTACTCAGTGGTTGTGAAATCTCTGATTTATCGTCACTTGCAGGTTTGGAAAGCCTGCAGGAGCTTTGCCTCTGCCAGAACCAGATTGAAGACATCTCACCGCTTGCGGGGCTGTCAAACTTGGAAATCCTTTGCGTCCAAGATAATCAAATCAATGATATCTCACCGCTGGAAAATCTATTGAGTTTGCGAGAATTGGTGCTTGGCAGAAACATGGTATCTGATATATCTCCGCTTAATAATCTGACAAACCTGCAGGCATTGGATCTTGGCGGCAATGAGGTGTACGATTTATCACCGATTTCTGAATTGACTGATATACGACAGCTTATTGTTGGTAGCAACGAGATTTTTGATTTATCGCCGATTGAAGGATTAATAAACCTTGATTATCTCTGCTTCTGTCACAACCTGGTAGGCAACTTCGCACCGCTTGCCGGGCTGACATGCTTGCAAATGCTTTGCTGTATGGCAAATAAAACCAGCGAAATCACACCGCTCTCAGGTCTGTTAAGCTTACAGGAGCTTCACCTTGACGGTCTAGGGATTACAAGTCTGTATCCGCTTATCGATTTGGAAAACTTGCGTGTATTAACTTTTAGACAAAGTGGATATCTTGATTTATCTGTGCTATCAGGGCTGACAGAGTTAGAGGAGCTTGACGTGGCATTTTGCGAAGAAATAAACGGCATTTCCGGACTTTATGAGCTGTCAAAACTAAAGAAGTTTACCTACAGCGAAAATAACATATCTGAAGAAGATGCACTCGAACTCAGCCGCTTTTTACCTGACTGCGTGTTAGATGTGCAGGCGCTCAACGAAGAAGATTCCTACGAATACGACCATTAATAATTGAAGGGAGACTATAATATATGCCGGAAGATATATGTTCAAAATGCGGAAAATACCCTGCATCTGTTTTTACCAAGAAAATTAAAAACGGACAAATATTTGTGGAGGGTCTGTGCGAAAAGTGCGCAGGGAAAGCCGGGGAGACAAGTCCGGGATCGCCGGATAAACAGACTTCCACGATTAGTAAACCGAAAAGACACTCTTTTCTCGATAAATATGGTATTTCACTGACACAAAAGGCGAAGGATGGCAAAGTTCAAAAGCTTATCGGTCGGGAACGGGAAATAAAGCAAATCATAGAAGTGCTCTGCCGCATGAATAAAAGCAACCCATGCCTCATCGGTCCGCCCGGCTCCGGAAAAACCGTTATTGCAGAATGGCTGGCAAAGCTCATTCTGGACAAAGACAAGAAAATACCGAGAAAACTGCAAGATAAAGAAATTTACGTGCTTGATGTAACCACACTTACAGCAGGGATGGGTAAGTTTGGAGATCTTGAAGAACGTATTGGTTTTATAATAAATGAAGTAGAGGAACGCGGTAATGTTATAATTTTTATAGATGAAATCCATAGAATTGTTGGTGCCGGGGTAACAGAAGGTAATCCGGCGGGCGGCATAGACAATATGCTAAAGCCTGCTTTGGCAAGAGATAAGTTTCAGCTAATCAGTGCAACAACACGCGAAGAATATAAGATTATTGAAAAAGATGCTGCTCTTGAGCGCAGGTTTCAAACGGTCATCATTGATGAATCAACAGTTGAAGATACGATAGAGATTTTACTTGGCATTAAGGACCGCTTTGAGA
>WRDH01000004.1 GCA_009783555.1 Oscillospiraceae bacterium
AGCAGCTCGATAAAATCCTCGCTATCAAAATAAACCCTTCCTGTTTCCCAGTTGATGAAATCATCAAGGTTACTCATGAATATCTGACGGAACAATCCTTCGCCGTCAAATAATACGCCAAACGCAGTTGTTGCTTGCGGGTTAGCCTCAAGCTGTGCTGCAAATTCAGCAAAGGTCCAGTTCGGTTCACTCCCTACAACATTTGCACTGCCGATCATTGTCCATACAGTAAAGTCTGGGAAAATCCTATATAATCTGCCATCTGTTTCGGCACTGCGCAGCACAACATCCAATAAGTTATCACGCTCAAGAAATGGGTCAGTATCAAAAAATTCATATAAATCAACAAACAATCCCCGGCCCGCCCACTGATAAAAAGGCAATCCGCTGGTATCAATAATATCAGGACCGCCGCCTGTAATTATTTCTACAGCCAATCTGTTAAAGTCATCGTTGCGGGAATTCGCATTTACGTCCAAGTCTCTTGTCACGACCCGGTATTTGCTGTTTGTCCTGTTGAACTCCACAATAGCAGATCTGACTTCCGAAGAAAGCCCGCCGGTAAGAAGCGTAAGGGTTATTATCCCGGATAGCTCATCATGCGGTGTTCTGTGTAACATGATGAGTTCTGTACGGGGAATAATATTTCCGTCGCCACGCTGTTCGAATGTTGTGTTTGTTAATATGATCATGCCATCAGGCAGGAGTGTAACGTTTTCCACTAAAGAAGGTGTAACCCCGCTTGCTGCCCAGTTAAGTATCTCGGTGGCTTCACCTGTTTCATAATGAATGCCGGATAGGCTTGTGCCGTCATTTATAACCGCAATGAATTCCTCAAAGCCCGGAAATACGTGAAATATATTCCCCGGTAAATCTATGCTTCTCCCCCATCTTTGGTTTAAAACGTCAATTCTATTTATCGACGGTGTTTGCGCAGGATTCCATCGTCCGAAAAATGACATTTCATTGTCTGATAATTTTACAAGTCTGCCCCGGAAAGCCGCATCTTCTGTCGGAAGGTAAAAAAGCAATTCTCCATCGGAGTTCAGAACAAAAATATGCATAAATGACCCGATGAATATGTTACCGGCTCCATCTATATTCAATGATGATATACCTTGCCATTGGGGTGATTTGATTAAAGCGCTTGTACCGATAGTCAGAAGCTCTGATCCTGTACTGTCGAGCTTGCGTAATGTAAAAAGCTCATCAAGCACGATAGCATAATCCATTAATTCATCTATTTCTACGCTATCGAAATCAAAGCCATCGGGAAAAGCAAATGCAAAGAAAACACCTGTCTCCGCTACCCATATGTTCCCATCATTATCAATTTTCAAATCATTTATAGTGAAGCCGCCTGCTTCGGCGTCGACCGGAGCGGGCAATGGCACATAATTCGAGAAATATGTCAGTGCCAGTTCATCGAGGTCAACTGTATAGATGAGTGTTCTTCTAAATAGTGCATCCTTGCTTATTTCACTTGTTGAAGTAAAATATATACTATTTCTTGCGACTGTGATGTTTCCCATGTTTGGGATATCATGTGCAAGCGCAGATAATGAAGTAAACTCAGGCACAAAGGTGTATCCCGACTCATCATCATCTTCTTCATTCGAGCCGCAACTGACCAATCCGCTTGTTATGACGCCTGCAGAGAGTGCAAGCGCACAGCATACAGCTATCCAGCGTTTTGTGTTTGTCCGCTTAATGATAGCGGAAAGGCGGCGGTGAAGAGTTTTTCCGCTGTCTGAAAATGCGGACGCAAGCATAGATTCGGTCAACCGATAACGTTTTACTTCAGGTTGCCAGCTGCGCTTTGCTGCTTGAAAAACCGTTTCACCATATTGCATCCTTTGTTCTTCATCTACTTTGCGCAATACGGCGGTATCACAAGCCAGTTCTGAATCAATATTTATTGCCCGGTTTAATAAATAAACGATTGGATTGAACCAATGAACGATTATCACCAGAAGCGACAGCAGTTTGCACCACATATCACCATTTCTGATATGGGTCGCTTCGTGCATGAGGATAAAACGCAGATCTCTGTAATTGATAAACTCATCCGGAAGATATATCACCGGACGGAAAAACCCTGTGACAACAGGTGTGCTGATGATCGGGCAAACGGCAAGATCGATGTGGCGTCCCAATCCAATCTCACTGCGGACATCATCCAGAAGATCATTAAGCACACAACCTGTTATACGAATAGCTTGTCGTTTTATCCTGCGGTTGAAACGAGTATAGCCTGTTGTATAAAATATAAGAGTTGTTATCATTCCCAACATCCAAATGTATGGAATGATCATCGAAATGCTCAGGCTCCGTGGCACTGATTGTTCGATTACGGGTATGCTTTCGGAGTTGACATTAAAATCCGATCCGATGATTTCCGTATTATTAACTTGAACATCAAATGGTTGACCGGGTTCATCCGCCGGCTCACCGACATTATTTGGTGATTCAAAGGTTCTGCCCGGTATCCTCATATCAAGCATCGTCCCGTAATCACGGACTTGTGAGTAAATAGAAGCAAGTGTTGGGCTGCTGTCCTCCTGAGGAAGGGATACCGTAAATACTGTCGGACGTACAGGAATCAGGAAAAACAACGCGAGAAAAATCCAGCATGTCCGGCGCAACATTGGCGAAGTTTTATTGCCAAGCAGCAACGAAAACACCAGAAGCAGAATAACTGCTGCCGATATGATAATGGAGTTTTCCAGAAATTTATAGATTACTTCATTCATATGGCTTCTTCTCGATCCGTACTTATGGCTGCTTCCTGTTCTTGAACCACTCTTCGATTTCTGCTAAATCGGCGTTGCTTGGTTTTTTATCCGAATATAATGTGCTGATAAATCCTTTAAGGGATTTTCCATGGATTTTCTCCATAAACAGCTCTGTTTCCATTTTTGTATATTCATCTTTTGTTACCATAGGTGTATAGTAAAGATCGCCGTCCTTTTTCTCGCTTGACAGAAATCCCTTTTTCATCAAACGCCGAAGAAGTGTCTGCGTTGTCTTATAATGCCAACCCTTAAGCGGCTCTGCAACGGCAGCAACCCTTGCTGTCGTTGTCGGTATTTCCATTTCCCAGATTATTTGCATGATCGCATATTCGGTATCGGGTAATTGTTTTAGAATTGACATATAACCGCCTCCTCGACTTATGGTTGTAAGTTATGCTTACAGATTACACTTGTAAGCAGCATTTGTCAAGAAAATTTTCATCACTAACGGGGGTAAGTAAAACAAAAACGCTTGCATCAGTATAAAAAGAGGCTTAAATGAGATTGCCCAACAGTTGCATTTCGTCTTTGAGAACAGTCGATGTAAAAAATTTTCTTAAAAACATGAGATTTTTCAAAATGTGGTGAATAATCATCATTCGGCTAGTGACAATAGTTATATAATCATCGTAATTGCACTGCAAAGTGGTAAAATGTTGAAACTCGTGTAGTTTGCATGGTTTTACTAGTTTGTGTATAGTACTGTTACACGCGTGAATAATGATATTTTTTACAGAAATGAGGGAACAGAATATGAGCGAACTAATAATATTTGAGGAAGTAGAAAAAAGAGTTTTGACTATCCGAGGCGAGAAGGTTCTCATTGATAGAGATGTGGCAGAGTTGTACGGTGTAGAAGCGAAATATGTAAATCGTGCAGTTAAAAACAATCCCGGTAAGTTTCCTGAAGGGTACATAATTACACTAAACAATGATGAGTGCACCGAACTGGTGCAAAATTTGCACCGGTTCAACTCCTTAAAACACTCAACAGTTTTACCGACAGCTTTCACCGAAAAAGGTTTGTATATGCTTGCCACTATCCTTAAAAGTCCAACCGCAACACAAACGACATTGGCAATTGTTGAAACATTTTCAAAAATCCGTGATTTTGCGAAGATAGTGACAGAGCTTCCCGACATCAAAGAAGAACCAAAGAAAAGCGCATTAATGCAAAGAGGCGGAGATTTGTTCATGGATATATTGGAGGATAATATCATGGAAGTGACCGGTGATGAGATTTCGCTTGAGTTAGATTTATCTATACTAAAAATAAAACGCATCGTTAAGCGTGAAAAGAAAAAATCAGATGGTTTGGAAATCTGAATATTTCTATTACTGTTGATGCATCTTGATAACTATATAATAATTCGTGGCGTTACAGACGGCATTATATAAATTCACTAACCTGCGCAGATGTCATTCTGTTTACGCAGGAAATATTAATACCACAACATTGTATAGCATACTAATCCCACTAATCATGGTTTTTGCATTTTCCATTGCAGTGGGGCAAGTGTTTATAACCTTATTCGTAATGAGTCCACATGCTTATGACCTTAACAGCATCTTTCTCTGCTTGTTTTGTAAGTCGTATATCATACATCCGCCCAAACCTCATCCATTGGTACACATTCAGATAATGGTGTATGCATGCCCGCTTTAATTATATCGGTCATTCCCGGTATGGAGTTCAGGTAATCAGTATCATTATCATACATACCAATATTAAACTTTTGAAATGATATAAATTCTATAACTTTATCAACTACATCGTCAGGTAAAATATCTATCTGCGTTTTTGCATAATCCCGACCGGACATATAGCTCAACTCCCTTCTAAATGTTAAATAATCAAGTAATTATAACATATGCTGACACCTAAGTCAAAAATGTCCATATACTCGACAACGAAAAATATGTAGCTACACAAAAAATTAATCCTTGGCAAACAGAGCCGAAGGAGACGGTTCTGTTGAGTTTGCATGGTATATTGCTATTCTTGTTCCATACTGTAAGACAGGGTGAAGACGGAGGGACGGTTCAGGTGAGCCGTCCCAATGCCTCATTTGCGAGGCTGTACGGTGGTGGCCATCCACTATTTATAACAGACCACTAATAGTCAGAATCATACTTATCGCAAACGCGCACAAAAAACAAATTAAAACAAACATCATATGTCGTCTTTTATACATTACAACATAGGCGATATATTCGCGGATAAGAGCGTTCGGAAGATAATACAAAGCTGTTTTGGAACCGATTCCGTTTATTTTTAGTCCGACAGTTCTTGCATACATTCCTGTTCGCAGAAGATGGTAGTTGCTTGTAGCAAAAATACAATTGTAAGGTTTTTCATCGGCGGATGTATTCTTGTCCATAAGTTCTTTGGATAACTTCATGTTCTGCAAAGTAGTTTCCGATTTATCATCCAACAAGATATCTTCCTCCGGGATTCCATTTTCAATAGCATACTCCATCATCGCCCGTGCCTCGGATATTGGTTCGTCACTTCCCTGTCCGCCTGACAGAATAAGCTTAGGGGCATGAGACACTTGCTTTTGCTTAGTATAAAACTGTATTGCTTTATCAACACGACCTGCAAGAAGCGGCGGAACTTTCCCGTTTATTAATCCGCTCCCGTGGACAATGATGTATTGTTGGTTGTACCTCGGGCATGATAAATTTGCTAAAAGTGTTGCAATCGCATAATGGATAATATGCAAAAAATAGAAAGCTAAAAGAAAATATCCCGTATAAAGAAATATTTGAATAGGATCAGGGACTTCTACACTATGGTAAAAACGTGTAAATAAAGCAAATCCAATAACACAAAGAGCCAGAATAAGAGTGAGTGTATGCGAAAAAGACCTGCTTTCTCTCTTCAACAGAATATAGGCATTGGTAAGCAAAATAAATATCAAGCCATACATACCAAATGTCATAACAACTGCCACCGGTAAAAGAGCCAATGCAAATAAAATCCGGAGCGCAATATTGCCGCTTTCAAGCATATAGGTATATAGATAGCTCATAATTATCGCCGCGCTTGACAGCAAAAACAGGGAAAGAAAATAGCCCGGAATCAGGCTCATTTTGTTGCGACTATAGAAGAACCAAAACCCCACTCCGGAAAGTAGTGGTATAAGTAAAAACCATATTTCTCTCATCTGTAATTTTCTCCCTGCTCATTAAGAATGATACCGTTGCGTCATGCCTATACTACTTTCGTTTGAACTTTCCTGAAGACCAAATCATTATCTTTAACCTCCCGCATGTTATATACTGCTATACTTATTTCATACTGTTATTTCTTTTTTCATCTTCTATTTTTTTAAACAAACGAGTATTTTCTATCCATTGGAAAATAGCATACAGAATTAGAAGCCACATCAAGCCAAATGCTATATATGACACCCATGATAACCATAGCTGAAAATACACAACAAATATTGACATTATGATACCAAGCATGAAAAAGACGTTTCTTGCGAACCGGTATTCTGCTTTCTTAACCCTGCTGTCCATTTCGTCACGCTCTTTTTGTGATGCGAAAAGCCATGTGTTAGTAAAGATAAATCCACGTTCCTTGTACTGACGATACGAGATATAGAAGCTGATAAAGCCGGATAACCCAAAAATGACTGACATAACTATTAAAACTATACGTCCTGCATCCAAATCATTTTCCTCCTTATCAATAAACAAGACATATGAACCGTCCCCATGTCTTCAATAGGTGAATTTTCATCATAGTTTGTCAGGAGAACCGTCCCCCTGACATGTCTTCCACGTCTTGTTAATACTCATAGAACATTTGTTGGATTTCTTTGGTATCTGTAGTTTGAGTCAGTGCAAGCAACAATAACACTCGGGCTTTTTGCGGATTTAATGTATCGGAAACGACAAAGTCCAGCATATCGTCATCTGCTTCTCCGTTTCTTGCTACCAGACCGCTTCCTACTCTTGTGCTGCGGACAACGATTACATCATTGCTCCGAGCTTCTATTAGCGCGTCCATGACTTCATCTGTAAGGCTGCCGTTGCCTGTTCCTGCATAAATAACTCCTTGTGAGCCAGTCTCCACAAAAGCATCAATTGCTACTCTTGTGACGTTAGCATAGCCGTAGGCAATATCAACTTTTGGTAACTCGTCAATCCCCTCCGTGTTGAATCTGCTGTTTACTGTATGGCGTCCCGTAGGTTCCTTGTAGAAATGTGCTACATTTGATTGAATGTACCCTAGAGCACCCAGACCGGGAGCTTGGAATGCATCTGTCAGGAAGGTGCTGGCTTTTGTCACTTCTCTTGCGCTGTGGATTGTATCGTTCATGACTATAAGCACACCTTTTCTCCATGCATTTTTGCTGCCCGCCAGTGCGACGGCGTTATAAAGGTTATTCGGTCCGTCGGCACTCATGGCTGTTGACGGACGCATTGCTCCGACCAGCACCACCGGCTTTTCGCTTTTTACGACTAAATGCAGGTAATATGCCGTTTCCTCCATAGTATCTGTTCCATGGGTTATGACTATACCGTCAATGTCCGGATTTGACAACAGCTCGTTTACTTTTTTACCAAGATCCAGCCAAATTTCGTTGTTCATGTCCTGACTGGAAATTTGAACGACTTGCTGCCCGGATATGTTTGCTATCGTCTCTATCTCCGGCACCATTTCTATAAGAGTTTCAACCGTTATAGCTGCTGATGTATACCCGACGGTGATGGTGGTTTTCCCGGCAATCCCCGCAATCGTGCCTCCGGTTGCTAATATAATTATATTCGGTAATTTTTCCATGATAAAATCTCCACTTAAACAAATGCTTCACGTTATTAATAATTATTAAGATTGAGTTGTGGATTGCCGCGCTGTCTGCGGACAGCTCGCAATGACGAGGTATTGGGACGGCTTGCTATATCGTAGTCTATTGGTAAACCTGTAACACTATACCTGTTAACTCATAAGTTGGTCTGATAACCCAGCCGTAGTCTGTGTTCAAAAGCGGTTAGTTCATCTTTCAGTTCCTTTGGTAAGCGGTTACCGAAGGTCATCAAGAAATCTTGTCTTGAGGGTATCCCCTCTCTCCAGATTGCGCTCTCCACTGTTAAAAGTACTCGTAAATCACTGACGTTAAACCTCTTACCCGGATTTATGTAATAATCAATATCAGTTATATCAATATCCTCGTAATGCGGCATGTACCCTATAACGCTTTCCCACGCATCGACTTCGTCTTTGCAACGTCTGACAATCCAATCAAGTACCCTGAAGTTCTCCGAAAAACCCGGCCAAATATAGTTGCCGTCGCCGTCAATCCTGAACCAGTTGACGTTAAATATTTTTGGCGGGTCTGTCAGCTTCTTGCCAATATCCAACCAGTGCCGTAAATAATCACCCATATGATAACCGCAAAACGGCAGCATCGCAAACGGGTCACGCCTTGCTACTCCCGTAGCTCCGACCTGTGCTGAGGTTGTCTCGGAATGTGTTATCATCGCTATAAAAACACCGTGTTGCCAGTCCCAAGACTGGTATACAAGCGGTGCCATTTTTGCGCGGCGACCGCCGATAACTATTGCTGAAACCGGAACACCCTTCGGGTCTTCCCAATTTGAAGCAATTGAAGGACAACCTTTTGCGGGAGCTGTAAATCGGGCGTTGGGATGCGCTCCCTTTTCCCCTGATTCCGGATTCCAAGATTCGCCTTTCCAATTAAGCGCGCCTTTTGGCGGCGGGTCGTCATGTCCTTCCCACCAGACAGTCATGTCCTTTTTAAGCACTACATTTGTAAATATCGTGTCCCTCTTAGTTGAAGCCATAGCATTGGGATTTGACTTACTGTTTGTTCCCGGTGCCACCCCGAAGAATCCTTTTTCGGGATTCACTGCCCAGAGCCGACCATCCTCACCAACCCGCAGCCATGCAATATCATCACCAACTGTCCAGACCTTGTATCCTTTTTTTCTATAAATCTCAGGTGGTATAAGCATAGCCAGATTTGTCTTACCGCATGCGGAAGGAAACGCAGCAGCAATATATGATATCTCACCTTTAGGGTTCTCGACACCAAGAATCAGCATATGCTCGGCAAGCCAGCCCTCATTTTTTGCTTGATATGAAGCCAAACGCAATGCAAAACATTTCTTGCCAAGCAGCACATTACCACCATAACCTGAATTCATACTCCAAATCGCATTGTCTTCGGGAAAATGCAGTATATAACGCTTTTCCGGGTCGAGCTCACACTTAGAGTGCATGCCACGCACAAAATCATTCGAGTCCCCAAGCATGTCAAGTGCAGGCTTCCCGATGCGAGTCATGATGTCCATGTTGAGTACGACATAAATCGAGTCTGTAAGCTCAATCCCGACCTTTGAAAACGGCGAGCCTATCGGACCCATGGAAAACGGAATAACATACATAGTACGACCGTTCATACAATTGCTAAAAATGTCAGTCGCCATTTCGTAGGCTTTGTTTGGTGACATCCAATTATTTGTCGGTCCTGCGTCTGCCTCGTTTTTACAGCAAATAAAGGTTCTTTCTTCAACTCTTGCAACATCATCTATTGCCGAACGGTGGTAATAACATCCCGGCAGCTTATCTTGATTCAACTCAATAAGCTCCCCTGTCGCAAGAGCTTGCACCCGCAACTCGTCAAGCTGCTCTTTTTCGCCTGTAATCCATACAACCTCATCGGGACATGCAAGCGATTTCATTTTATTTACAAATTCTAAAACCATTTTATTTTCAGTCATTGATAAGCCACTCCTAACACCTCTTATTTTAACGTTTTTTGCACCAATTTTCAATAGGAGTGTACTTGATATAATTTGACCTCAGTTATTGCTATCTGTAGTTCTTCTGAACATGTCAAATTTCTTTACCGGTACATCGACTTTCAAGCGTACTTTTTGCTTTGGATGCGGGGCGGATGAAATTTGGACTCCGTCTTCGTCCAACATTATATTAATTTCCTGTGTATAAATTTCACCGGATGCCCTGATTATATCGATTTTCTCACCAATTTCAAACTTGTTGCGCTGCTCTATTAAACAAAATCCCGTGCATTCATCGTAGCTGTCTACTATTGCCAGATAATCCTGGATTCTGATTTGATCTGCGTCATAATAAGCGTGGTCTTCACCTGTGATTTTGCCATAGTAAAAACCTGTTGTATATTCCCGGTGACTCATTTTGGACAACTCACTTTGATAATACGGTATTTTTCTGCTGTAAAGCCCGGGGTCATCGAAATAATCATCAATGGCTTCGCGATATATTTTTGTGACGATGCCAACGTAATAAGAAGACTTCATCCGGCCTTCTATCTTATAGCTATCTATGCCCGCATTTACAAGGTCGGGTATATGAGCAATCATGCTTAAATCCTTGGAACTGAAGATATATGCGCCATGTTCATCCTCATATACAGGGATAGCATCACCCGATTTTTCTTCAACCAGCATATAGCTCCATCTGCAAGGCTGACTGCAATGACCTCTATTCGCGTCTCTATAATTCATAAAATTGCTTATCAGGCACCGTCCGGAGTATGCCATACACATAGAGCCGTGCACAAACGTTTCCAACTCTATGTTTGGTACCCTCATTTTTATTTCGCCGACTTCCTCAAGGTGCAGTTCTCTGGCAAGAATCACGCGCTGTGCTCCAAGTCGTCGCCAAAAATCAACAGAAGCAAAATTAGTGGTGTTGGTTTGTGTGGAAATATGGATTTCTGTTTTCGGAGCAACCCTCTTCGCTAAATCAAAAACGCCAAGGTCGGATATTATCAGTGCATCTGCTTTTAAGCTCTCAAGCTCTCCGAATTACTTCTCCATTTTTGCCAAATCATCATTATGAGCGCAGATATTAACAGTTATATAAACCTTTTTCCCAAGAGAGTGGGCATGCTTGATTCCTTCTTCCATTTCGTCTAAAGTGAAATTACCGGCTTTTGACCGCATACCAAAGGCGTCTCCGCCCAAGTACACAGAGTCCGCGCCATAGGCAAAAGCAACTTTTAATCTTTCCATATCTCCGGCAGGAGATAGAAGTTCAGGTTTTTTCATGCTATTTATCACGCGAACCTTTCTTTCCCTCTTTACCTCGAAGCAAAAATCCTACTATTGCTAAAAATAAAAACGTTCCGGTATATACGGTCGCATGGACCCGGCTTCCGATCCAGTACGTTCCGTACATAAACCCTGCACCCGTTATTGCCATTATTGGAGCCACAATTCGCTTGAACCAATGGAGCTTATTATGTTTGATTATTGAGCAGAGGAAAAGAGGGATAAGCAATGCAAAGAAACAGAAGTTATAGAAGTCCGGCAAACTAAAGCGGAATGTTCCAAACCATCCTGCAAACCAGTTTGTGTTGGCAAAAATCACAAAGAGCCAAAGAAAACTGATGCCGACGGCAATAACCATGCTATTGTTCGGAACATTTGTCATTTGATCGAGCTGTTTCATCCTCTCCGGCAACGGGCCTAATTTACGGCGTCCAAGGGAGTACATCGCCCGGCTCATACCCAAACAACATGCATTGAGTATGCCCAACCCGGATATTATCATAAAAGCAATCAAAATATTACTTGCCCACTGTCCGAAGATATTGGCAAAGGCATTATGCGTACCTTGTGCAAACCGCTCTCCGCCACCCATCATTATCAGATTACCGCCATCTGGCGATGCAATTACAATACCGATAAAATACAGAATGTATATGATGGTTACGAAGAAAAATCCGGAAAGCAGCGCAATCGGGAGTTTTTTCTTACTGTTTTTCACTTCACTATTAAAAGCGAGAGCTGCCTGCCACCCGTTAAAGGCAAACGCCGTGGCTGATATTGCTGCAAATAGAGAAGCATTTCCGGAATTGACATTCGTTTGTAGAGAAAGACCCGTGGAATCATTACTGCCGAGAATAAGTCCGGTCACTACTCCGACAGTGCCCATCAGCACGAGTGGAATCATCCGGATAATGGTGGTTGCAACATTGAATTTTACGGGAATCTTTGGCGCAAGATAGTTCATGCAAAATGCTATAACCATAAAAAACGACGAAATGAAAAATCTAAATGGCAAATACACTTCACTATTACTGTCAATTCCTGAAAGAGTAGCGGTAAATCCGGAGGTGATCCATGCAATGATTGCGTAGCCCGCCGGCTGATACATTACCGCAAAGAACCATCCCGCAAGATATCCATAGTTTTTTCCGACGATTGCTTCCGCATAATCTACGAATCCATGTACCTTTTCATATTGTCCTGCAAAAATACTGAACATATAGACACAAGTTGAAATCATCACCCCGCCGATGATCCAGGCAAGAACCCCAAGCCGGATATCACCGCCTGCCTCATAGAGAACTCGGCCGGGCAGGAAAAATATACCTGTACCTACAATGAAACCAACCACAAAACAAAAAGAAACAAATAAACCATGTTGACGCTTAAGGATATTTTTATTTGTACTTCCGTTTATCTCCACAATTCATTTTCCCCGGTATTTAGTATTTGTTGATTTGAGTAATTCAGTGATTTAGCACTTTCATCATTCTTTTCCTTTTAAATTTGTGCAGGAGTGTTACATGTTGGTAAGCTCCTCCCATTTTGATGTAACTTTACACATATGTCAATAAAGAGTTTGCTTGATATTGTCAAATCATTAGAATATAATGAACCGGATAAAACGTGGGTAATACAAACATTTCATGAAAGGTGGGAACTGACTATGACCGAATTTAATGTAAACAGTCCATTGATCTATGCGGTTGCGGCGATTGTTGTCGTATTTGTCGTTTCACAGTCCGTGTTCTTTTTAATAAGAGCGTGGAAGCAAGCAAAAATGATGGGTATGGACCAAACAAAACTAAGGCGAATCGCTACATCCAGCGCAATTTTCACAATAGCACCCGCTATTGCTATTCTTCTTGGCATTATTACACTTAGCAACGCATTGGGACTCCCAACTCCTTGGATGAGGCTAAGCATATTAGGTTCAATCACCTACGAACTGCCTGCAGCCGAGATGGCTGCCACAGCAACGGGCGAATCATTAAGCGTAAGGATAACCGACCCGAGAGTTTATACAACCATTCTTTGGGTCATGACATTAGGTATAATCCCTTCACTCTTTCTTGCTCCGTTTTTTATGAAAAAAATCCAAAGCGGGGTTGTTAAAGTAGGAGCAAAGGACAAAAAATGGGGCGAGATATTTATGACTGCTCTGTTTCTTGGTATGATATCTGCTTTTCTCGGTATGATCTTTTCACGCACAAGCGAAGGTATAACGGGATGGATTCCTGTTTTTGTAATGCTATGCTCGGCTGTATTGATGGCTGTTCTTGGTATAATATACAAAAAAGGCAAAATAGCATGGCTTGAAAACTACGCCTTACCGCTTTCAATGCTCAGTGCTATGGCTCTATCCATCCCCATAACACGTTGGATAGGGGGTTAGGATGATGGAGACTATGAACAAAACAAAAGATTATTTCAGCAGGATATATATCTATGGCAGGATATGGATGTTAGCTGCACTTGCTCTTTTCATGGCAGTACCCGCTTTTTTATCCATATATTACGACGCGTGGCCGCACTTTCACGAGTTCTTTTTGGGCTTTATCGGAGTTGCCCCGACATTTTGGACGGTGGCAATAATCGAGATGTTTACATACATCCCGATGCTGGGGGTCGGTGGTTCATATCTCGGATTCGTTACAGGCAATCTGTCAAACTTAAAAGTCCCTTGCGCAATAAACGCTATGTCAATAGCAAAAGCCGAAGCCGGAACAAAAGAGGGCGAAGTGGTATCAACCATAGCGATTGCAATCAGTTCAATCGTAACAACACTCATTATAACACTCGGTGTCTTTTTACTGTTCTGGATTAGACCGGTTTTAGAAGCACCCGTTCTTGCCCCTGCTTTTGCAAATATACTACCGGCATTATTCGGTGCGCTCGGTGTGGTCATGATAAGCAGAGGCTGGAAGATTGCGGTCGCTCCGATAGTCTTCATGTTGGCACTCTTCATATTTGTACCGGGATTAGCAAGCATGGTAGGCATTCTAGTTCCTGCAGGTGTTGTTATTGCTGTACTCTCTGCAAGATTGTTGTATAAAAAAGGCTGGCTGTAATATACAACCCCCACCGTCTGCGACGGCACCCCCTTCCGCGGAAGGGGGCATGGTGAGCGAAGGGGGCAGGGGAAGAGCACTCAATTGAATTTTAGTTAATGAAGGGATATATTATTATGATGTGGTTATTATTAATACCTGCGGCTATTGTACTCTTTTTGATTGTTATTTGCATACGCGCCGCTATGTTTAATCCAAAAAAACAAGCGATAACCGGGGATTCTAAAGATGCAAAGGCTGATAATACTGTTGATGTCAAAGAAGCCGACGTTGATTTTGAACGCGCAATTAAACACTTTCAGGAAATGATAAAAATAGAAACCATTTGGAACTGGGATGAAGACCCGGATGGAAAGAATCATAAATCATTTCGTGACATGCTGCCGCAGCTCTATCCATTGATACATGAGCATTGTACTTACGAACAAATCGGAAGAAGCGGAATGCTTTTCCATTGGCGCGGTAAATCCTCTGAAAATCCTACTGTGTATATGGCGCATTATGATGTTGTGCCGGCGGATGAAGACAAATGGCAAAAGCCGCCATTCGCCGCAATCCGTGAAAACGGTGAAATATGGGGTCGCGGCACATTGGATACAAAAGGGACTCTGTGCGCTGTGCTTGAAACTGCGGAAACGCTTCTTGCGCAGGGCTTTGTTCCCGATAATGATATCTATCTTTCATTTGGCGGAGATGAGGAAACGGACGCCACAGATGCTCATGCAATTGTTGAAAGCTTGAGAGAAAGAGGGATTAAGCCCGCATTGGTTCTTGACGAAGGTGGTGCTGTGGTCGAGAACATATTCCCGGGTGTTAAAAGACCTACCGCACTTATCGGAACTGCCGAAAAAGGTATGGTTAACGTATCATTCAGCGTAAGTGGCATGGGAGGACACGCCTCCGCACCGCCCGTGCGCTCGCCTGTTGGTGTGCTCGCCCAAGCTGTTGTAAATGTGGAAACCAATCCATTTAAGGCGTACTTTTGCGAGCCGGTTTTGAACATGTTCGACACACTGGGACGGCACTCTACATTTGCATTCAAGTTGATTTTTGCAAATCTATGGTGCTTTAAAGGACTCTTTGCTCTGATATGTAAAAAATCAGGCGGTGAACTAAACGCCTTGGTACGCACCACCTGCGCATTTACCCAGATGCAAGGCAGCTTAGCCCGAAACGTATTACCTCCGTCGGCGAGCGTAACAGCCAACATGCGCCTTATGAGTCCCGATAACATTGATAGCGTGATTGACGAGCTAAAGAAAAAAGTCAAAGACGATACTATTGAAATAACACGCCTGACAGGAGTAAATCCATCCGCTTTCTCCAACATGAAAAGCGAAGGATACGAGCGTGTATCCTCCGCAATAGGTGCAACATGGCCGAAAGCGATTATATCGCCATACTTAATGATAGCTGCAAGCGATTCTCGTCATTACTGCAAAATATGCGATGTAGTACTTCGTTTTTCCGCAATGGCTCTGAGCAGTGATGACCGCAAAAGAATCCACGGCAACGATGAGCGTATAAGCGAAAGCCAGTTCTTGGAAGCACTACTCTTCTATCATCGCATAATGCGCACAAGCTAGATTCTAATCATCCAATAGTAAAACATTTAGAGAAAGCATATGTGAACGAAACGGAACTACAGCGGCAAGGCAGAATGCTATTTTAAGCAGATCCATCAGCACGAATGGATATACAGCAAGTGCAAGTGCAGCTTGGAATGAGATGTTTGTAGATACACTCAGCCAGGCTGTGCCGCCCATGTATAAGATAAAATGAGCGATAAACATGGATACACCTGCTTTTATGAATATCCAGATTTTCCCGTGAATCCGCTCCAGTTGCCGGCTGAATTTGCTGTTTAGCGCCATTGATACAATCCATGCCATTATAGGATATGTTATCAGATATCCCCCCGTCGGACCGAGAAGCGCACCGATACCGCCGCGGAAATTGCCGAAAACGGGTAAGCCTACTGCGCCAAGTAATAGATAACATACTTGCGTAAATACAGCGTGTTTCGGTTTGAGCAAAATCGCTGTCATGTAAACACCGACCATCCCGAATGAGAAGTGTACGGGTGTAAATGGAATCGGTATAGCAATTTGTGCCATTACCGCTGTCAATGTTGCGAATATCCCGATGATAGCGAGTTCTTTTGCTTTAAAATAGCTTTTCGTTTTTACTTCCATATTAATCGTCCATTCCGCCGCCGTGCCGGCACAAAAATTTTTAAATACATCTTATCGCACACGGCAAGGAATGATAAGACGATTATTTATTTAATCAGTAATTATTTGAAACTTGTTTCAAAATAATTCAATCTCCCCTGTCGTTATATGTTGTATATCTCCTTTATCGTCCTTGACAATCAAAGCGCCGATATCGGAAATGCCAATGACGGTTGCTGGATAATTATCTGCTATATCCGGAAGGTAAACCAGCTTCCCAATAATAAACAATCTGGAAGTATAATAATCAATTATTTCCTGCGTTTTGCCGTGTTCTGTATAATCTACAATCACGGATTCAAACTCATTCAATACTTCCGCAATCAATTGATTCCTTATACCTCGTATTCCCGACACCTCTTGGATAGATGTAGCGATATCCGATAGTTCTTCGGGTACACTACCTGTATTGATGCCGATACCTGCAATGACGGAACTTATCTCCAGCAACTCGCCTGATATAGTGGCTTCCGTTAATATCCCGCATATCTTTTTTCCGTTGCAGAAAATATCGTTGACCCATTTTATATCAGCTCTGATGCCACACACTTTTTCTATTGCCTTTGAAACTGCAACAGCGGCGCAAATAGTCAAAAGTCGGGTATCTTGCTGCTTACTGCCCAGTTTTAGCAAGATACTTAGATAGACACCCTGACTCTTTGACGAAAGAAAAGCTCTACCTCTTCTGCCTCGTCCGCGTGTTTGCTCATCGGCTATGACCACGAAACCGCTGTCGATGTTAGTAGTATCGATTTCTTTTAAATATTGATTTGTCGAATGTACCGTGGGTAGCAGTTTAATTTTTTGCCCGACGAATTTCGCTTTTAACCCGTTGCCGATGGCATTTTCCGAAAGTGTGTCATTAGTACCCATAAGCATATACCCCTTATTCGGAATGGATACTATCTCGTTTCCGTCATTCCTCAACAATCCAATGGCTTTCCAAACAGCATTACGACTTACACCCAGCACACTCGCCAACTGCCCGCCTGTAACGATATCCCCTTTTTGCAACTCAAGAAGGTTTAAAACTTTGTCTTTTAGCACAGAAACCACCTAAAATATATTATCACTTGTAATTCCATATTTGTATACCATATATGCGCAACAGTGTCAACCTTTTTCTTTATCGCGGTTGACACCTTTTTCTTTATCGTGGTTGACACCGTCGGTAAAAAAGCACCACGCTCGAACCGATAATGAGGAAGAGCTATCTCTCAACATACCTTAGGAGATGGGTTCTCATGGTGCGAAATACAACATAATGTAGTTTTGCACATTGCCCACAGAGTTATACACAATATATTGTATTAGTGCATTTTTCAAGACTTTTCCCGGATTGTATAATCTCTTTCGAAAAGCTCTTCTGTGAAAGCGAGCATCAGATCCTTAGGCGGAATCATTTCTTGAAGCATTTTTAGCAGATACTTTTTATTTTTGTTTGAATACTTAGGCAATCCGTTTTTTACTGCTATGTTTTGGATTTCATTCTTCCATAATAGACTTAATTTAGTGGCTGTAATATCCTTAGGATTCATATCTGCCGTTCGTAATTCGAAAACATTAACTTGTCCGTGCTCTTCGGAAATAACTAAAATTCCCCAGAACTCCGGAACATGTTTTATTACACCCTTTTGATGTGACTTTCCGACAACAACATAACATATGTCAAAGAACTTGTTATAGTTACGCACTTGCTTCTTCAGCCGGACATATGAATCAAGATCACTTTTAATCTCGTAACCGATAATAATACCATCTATCACAGCCATTAAATCTGCGCGAGATCTTCCTATATTTTTTTCGTCGATTATCCGTATTTTAATATGCTTCGCATCCAAATATGTAAATAGCGCTTCCCGCATTTGCGGATCGGAAAGTCTCATTCTTTTTCAACCTCCACGCTTTCTATGTGTATCATTCGCAAAATTACCCTTTTTTCTATCTTCCTGGTGATAATTATATCATATATTCTTAAGTTTTAGTTTTTTTATCCGATAATAGAGGTGGTGGAATATTATTATTTTACCGTTAATCATAACAAGGAGGTATATGATATGCTTGGAATGAAAGGACTTCTTAATGCACAAATGAACCTTAATTTGGCTTCTAAGGTTCAACATAGCGCAAACATGACTTCAAGTGACGGCAGGATTCTAGAACGGCAAGGCATTACAGACCAAAATGAAAAGGCTATAGAAAAAGGTCGGGAGCTGCAAGCTAAAGGTGAAGAGATAAGATCCGGTGTTTTTGAATATCTGGATAAGGCAAATGAAAATATTACTGCTGCTGCTGAAGAGGGTAAAGAAGCAGTTAAAGAACTTAGAGAGATCGTCAACGAACGTATAGAAGCCGCCAGAGAAAATAGAGACGCCGAGGCTTCGGATGAAAATAATGTGCAAAATCCCATCGGTATTCATGGATATGCACCCGGTGAGTTTAATGTTGTTGTCAGTGATACAACCGGAGGAAAAGAGAATGCAGGCACATCTGATTTTTTCCAAGGTAAAGGTATAAACCTTAACGATACTGTATGAGCATCACTACAGAATGTAGTAGCAATACCTAATGAATTTTCAAGTGGATAAAATGTCCACTTGAAAATAGAAATATATGAAGATTCTTTTAATCGCTCATAACCTTAACAAAAAACTTTCTGTTTCTTGGCGGGTCGAACTCGCAGAAGTATATTCCCTGCCAAGTTCCGAGAACGGCTTTGCCGTCTTTAATAATAATCGTTTCGCTTGCACCTATGGTGGATGCTTTTAGGTGCGCTGTACTATTGCCTTCTCCGTGGCGAAATTCCGGGCGGTCGGGATAGGCTCTGTCGAGTCCGAGAAGAATGTCGTGGACAACATCGGGGTCGGCATTTTCGTTTATCGTTATCCCCGCCGTAGTATGCGGGCAAAAAACAACGGCAATGCCATCAGATATCCCACTTTTGGTAACAGCTTCGCGAACTTGTGCTGTGATGCTGTAAAGATTCTCGCGTGGAGTAGATAGGGTGTACTCATAAATCATTGTAATTACCTTTCCTTGTGTAGCCCTCTTTGAAAAGAGGGTGCCGCTGATAGCGGCGGGTATTTTTGGGCACTTACGGAACCCAAAGGGTGATTTATCTAAGCCATCTTTGAAAATGAGGGCTTAGGCTCTGATGAGTCGGGGTGATTACAGCACTCGCTTCATCGGGGTAAATCGTATCCCGTTTTCTTCCCGTTCTGAACCGTTTGCTACAAAACCCAGCTTTTTGTACGCCTCAACGGCATATGGTGATGAGTTTACTGTTATCTCTGTCGGTTTATAGTTTTCAATCATTACCTCCAGCAACCGTCTTGCGATTCCTTTGCGATGAAATTTTCCATCAACAAACAAGAGATTGACATGTTTCTCCCCTGCCGCTATTGCACCGATTATACGACCTTCGTACTCACATGTCCAAATCCGCATTTCGCCATCATCAAGCATACCTGTAATCGACAACGGTTCAAGAAAATCCAAAAACTCCGCAATCCCCTCTTCGGAATAGTCCGGTGCCTCAAACTCAATGAACACATCACGAATCAACGCCAAAGTGTCGTAAAGCTTATCTCGACTCAACTCACTGTAAACAAAATCACTCATACGTTGCAGTCTATCATAGACCAAAATAAAACACAAATGTGAAATTTTCATCATTTTAACGCATGAAACGTGTATTGAAATTCATATTTTATCCATGGTATGCTTTTTATAGGTAAACCAATCATGTATACCATATATGGTATTGACAATTATTCCTAATATGGTATACTTAGAGGAGAAAATATGAGTTGGAACATAGAATATTATGAAACCGAAAGTGGGAAAAAACCTGCTTATGAGTTTATTCAAAGCTTGCCTATAAAACTAGAGGCAAAAGCATATTTGGACATAGGTATACTAGAACAGTTTGGAACTCAACTAACTATGCCATATTCTCGTTTCGTTAAAGATGGTCTTTTTGAACTTCGTATACAACAAGCGGGTAGTAAAGCTAGAATCTTCTACTTCTTTATTGTTGGAAGAAATATTATCCTAACAAATGGGTTTCTTAAGAAAACCAAGAAAACACCTCCCCACGAGATTAGCAAAGCCTTAAAGTATAAGAGCGATTATGAAAGGAGACAGAAGTTATGAGTTTCCGTGAGGATTTAAAGGAACGCCTGAAAGATCCCGATTTCGCTCGGGAGTATAAGGCATTGGAGCCTGAATATGAGATAATCAAGCAAATCATTATGACTCGAAATGAGCAAAATCTCACACAAAAAGAGCTCGCAAAGCGTATCGGCATCAAGCAAAGTAATATCAGCCGTTTGGAAAGCGGTAGCTATAACCCTTCATTGGGATTTCTCAAAAAAGTTGCAATTGCTTTAGGTAAAGAGCTTCACATAGAGTTTAGGTAATCACTTTGTCTTCCCTACCGAGCAGGCATAAACCATGTATTCTTCGTAGCCATCCAGCCCCAAAGCTTCGTCGCAGGCTTTTTGGTTGTATGCTGCCATGCAACAGCTGCCAAGTCCCATTGCTGCTGCAGATAACATAAAGTTTTGACCTACATGACCTAAGTCTATCAACACAACACGGTGGGCTGCGCTGCTGTAGCGCCATTCTGCTCTATATGCAACGCATGAATAAAAGACAATCACAGGTGCATCAAGCGCCCACTTCTGCCATGCCAACATTTCTGTTATGCGTTCATCATAGTTTGGAAACTCGCCGATAAACTCAACAGTAATTTTCTTTTCACCGACGTTTTCAAGAGGCAGATAATGATATAGACCCGCTTTCAGCCCTTCAACATTTCGGGCAATAAAGTATGTTTCAAACGGATGTCTTGCCCCCCCGCTCGGTGTAGGTCTTAGTGTTGCATAGTTTTTGCCTTTTATATCTTGAATACCCTGAGTACTCCACAGCAAAAACGCAAGCTGTTTTTTCGTCACAACCGCATTTTTATCATACACTCGCTCACTTCTGCGAATATCCAACAATTCACTGTAAGAATCACGGCATATAACATCATCGAAGTTTACAGACAGGATAATGACTTCCTTTTCCGATGCCTTACTAAGCGGCGGTTGAGGAAGCTCTTTCTCCTGATCGCTCTTTCCCCTGACTTGGCTGAAATCAGGGCATTTCATATAATCCCGATTACCATCAATTTCATCCCACATACCTTCATTACGAATGTCTTTGCTCATAATAGTCCTCCATTACATTTTACAATTTTATAATACTAACGCAATGCAATAAAACAATCTGTATACAACAGTCAATAATGTCATATCTTTATGTCATTTATCATGCTTTTATTAAAATGGTCTATTTCCTCTTGCATGACTGTTCTCCACTCTTTTCTGGTTTTCTTTTTCGCGCACGGAAAGTATCTCATAAAGTTATTATACTCGCGGCTGCCTGAGGAGAATGGAAAGATAAGTCTGTCAGTCTCAACACGAAGTGGAAATAACCAGCATGGCTCCGGTTTTATCGCCCATTGATGTAATCCAAGTTCAATGGCGCGTGACTGCAAGGAACATTTACCATCTTCGAGTCCGAATATACATCTGGTTTTTGGCAAGATATCGGGGAAACTGTCATTGTACTCCTGCTCTCGCGTTACCGTTCGATTCCCGTTAAGAAATACTTCGGGCAGGAAATGAAAATACTCTTTGTTATCTTCTACAAATAACTTTATTTTCATTACCTCATCAAAGGTCAGAGATACGCCATCATAACAACAAACTGATTCACATCCCGTACAATCCATAATTACTCTTCTGCTTTCTTAAATATCTTGAGTTTTCCCAGTATCCAACAAATTAACAGTGCAATTGGGAATGCAGTCCATGAAGTAATCCAATAGCCAAGCCCTACACCCACAGCCATGAGAACGATAGAAAATGCATAGTATAGAGCATCAAAAACTTCATCTAGTGACGTGATTTTAGCACGAATTGTATTACTGAATTTAAAAACACAGACGATAAGCCAGGACAACGGAAACGCAATCCATCCTCCTGCTATTAGTTCGATAATAAACCCGGCTAAGAGTATTGTTAACAAGAACCATGGCATTTTAAACTCATCATCGCGGCTTTCTTTTTTTACAAGCGGGAAAATAAACACGAATAAAACCCAGGCTATCGGTCCTGTCAGCCATGAGGCGTACATAGTGTTTGTGAGTACTGTGCTGTACAACAATACTGTCATTATTGCCATGTAAATGGCATCTTCTAATGTTGACTCAAAAGTATATGTAAACATTGACCCCTTAAAACTGCCGTTTTTTCTTGCCTCATACGCATCATAAAACAAGACAATGGTTGTAGTTAACAGAAATAATAAAGGAGATAGCGCACGAAGCCGCGGAATACTCCAATTATAAGAACCGGAATAACTTTCCAAATCCTCATATAGCTCCGATGCTACTCCGCTAAGACTGCCGCCTAATATACTGATATCAAACTGAGAGTATAATATTTCAGGCAGAATCAAGAGCACCCCTACAAGAATTCCCGTAAATGTAAAAGCGTAATCTTCAAACTCCCATTTATTATCTTTCTTTTCTTCTTTTTCCTTTGGCATATAAACCTCTTTTATACTCCCACTCTGTGATGAGGCGGTTTCTGAACGCCTTCATGTTTCTCATGATTCTTTAGCTTGCGGCGTAATGCATCATCCGGCAAGATTCCTTTGATTATAATATGCTCTTCAGGATAACGCAATGTTCATGGCACACAATGTTGGTTTTTTTAGCAAATTATGCTAGACTGTTCAGGTTAGTTCAATTTAACAAGGAGAATCCCTATGATAGTTAAGACCGCCGAGCTCGATTCACTGAGTAACTACTCTTTTGTTGTCATTATTTGCAGACACCTGGATAAGTGGCTCTATTGCAAACTTAATAATAGTGATTCATTTAGTAATGCAGGTGGGCATATTGAAGCCGGTGAAACTCCTCTTGAGGCTGCCAAGCGTGAGCTTTATGAAGAAACAGGCGCAATAACTTATGATATTACACCTGTTTTTGATTATTCTGTGGAAAAGATGGAGAGTTATACTACCGGACAGGTTTATTTGGCACATATTTATGAAATCGGCGAATTGCCCGAATTTGAGATAGCTGAAACGAGGCTTTTTGAAGCTTTACCGGATAAGATGCGATTTCCTGAGATTATGCCGGTATTATATAAGCGAATGCAAATTTGGCTCAACCTGCATTCGGCAAAGGATGAAATATGGGATGTATATGATTCCAATCGAAGACTTACAGGCAGGACGCATCGGCGAATTGACCCGCTGCCGGAAGGTGATTATCATCTGGTGGTTTTTGTCTGGTTGCGCAACAGCAAGGGTGAATACTTGATTTCAAAACGTGCGCCTAATAAAGGCTATCCCAATATGTGGGAAAACACAGGCGGTTCAGCGGTTGCCGGGGATGACAGTCTAAGTGCTGCCGTCCGTGAGATAAAAGAAGAAATCGGACTGGATGTCAACCCTGAAAACGGTAAGCTCATAAAATCTTCAATTAGCGAGGACAGCTTCCTTGATGTTTGGTTGTTCCAACAGGATTTTGACATAAACGATGTTGTTTTACAAGAAAATGAAACTGTTGATGCAAAGTACGCGACCTTGGATGAAATCCAATGCATGATCGAAAACGGCGAGTTTATCTCGGTACATCATGATTTAGATATCTTACGGATGTAACTCTTGTGCGGCAATTATTATGCCCAGTTTTCCGGATTCAAACGTCAAACCGCCTTGCAGATACGCTGTGTACGGCTCACGTATTGGTCCGTCTGCGGACAGTTCTATTGTTGCGCCTTGAACGAATCCGCCAGCTGCCATGATTACAGGATAATCATACCCCGGCATATCTGACGGAACCGGAGTAACAAAAGAATCAATGGGAGCTCCTTTTTGTATTCCTTTACAGAATCGTTCTAATTGTTCTTTTGAGTTAAATTGAATCGCTTGCACAATATCGGAGCGAAAAGCATCATACTTAGGATAAGTATCATAACCCATCAACTCTAATAACCGTGCGCAGAACACGGCTGTTTTTAATGCTTGCGCTGTTGTGTGGGGAGCCATGAACAAGCCTTGGAAGTAGAGCCGGTATCCTTCCGGACTCGCTCCACACTCTCCCCCTATACCGGGGGCAGTCAATCTGTAAGCCGCGGCTTCAACTAAATCAGCTCTGCCTGCAACATAGCCGCCGGACGGTGCAATACCACCCCCGGGACATTTTATCAAAGACCCGGCAATAACGTCCGCTCCAACATCACCGGGTTCAATCTCTTCTGTGAACTCACCGTAGCAGTTATCTACGAACACATTTATGTTTATATCAATACTATGGACGATTTCACACACCTTGCCGATTTCTTCTACAGTAACAGCACGCCTCGATGAGTACCCTCTTGAACGTTGAACCAAAACCGCACCTATCTCACCGTTTCGTAATTCTTTTTCGATTGCTGTAAGGTTGGGAGCACCATCCTTGTCGAGTTCGACTTGCGAATATGAAATCCTATAATCTTTAAACGAGCCTCTATAATCAGCAGATATACCTATAACACCGTGCAGGGTATCATATGGCAGCCCTGTCACAGACAAAAGTGTCTGTCCCGGACGGAGAGAAGCGAACAGAGCCGTAGTAATAGCATGTGTGCCATTAACAAAGCCCGTACGGACAAGTGCTGTCTCCATTCCCATAATATCAGCAAAGAGTAAATCTAATGTTTCCCGACCTTTATCATTATATCCGTAACCCGTTGTCCCCGAAAAACAAGTGTCGGAAACCCGATGACGCTGAAACGCAGCCAATACCTTCTCTGTATTACACTGCGAAACTTTATCAATCTCAAAAAACTGCGGAGCAATATCAGCCATAGCAATTTCGGATAGCTTTAATATCCTATCTGATATCAGAAAGTGATTCATATATGATAACACCCTGCCCTATCTTCTCTCTATACTTACCTTTACATCATCCGTCGCTACGTCACAGCATTAATTGATACCGTAGCAATTCGCGCCACCTTCTTCGTGAAGAAGGCAATACTATTTCATTCTCTCAAGAAACAAGCCGACAAGCTTTCTGACCGCTTCCATATCAGATATCTTCCCTACGTTTGTCGGGGAGTGCAAATTGCGTATCGGAGCTGCAATAGCTGCTGTTTTGATTCCTGAGCGTGTTTTCTGGAAAGCAGATCCGTCTGTTCCTCCTGCAATATACGTCTTCGTCTGCCATGCAATATCATTTTCATCTGCAACCTTTGTAAGGATATCACGGACTTCCTTGTTATATATCGTGCCTGCATCCATAAACGGAAGAACCGGACCGTTCCCCACCTTGCATACCTTTTTATCCCCCGAAACAGATGGCAAGTCTGCGGCTGTAGTACCTTCGATAATTAACGCAATATCTGGCTTTGTACTGTAAGCAGCAGTAAATGCACCTCGTAATCCGACTTCTTCTTGCACGGTAAATATGAACGTGCAATCTACCGGTAAGTTAGTATTAATCAGATCAAGTAAAACTGCACAACCGAATCTATCGTCAATTGCTTTAGCCTTAATATAACCATCGCCGAACTCCCTTACATCTTCATCAAACGCACCTGCATCGCCAAGAGCTACAAGTTCTTCGGCTTCCGCACGGCTTTTTACCCCTATATCAATATACATATCCTCGGGTTCCATCGGCTTTTCCCGGTCTTTTTCCTTCACCAGATGTATTGCTTTACAGCCTATTACTCCCTGTACTTTATCTTTCCCGATTGTAACAGCTTTGCCGTGCATAACACGCCCGTCAATGCCACCCGCTTTGGCAAATCGCAAATAACCGTCATCGGTAACACTTGTGATAATCACACCGACTTCATCCATATGAGCGCAGAGAACAAGCTTGCTTTGAGGAGTCTTTTTACCCTTCTTAAATACAATGACATTACCCATGGTATCAGTGTTTATCTCACATGCGTATTTTTCCGCACGTCTAATAATGTACTCCCGAACTTCATCTTCACTCCCGGAAACCCCGTTTAATGCACATAATTCTTTTAACATCTCTAACATTGTATAAAACTCGTCCCTTCTCATTATTCAAACGATAATTGCTTTAGCTGTCTCACACAACAGTTTGGCGGTGCTTTCAATATCATCAAGAGAAGCTATCTCATTAACTGTGTGCATGTACCGCATAGGTAGTTCCAGCAGTGCTGTCGCAACGCCTTCTCTTGATATTTGAATAGCTCTGGCGTTAGTCCCGCTGGTGCCACTCGGAGCGACATTTATCTGGTACTTTATTTCACTGTCTTTTGCCAGATTTACCATTTTTTCTGTAAGAGCCGGATTCATATTCGGTCCGCGTGTAATTATAACGCCATTTCCTAATACTGTATTAGCTTCTGATGGTTTTGCATCGGGTGTTTTTGCATGGCCAACATCTATAACAACACAGTAATCAGGTGCAATAGCGTACGCTCCTGTGGTCGCGCCGCGCACACCGACTTCTTCCTGAACGCTTGCCATGACGTATAAATCAACGTCAAGCTCTATCCCCTTCAATAATTCAAGTGCTTGCAAAATTGCTACGAATCCCGCTCTGTCATCTATAGCCTTCCCACATACAAGGTTCTCTCCCATAGCACGAACACCGGATGCGACAACACCGGGAGTTCCCGGAGTAACGAGACGTGTCGCTTCATCATGTAACATTCCGATATCAATAATTAAGTCTTCAATCTTGAAGTTCTTTTCTGTATCTTCCTTCTTTAAGATATGGGGAGGTAAAACGGAAATAACTCCGTAGATAGGCGGCTCTGTTAGAACCAGAACTCCTGTAGCCGGGATTACTCTTGCATCAAATCCACCCAACTTGGAAAATCTTAAAAACCCTTCCTCTATACCTGTTACAATGAATCCTATTTCATCAATATGCGCGTCAAAGAGCAACTTTCGTGCATTTTTTTTACCGCAACGCCAAACACCAATCACATTCCCGAGCACATCAATCCAAGTTTCATCCATATAAGGGTCAAGAATGGTCTTAACCCTCGCAGAAACCCGCTCCTCAAACCCCGCAGGTCCTGCCAGTTCACATAACTCTTTTAACACTTCAAAAGTTTTCATATAACTATGCCTCACATAAATTAATTCTATTCACAATTTCTTTAAATAAATTCCCGCGTTCTTCAAAATTATTAAACGCATCAAACGATGTACATGCGGGTGATAGCAAAACAATGTCACCATCCTGTGCAATCTTCGAAGCTGTTACAACTGCATCATTGAAATCATCGCAATGCATGACTTCAAGTATACCGGAACATTCATAAGTTGATGTGTGAGACTTTTGTGCATTATCAACCGCTTCACGAATCAAACCTGCGGTTGCTCCCGTGAGTACCAAAGCTTTGACTCTTGTTGCTATTTCCACACCAAGCTCATTAAATGCTATACCCTTGTCTTTTCCGCCTGCAATAAGAATTATATTCCTTTGATTACATTCCGCTTTACTTTCGCTGTGGTTGGCAGAAAGTGCTCTAATCCCTGCAATCGCACGGCTGGGGCTTGAAGCAATCGAGTCGTTGTAATACTTGACACCATTAATATCTCGTACGAATTCCAAACGATGCCCGACACCATTAAAACTCTTTGCGGTTGACCGCATTGACTTATGGCTGACAATCCCCAAAGTCGCTGTAAAAGCAGCTAAATAATTTTCAACATTGTGGATACCCGGTAAAATAATATCTTTTGCGTGCATTATCTCTTCTCTGCTATCATCTTTTGCTTCGTATATAATTCCATTTTTCAAATAAACACCGTTTCTTACCTTTTCCCTTCGACTGAAAAACAGTACCTCACCCGCAACAGCACTCTTTGCGTAATTACTTGTAAATTCATTGTCAAGGTTCAAAACAGCTCTATCACATTTATTTTGATGTATAAAAATATTACTCTTTGCTTCGACATACTCATCCATATCGTTATGTACATCAAGATGATTTGGCGAAAGATTTGTTACAACCGCTATATTCGGACTCTTGCGCATTGTAATGAGTTGAAAAGACGACAGTTCAATAACGGCATAATCATCAGGCTTTATACTATCGGCTATGCTTAAAAGAGGTGTTCCTATATTTCCGCCTAAATGAACAGTGTACCCGTCATTTCTCAGTAATTCCGCAATTATCGAAGTGGTTGTTGTTTTTCCGTCACTGCCCGTAACACCAATTGTTGTGCAAGGGCACAACTCAAAAAACACTTCCATTTCACTGGTCAGTATTGCTCCTTTTGACACAACATCACGAATAGCCGGATTTGACGGCATTAACCCCGGTGTACGGAATATAATGTCTGCATTAAGATTGTTTAGATAACCGTCACCTAACTTAAAAGTTGCTCCTTGTTCCTCAAAGAGCTTCACAACTTCTCCCAGTTCTTCCCGCGACCTCTTATCACAAACTGTCGTATTAACCTTCGCCGCAAGCAAAAGTTTAATAAGCGGAGTGTTACTAATCCCCGCACCAACAACAACCACATGCTTACTTTTCAGGCTCTTTATATAACTTTCTAATTTCCCGCTTTTCATTTTCAATTTTAATTTTCAACTTTCAATTTACCTAGTGTAGCAGTTTGTAAATTCTTTTACAAAACACTACACTATGTCACCCATATCTCTGCACCGGTGTCTTGTTCGCTTCGTCTGCTTCTGCTCATAAGGTCTTTCATTGCTGTCATCGGATGCTTATTCTCGTATAGAACTCTGTAAGTTTCCAGGCTGATCGGCATATCTATGTCCATCTTCTCAGCAAGTTTCTTTGCTGCTTTTGCCGCATAGTATCCCTCTACCACCGCACCAACTTCACTCATTGCTTCTTGCGTTGTTTTGCCTTTCCCAATTAAAATCCCTGCTTGTCTATTTCTGGAATACTCTGACATACATGTGACAATCAGGTCGCCAAGACCGGCAAGCCCCGCAAGCGTTTCCTTGCAACCACCCATTTTTACGCACAGCTCTGCTATCTCCGCCAGACCGCGTGTTATCAGCATTGCCATAGTGTTGTCGCCATAGCCAAGACCTAAACTGATTCCCGCTCCAAGTGCAATAACATTCTTTAGTGCTGCACCGAGTTCTACACCAATGATATCTGTTGATGTATAAACCCGAAGGAAATCATTCATCAACAGATTTTGAACACGCATCGCAACAGATATATCTTCTGAGGCTGCAACACAAGCTGTTGGTATTTGTCTTGCTACTTCTTCAGCATGTGTAGGCCCCGAAACTGCTGCTATAGTTGTATTTTCATTAAATGTTTCTTTTAGAATAGAAGTAAACAAACTCGAAGAATCTTCTTCGATACCCTTAGACATACAGACAACAACACAATCGTCATTTAGTCTTTCCGCGAGTGCTTCCGCTGTTTCCCGCAAACCGTATGACGGCACAGCAAGAATAGCGGCATTGGCATTGTTTACTGCTTCATTCAAATCTGACGTTATGTAAATTTTCTGCGGTATTTCTACATCCTTTAATAATGGATTTCGACGTGTATTGCACAGTGTTTTCGCTTCATTCTCGAATTTTGACCATAAAGTAACATCATATCCATTATTATGCAGCAACAACGCAATTGCTGTTCCCCACGAACCGCTGCCAAATACAGTTGTTTTAATAATGCTCATTCCCTTCGTAACATGACTGTGCTTTGATTGATATCACTCGTACAATTCGTTAAGCCTATCCGGTTAACCTGATTTGTTACCGCGCTTAAGTTTCAGCTTCGATTCCTCGCCTTTGATAAGCCGTTTTATATTTGGTATATGTCTGACAATTACTAATATCACGCACAATATTACAATATTCCGTTCCGCAAGACCTCCGACATGTAATATTAGCATTGAAACAGGAAATGCAATGGAGCCGAGTATCGAAGCCAATGACACATAGCGGGTAATAAGTGCCACTATTATAAAGACACCCCATGAGATAAGAGCCAACTGCCAATCGACAACTATCACTATAGCTCCGATTGCCATTATTCCTTTTCCACCCTTAAACTTATAGAATAATGGGAAGCAATGACCCAACATTACGAAAAACCCTGCAAGCACCTGACCGAAATATGCCAGGTCAAAAACCTATGGAGCGGTCCGACTTCCGTAAGCAGCATATCCGTATACGTCGCAAACAACCATCCGCCAAACATAACAGGTGCTATGGTCTTTATAACATCAATGAGTACAACAAGAAGAAACCCGCTCTTTCCGAAAGTCCTGTAAAAATTGGTAAGCCCCGGATTCCCGCTTCCATATTCCCGTATATCCTTACGGTAGAACACTTTTGATGCTGTGATAGCACCATTAACACTCCCCAGCAAATATGCCGGTACCGCAGTAATAAGCATTAGCAAAATGAACATAGATTACCCTCAGATAAATTATAACTCCTGTAAACTATTTTACATAATATTATTAATAATTCAATATCATTTAAGACAAAGATTGTCATCTTTCAACTTTTTCGTCCCGTTGCCTGACAATCATCCGTATTGGGGTGCCATCCAACCCGAAGGCTGCTCTTATTTGGTTTTCAAGATATCTCAAATATGAGAAATGGAACAGCTTGGCATCATTACAGAAGCACACGAATGTGGGTGGGCGAATGCCTGTTTGTGTTATGTAGTAAACCTTTAGGCGGCGGCCTTTATCGGTTGGCGGCTGGACACGTGCTGTTGCATCTGCCAGAACACCGTTTAATGTACCTGTTGTCACTCTCATTGATGTTTGCTCATTGACAAAATTTATTAGTTCAAAAAGCTTATCAACCCGTTGACCTGTTAATGCCGATATAAACAAAACAGGTGCGTATGTCATATAGCTAAGGTCATTTTTAACATCTTTTCGCATATTCTCCATGGTATTTGTTTCTTTTTCTATCAAATCCCACTTGTTGACAGCAATAATACTGGCTTTGCCTGCCTCATGTGCAAGCCCTGCCACTTTTGTATCTTGTTCGGTTACTCCCTCCCGGGCATCTATCATAATTATACAAACATCCGAACGCTCAATTGCCATTTTCGCACGTAAAACGCTGTAATATTCTATGTTATTATCAATTTTCGATTTACGCCTCAGACCTGCCGTATCAATAAATATGTACTCTCCAAATTCATTTTCAAAATGCGTATCTACTGAATCTCTTGTTGTGCCTGCCTTATCACTTACGATGACACGCTTTTCGCCGAGAATTTTGTTAACGAGAGATGATTTACCTGCGTTTGGTTTGCCGATTACAGCGACACGAATCACATTATCTGTATCGTCATTATCAGTTTCATCAGGCAGCAACTTAACACATTCATCGAGCAAATCGCCTGTGCCATGTCCATGTGTCGCGGATACAGATATCGGGTCCCCGAGTCCTAGAGAGTAAAACTCATATATGTCGGGATGCTCGGAACCCGTTGTGTCCATTTTATTTACAACTAAAATTATGGGTTTACCGGACTTTTGCAATATACGGGCTACGTCTGTATCTGCTGCTGTCACTCCGGTTGTAAAGTCTGTGACAAACACAATGACATCTGCCATTTCTACTGCCAGTAAAGCTTGCTCACGCATAAAAATCAGCATTTCCGAATCTGCCGCCGGTTCTATACCGCCTGTATCGATTAAATCAAACTCACGCCCGTTCCAGTCGGTTTTTGCGTGAAGCCTGTCTCGTGTGACCCCGGGTGTATCCTCGACAATAGACACGCGTTTCCCGACAAGCCTGTTAAATAACGTCGATTTTCCGACATTTGGCCTTCCTACTATTGCAACCAGATTTCTCGGCATTATAAAACTCCTGTAACTCCAATTAATTTCCCAAAAGTGCTCGTAGTAAATCCGCGCCATCCTGCTCTACAATACGAATCGGCACTCCAAGCGCATTTGAAACATCACAAACTGTAATATCGTCGAGGAAAACCTCTTCTCCAAAGCGAAGCATATTTCGCGGAATAAGCAGCTTTGAACCCAGCTTCTTACCGGTCAATTGTGCGATGATATCACCGCCTGTTACAAGCCCCGACACAGTGATACTCTCACCAAAATAGCTATTTTTAATGGCATGAACATCGCACTTGATTTTATCATATCTGTTCGGTGTTGATTTTAAAATATTTGTTAAATATGGGTGTGCAAGAACGCCTGTAACTATTGAATATGAAGATGACGTTTGCGGTGATGTTAGTTTATTTTCCAAGAGTGCACTTTCAAACTCAGTTATGAACAACCGCATCATCCCGACACCGTTTAAAAGCTGCGGGTAACTCTCATAAAACTCATTGTCAGGGAGTTTAAGACCTGCCAGCATATAAAGCTCGTCAGCGCAGTAAAACACTCTTGACCCACGCATCTTCAAGCATTTTTTTCCATAGAATTCGACTTTCCGTACAGTTTGTAAAGCAAGCTCTTTGTTAAACGGTTTAAGCTTTGTCAGCTCTTGACGGTATTTCGTTAAACCTACAGGAACTATAGAAACACTGTTAATACACTGACCAAGTTTAATCAATTTCCTTATGGTTCTTGATAACTCGTAGCCATCATTTATCCCCGGACAACATACAATTTGGTTATTTATTGTTATACCGTTTTCTGCCAGAGTTTTGAAGGATTTAATCCCCAATCCGCCTTTTATTCCGCCAAGCATAAACGATCTAAGCTGAGGGTTAAGCGTGTGAATTGAAACATTTATCGGACTTATCCGCATTTTTATTATTCGAGCGATGTCTTTTCTTGATAGATTTGTCAGAGTTACATAATTTCCTTGCAAAAATGAAAGCCTTACATCATCATCTTTATAATACAGCGTTTCACGCATTCCCTTTGGCAACTGGTCAATAAAGCAGAAAATGCAGTTGTTCGCACAATGTCGTTCTTTATCAATTAAAAATGTTTCAAATTCAAGACCGGGTTCGGAACCTTCCGGTTTGCTTAAATCAATAAACTTTACCTTGCCGTCAGGGCATGTAAGCTCCATTAACAAAGAACTGTCATATGAATGGTATTCGTAATCCAGAATGTCATGAATTACATTGCCATTGATTTTGTGCAACACATCACCGGGTGCTATTTTTGTTTTTGAAGCCGGGCTGTTTGGTGTAATGGATTTTACAACTGCGTTCATCAATGTTCCTTTCTTGCACGAAAAAAGGCGGGGAAACTCCCCGCCGACCTACATCACGTGTGATGCAACAGCAAACTATGTTACCTCGCGACCATTGTATGTTCCGCAGGCCTTGCAAACTCTGTGCGGCATACGAAGCTCGCCGCATTTGGCACACTTTGTAAGACCGGGAGCTTCAAGCTTCCAGTGAGAAGAACGTCTTTTGTCTCTTCTCGCTTTTGACACTTTACTTTTTGGAACCGCCATCTATAACACCTCCTAGTGTTTAATTAAGAATGCAGAATGCAGAAATAGTATATTGGTGTGTGGTTTACTCGTCAAGTAGCTGACATAGAACTTCCAATCGCGGGTCGATTGCTTTTTTACAATCACATTGTTTGACATTTAAGTCCGCACCGCAGTGTTGGCACAGTCCTGCACAATCTTTGGTGCATAGAATTGTATCGCTTAAATCCAGAATAAACTCTGTTGAAACTATTTCATCCGCATCGACCTTGTCCCCCTGAAGGAAGTAACCATCCGGGTTTTCACCCTCTCCCCCTTCAGTGAGATTTGCCGATATCTGCTTGTGTATAGGATACTCAAACTCTTTGAGACATCTTGCGCAGACGCAATCACATATCACATCTACATTCGCCGAAAATGTCAGCACTCCTGCTGTGTTTGTTACATTTCCCGCCGCTCTCGCCGGCTTTCTTATCTGTACGATTGAACCGCTGATTGCATTTGACATATCAGGCTCAAAATCAAACGATACCTTGCCGCCGGGAACTCCAATTATCTCCCGAAGATCGAGCAACATAACGACCTCCTGCGTACCCTCCGGACATCCGGCTTCGCTACACACGCCAAGTGATTATATGCTAAACTCAACCTGTTGTCAAACATTATTTTGAAGGCATAATGAGGCTATGCAGCATAGGTTACATTTAGGGTTTCTTGCTGTACAAACAGCACGGCCGTGTAGTACCAGGCGGTGGCAGAAATCTGATGATTTTTCAGGCGGTAATTGTTCCCGCAGCTCCATTTCAATCTTAACAGGGTCTTTTGTGTTTACCAAACCGATTCGGTTTGAAAGCCTTATACAATGGGTATCGACCACGACGGCGGGTTTTTTGTAAATATCACCAAGTATTAGATTTGCGGTTTTCCTTCCAACCCCGGGCAATCTTAAGAGGTCTTCCATCGTATCGGGCACACGTCCTCCAAAAACACCGAGAATCATTGCGGAAGCGGCAATTATATCTCTTGCTTTAACTCTGTAAAAGCCGCAAGGATGTACAATTTCTTCAATGTCCTTTATGTCTGCCCCCGCTAATGCCTCCAGCGTCGGATATCTCTTAAACAACACCGGAGTAACGGTGTTTACCCGTGCATCTGTGCATTGTGCCGCCAGCCTTGTTGCAAATAGCAACTCATAGTCTTTTTTGTACCTTAAAGCACAATCTGGATCGGGATAGCACTCTTCAAGCAGTTTTATTAATTCAAGGATATCCTTACTTGTAAGCATTTGACGTACCTCTCGCAAAATATAATTTTGTAGAATTATTCTATCATGTTTTTATTGATATTTACACATGCATTAGTTATACTAATCTAAAATACTCAAAAAAATAAAGAATTTTAGGAGGAAAATCAGTGATTTGTGAAGCAATATCGTATATTTCAAAGTATGATCCGGAGGTCGGAAAAGCGATCGGGCAGGAGCTCATTCGTCAACGCAGAAATATTGAACTAATCGCCTCTGAAAACATTGTCAGCGAAGCTGTCATGCTTGCACAGGGGTCGGTACTGACCAACAAATATGCCGAAGGTTATCCCGGCAAACGCTACTACGGAGGCTGCGAAGAGGTCGATGTTGCCGAAACTCTCGCAATCGAACGGGCAAAAAAGCTTTTTAATGCTAATTTTGTAAACGTTCAGGCGCATTCCGGAGCATCAGCGAACCTGGAAGCGTTTATGGTACTATGCCAGCCCGGTGATACTATTCTCGGTATGAACCTTGACCACGGCGGACATCTTACACACGGACATCCGGCAAACTTTTCCGGAAAGTACTACAAGGTTTTCGCATACGGTATTACCCCTGATACAAATGTCATAGATTATGACGAAGTGTTAAAGATTGCAAAAGAATGTAGACCGAAAATGATTATCGCAGGTGCATCCGCATACCCGAGACAAATTGACTTTAAAAAGTTTTCCGAGATAGCAAAAGAAGTAGGGGCATTTTTACTTGTCGATATGGCACACGTAGCAGGACTTGTCGCTACAGGCTTACATCCCGACCCTGTACCCTATGCGGATATCACTACAAGTACAACCCATAAAACACTTCGCGGTCCGCGAGGCGGTATTATAATGACAAATGATGAAAAAATCGCAAAAAAGATAGATTCCGCAGTATTCCCGGGCGCACAGGGCGGTCCGCTCATGCACGTTATCGCAGCAAAAGCTGTTGCATTTGGCGAAGCTCTTAAGCCTGAGTTTAAGGACTATCAAATTAAAACTCTCCAAAACGCAAAGCTTCTCGCAAGCGAGTTTGTCAACCGCGGCTTCGACCTTGTATCGGGTGGAACAGATAATCATCTAATGCTTGTTGATTTACGCAAGTTCGAAAAAACAGGCAAGTTTATGGAAGAACATCTTGACGAAGTACATATAACAACAAACAAAAATAAAATTCCAAATGACCCGCAATCAGCACTGGTAACAAGCGGACTTCGTGTCGGTACACCAGCAGTCACTACCCGCGGTTTCGGCGAAGAAGAAATGAGAAAAATCGCTGAACTCTTCTACTTGACCGCGACTGATTTTGATGCAAAAGCAGACTATATTCGTGATGAAGTCAGCAAAATGTGTGAAAAGTATCCGCTGTATGAGTAAGCCGAAGCTATCTCTTATTCCCGACCATTCATTTAAGTGTATTACCGGAATTACACCGGACTTTCTTGAGCAGATTGGTATAAGATTTCTAATGCTGGACTTAGATAATACAATAGCGGCATATGATGAACATGTCTTTGCCGATAACATTTCAAAATGGATTTCCGATATCCAAAACGTCGGTGTTGAGCTGTTCATAATATCAAACAGTTCACGCAAACATCGCGTAAAGTCTCACTCTGACTCGATTGGCGTACGCTTCGTAATGAAGTCGCAAAAACCGTCAACAAAAAGTTTATTACACGCTGTGGAAGTATCAGGCTACAAGCCTGATACTTCAGCACTTGCAGGAGACCAGATTCTTACGGATACAATTGCCGCAAACCGTGCCGGCATAGTTTCAATAATCGTTCGCCCGCGGCGTTTCACAAATCCTTTTCTGGCAATACGGTACTTTTGTGAATTGCCGTTTAGAGCCATGTGCAAAAACAAACATTAATGGGAGACAATTATGAGTAACATAAAAAAAATAAGACAGGCAATGCCAAACTTTAAATGCAAAGCAATGCTTATTACCAATCAGATTAACAGGCTCTATGCAACAGGGTTTTCATCAAGCGCAGGCGCTTTGCTCGTAACTGAAAGCGACGCGTGGTTTTTTATTGATTCCCGTTACTTTGAAGCCGCAAAAGAAGCGATTAAAAACGCACACGTAGAACTGATAGCCAATGATGAAACAATCACAGACAAGGTTAAAAAGGTTATTGAAGATAATAATATTACATCACTCGGTTTTGAAGACGACTGTGTATCATACGCAAGCTATAAGCAATGGACAAAAGCTCTCAGCGCAAAAATGATTCCGGCATATAAACTTCTTACGGAGTTACGTGAAACAAAGACCCGTGCCGACCTTAATAAAATGATTAAAGCACAGCGCCTTGCAGAAAAAGTATTCAACGAAATATTACCGCTTATAAACACTGATATTACAGAAAAGGATTTAGCCGCTGAAATCACATATCGCGCAGTTAAAAACGGGGCTGACGACAAATCCTTTGATCCCATTGTTGTATCGGGAACAAAATCCAGCCGCCCGCATGGTGTGCCGGGAAACGAAAAAATCGGCAAAGGCTTTTTAACAATTGATTTCGGCGTCAAGCTTGACGGATGGTGCAGTGATACCACAAGAACACTGTGCATCGGTAAGCCTGATGAAGAAATGGTAAAAGTATACGAAACTGTCCTTAAAGCACAAGAAGAAGGTATTAAAACTGTGAGAGGCGGTGTCAAAGCCATAGATGTCGATGCCGCAGCACGAAAAGTTATAGAGGACGCAGGCTACGGTGAATACTTCGGGCACGGTTTCGGGCATTCAATAGGGTTACAGGTACACGAATCATTGAAGGCATCACCTCTGTCAAAAGACATTCTCCCGATAGGTGCAGTTATCTCGGCAGAGCCGGGTATCTACCTGCCGGGACGATACGGTGTACGAATTGAAGATGTTCTTTATGTAACAGAAACCGGTAGTGAAAATATAACAAAGCTTCCGAAAACGCTCACTATTCTTTGATAGAATACAATGTTTACTTGCTCATTACAGGGCCTTTGATATTCAGCCCTGTGGTTATAATTTGCTTGCTTTTTTATATTGCATAGGCTACAATAGATGGCGGTTAAACCCAATCACAACAAAACTGGAAATTAGGAGGAATGCGTGTGATTTCAGCCGGAGATTTTAAAAACGGCGTAACATTCGAGTGGGACGGAAAAGTCATGCAAGTAGTGGAATTTCAGCATGTTAAACCCGGTAAAGGAGCAGCGTTTGTCAGAACAAAAATCAAAAATGTAATAACAGGAGCTGTAATAGAGACTTCCTTTAACCCGTCTGATAAGTTTGAAAATGCATTTGTTGAACGTCGCGACATGGAGTATAGTTATAACGACGGCGACTTATACTACTTTATGGATCAGGAATCTTACGAGCTTGTACCCGTTAACAAGGATATGCTTGGCGATAGTTTTAAGTTCGTTAAAGAAAACATGTCCTGTATGGTACATTCGTACAAGGGAAAGATATTTAATGTAGATCCTCCGAACTTCGTTGATCTCGTTATCACGACAACAGACCCCGGTTTCAAAGGCGATACCGCAACAAACGTACTAAAACCGGCTACCGTAGAAACCGGAGCAGAGGTTAAAGTTCCCCTGTTTATTAGTGAAGGTGAAAAAATCCGTATCGATACAAGATCCGGAGAATATATGGAACGCACAAAAGGATAAAGGAGAAAGACAATGACTATAAAGGAAAAAGTAGCATACTTAGAGGGCTTGGCAGAAGGCATGAAAATCGAAGATACCGAAAACGGAAAACTGTTTGCCGCCATAATCGACACACTGGGCCTCATAGCTGAAGAAATCGAGGAACTTAACGAAAACGCTCTCGATATAGGAGAAGAGCTTGACGCAATCTCCGACGATCTCGCCGAGGTTGAGGATTTTCTGTTAGACGATGATTACGACTTCGATGAAGACGACTTTGATTTTGATTTCGATGAAGACGATGATGACTACGATTTTGATGACGATGATGACTACGATGGTCATACTTGCGACCTTTGCGGTAAAGATGACGAAGGCGATATAGAGTTCACCATCGATATCAATTGCCCGCAATGCAATACAGAAATAGAGCTCACTGAAGAGGACATAGCTAATGAGTCCGTCACATGCAAATCATGCGGAAAAGATATAGAGCTGGAAATCGAAGAAGTAGACGCCGAAGACGGTTCTGAAGACGAAGAATAAATCGGGCTCGTAGCTCAGCCGGGAGAGCGCCGCGTTCGCAATGCGGAGGTCGAGAGTTCGATCCTCTTCGAGTCCACCACGCCCAATACTTCGCCAAAACATACAATCAGCAATATGTTTTGGCGGAGTATTATTTTCACTAATAAAAAAGAATGCCTCCAATATGTGTGAAGATGTGCAGATAATGCAAATAAAACCCGACCCTGTTGACTGGCGTGTTTATTTCTGGTAGTATAGATGGGCATACTTATTATTCGCCAAAACATATCGTACGGTTGTACTTTGGCGGAAAATCAGGAGACCTTTATGAAAGTAGTCGGACGTGAAAAAGAAAAGTCAATACTTGAGCAGTGTGTGGAGTCAAGCGAACCGGAGTTTCTTGTGGTTTATGGCAGACGACGAGTTGGTAAAACCTTTCTAATACGAGAGTTTTTTAGTGGAGAACTGGACTTCTATGTGACCGGGCTTGCATCCGAAAAAAAAGATGATCAGCTTCAAGCGTGGAACACTGCAATCAAAGACTGTTTTAACAACTCTGATAACAGCGCTTCAAATTGGATTGATGCATTTGCAGTGTTACGAAGAAAGCTGGAAAAAGTAAAAAAATCGAAAAAAAAGATTATTTTCATTGATGAAGCACCATGGCTGGATACACCAAAATCCGGATTTATGGTTGCTTTGGAGCACTTTTGGAATGGATGGGCGTCAGGACGATCAGATATATTCCTTATTGTATGTGGGTCTGCAACATCATGGATTGTTAAAAAACTGTTGAAAAATAAAGGCGGTTTGCATAACAGGGTAACACGGAGAATGCGCTTGCTTCCGTTCACGTTGAGAGAAACGGAAGCTTACTTGGATGAAAAAGAAATCAAACTGGGGCGTTATCGTATATGTGAAGCATTTATGATATTTGGCGGTGTTCCTTATTACTTAAGTTTACTTGGGAAGGGGTTAAGCCTACCGCAGAATGTGGACGCGCTTTGCTTTGACGATGACAGCTCACTGCGAAATGAGTTTGAAGAGATTTACTCAACATTGTTCAAGAACTCGGATAAATACATAAAAATAGTAACAGCATTGAGTTCAAAGACAAAAGGGTTGACCAGAGATGAAATCATTTTAAATACCGGGCTGACATCGGGGGGTGGATTTACACAAATATTAGAAGAGCTTGAACTTTGCGGCTTTATACGAGCTTATCCAAACTACTCGTTGGATGATAACCTTTGTTTGTATCAGCTTACAGATCCGTTTAGTTTATTTCATTTACGTTTTATTAAAGGCAAAAGACCAAGAAACCCGCGTTTTTGGACAAACAATCTCGATAACCCTTCGTTAACAGCATGGAAGGGATACGCTTTTGAACGGGTCTGTCTCTCACATTCCGAACAGATTAAACAAGCACTTGGTATTGCAATGATTTCAACTGAAACATCGTCATGGCGCAGCAGAGGCTCATCTCCGGGCGCACAAATAGACTTATTGTTTGATAGAAAAGATGGCATCATTAATTTATGCGAAGTAAAATACAGTAAGAATGAGTACGCAATCTCTGCAAAAGAAGAGACTAATCTGCGAAATAAAATTGCAGTTTTTGAAGCGGATACTCATACGAAGAAAGCCGTGCATCTAACAATGATAACTACATACGGGGTTATAGAAAACATCCATTCCGGCATCATCCATTCAGAAGTCACACTCGATGCACTTTTCCAATGATTCCAGGTCGCACTGCTACACCGGTACTAACCTTAAGCATCGCCCAACTAAAGCCGGAGCTTGTGGGGAACTAAGCGAAGTTGAGAAGCATAAAGCGTAGAGAATTCAGAGGAAGAATATAAAACAAATTGGACATGAGAACATCAAAAGAATGGAGAGAGTAAATGCCGGAAATAGACATTAAGCCAATAGGCGATATAAACGCACAATTCATAATACCGGATTATCAGCGGGGTTATCGTTGGGAAGATTTTAATGTTGAACAACTTCTTGATGATTTTTATCAGTTTGCGTTGTCGTTCGATGAGGGTACAACTTATTTTCTTCAACCTGTCGTTGTAAAGAAACTGAATGAAAACACATTTGAAGTCGTTGACGGTCAGCAACGTCTTACAACTATATATCTACTAGGCAAGATGCTTAGCCGAAACGAAGAAGATAAGCTTGAGTTGAAATATGAACTCGAATATCAGACCAATAAAGGCCTCGCATCGTTTTTACGTCATATCACAAATCCGAATAGTGTAGTTTCCGAAGAACTGTATAGATCTGAACCAAACAAATACTACATGTACACAGCTTATACTGTCATGAACAAGTGGTTTGAAGAAAAAGACATCCCGGGGCCGGTAAAGACAAAAATCAGAGCTTTGTTACAACCGGAGAATAAAGATGATCATAATCAAAAATTGGTTAAGGTTATATGGTACGAGACTGACTCGGACGATCAGGAAAACGAATTCAGAAAACTAAATGATTATTCAATTAAACTAACAAACGCTGAGTTGATTAAGGCTTTGATCCTGAGATACAAAAAATCAGGTCATGACTCAGATGAAGAAATAAATAAAAACCAAATAATTACATCTGCACAGTGGGATGATATTGAAACACAGCTTACTAAAGGAGAATTCTTTGGTTTTCTCACAAATGAGCCACAGGGTAGTTATGATACAAAAATCGACTTGTTATTCGAGCTTCATTTCAATAGACAGCATAACAGCTATAACAAGTACGCATTGCTGCAGGATGTTGAAAAATCGTTAAAAAACAATACTGAAGAAAATTTATGGGATGAGATTTATCATTCATTTAAAATCTTGAACTCCTGGTACAGCAACAAAGAATTATACCATAAAATCGGATTTTTAGTTTCAATAAGCGGTCAGCAAATAATGAGCGGGTTACTTCAACAATCACGCAATGATAAACATTCAGAGTTCAAAGCAAGTCTGGATGACAAGATGAGAGACAAACTCAAAGGGTTTGATTTTGATAACGCTGCTTTTGGCGATGAAAAAATCAGACATATCCTCATTTTATACAACGTGGTACTGATACTAAACAATGAGAACAATAAGAACTATTTCCCGTTCTATTTACTAAAAGCAAAAAAATGGGAAGTGGAACATATTCAACCACGTAGCGATGCTGAAATTAAAAGCGATGTGAAGCTTTGGGATGAGTGGGTGGAGAAGAATACGAGTCTGACAGATTATGGTTTTGAGAAATATAAGACCCATCTTGAAGCTTATCGGATAAGTAAAACAAGAACAAACTTCGATGCCCTTTACAAATCAGTCATTGAAGAGTATTCAGATAAGCATCAAGATTGGCTCAATGGCATAGGAAACCTATGTCTATTGGAAAAAGGTGCTAATATCTCTGTATCTAACTTTCTGTTTAAAACAAAGAGAATGATGATTATGGATTTTGATAAAGAAGGAGAGTTTATACCTCTAGGAACGAAAAACTGTTTCATGAGATATTTTGATTACTGCGGTTATGCTTGTTGCTCTGAGTGCGCTGACAGCTCCAGCTGTTCTGATAACTCTAATTCAAGCTTCTGGACTAAATATGACAGATGCGCTTATATAGTCGACATTAAAACTATTTTGAAGAAATATCTGGAAGATGAAATGAGTAGAGAGGGTGATGAGTATGGCTTATAGCTTCAATACATTTATATCTGAATACAGTGTGAGAGTTCCAAAACTGCAAAGGGAATTTGCATTTGGTCGTAAAGACAGGCTGTCAGAAGAAAAACGCAAACGGTTCATTGACACGATTTTTTCTGCAATATCCAATGATGAACCACTGTATATGAATTTTATATATGGCACAATAAGCCGTGGCTACTTTATTCCGTTAGATGGACAACAACGGTTGACCATTCTCTTCCTTTTCCATTGGTATAGTTTATCTATAACAGATAAGAAGAGATTGCTATGTCGTTTAGACAACAATGAGTATGTTTCAAAGTTCACTTATGATACAAGGTATAGTTCAAATAGGTTTTTCGATAAACTGGTGAATTTTGAACCGGAAGATCCAAATGAATCTATTATTAAGCAAATCATAAATATGCCTTGGTTTGAGTTAGATTGGACTTATGACGCGAATATCTCCGGCTGTCTGACAGTTTTGGATTACATCCAAAGCAATGACACTTACGGCTTAATAGATTCACACATTGATAAACTCAACAATATCACTTTTGATATGATTGACATCAATGCTTATAAAATGAGCGATGATATATATATCAAGATTAACTCAAGAGGAAAACAACTGACGGAATTTGAAAACTTTAAAGCCGCTTTCATTGAGAATGCCAAAAAGGTAGTTCCTGAGCTTCATAAGGAAATAGCCGACAGCTTTGATAACGAGTGGACGATGATTTTCTGGAAACTCATTGACTGGAGTTTAGTTGATTCCAAAGCACCAAAGAAACCTGCTGAGCAGTTGGATGCCATGTTGTTTTCCTTCATCAAGTATATAACTCGCGTTTTGATCTGGGAAAATGAACAAGATATCGACGTTGACATAAGCGAAGGATACTTGTTGATTAGTATAATTGACAGTATTTACTCTAGCAGGGAAAGTATAACTACATTCCAAGATGTTTTTATCGCTCTTAGCAGTATAGATGAAATAGATGATTGGTTTAACAAGAGGTTTTATAATAGTCCCGCTTCATTACCGGAAGGCATAAAAAGGATTAGGTTATGGCAGAAGGAGCCTAATCTGCTAAGGTATCTGGCAACAAGCGAAAGGCTTTCAAGAAATGATGAAGCTTTATTTTACGCAATAATTGTTTATATGCAAAACAAGGGTTCAATCACAGATGAAGATTTTCGTCTCCGTTTTCGTAGTATTAGAAACATCCTTGAAGCCGGAGACCGGAACTCATACAATAATACCCTTCGAGACACAGTGGATAATAATGATATGCCTACAGCTCTGAAACAAATCAAAAAATTGATGAAGGAAGGCTCGATTGAAGACACTTCTCAATCACGTCTCAGAAAACATCAGCTTGAGTACGAATATGAAAAGAATTTAAAGATTACAAATGATAACGAACTGTTCGAAGCTATTGTTACGCTGGAAGATCACGCTTTTACTCACGGAATAACTCAGAACCTTGGTATTTCAAATATTGATAATCTAAGGAAGTATTATGAATTACTGTGTGTTGGCGAACTGGAATTTGTAAAGATACTTCTATCATTTGAATATAGTTTCTCGTCAGACAGATACGGAACTATCTACTTTCCCACGAACACATCTCATTATTCTACGTTTTTCAGAGGTGCAACAGCCATTGATGTTGAATTAGTTAAGATTCTTGAAGAAAATGCAATTGAAGCAATTAAATCACATCCGAATGTATACATCATGCAATGTGACAATAACAAACGCTTTACATCGCACTACTATGCAATTAAGTACCCGAAACATTATATTTACAATGAAAATTATAGCCCTTATCAAAGAGGCAATGTGCGCAATTTTAATAAACCCGGGATTTGTTTAACAAATAAGACCCTTATGAAATGGGATAGCTTCAGAAACTCAATATTACTTACTATATGTACCGAAAGCGGTGTTCCTGTTGAATGGCTGGATGACAGCAGCATATCATGGAACAACGGTCATAATATTTTGCGTTCAAAAGAAAAGGAGTTTCAAGTAATAATCGACGATGAAGAAAGACTGATCGAAGTGCAGAGAAATGAAGATAATTACGACTTTATCGAACGAGTTGAACTTGGTGTTAAGCTTCTCAAAGAGGGTTTCCATGGTATTTATTAGTATATAATCAAAACCCCACCGCCGTTCCGATTGCTAACAGGTTTAGATGAAGCTTACACATCAAACTAAACTAAATACTTAGCATCACGATATAAAGTTTTAAATGTACCACATATCAAGAAAACTTCGGACAATATCCTTCATTTTGTTATAAACAATATCTTGCCGGTAAAGCGTTGTGAAGTGAGAAATAGCGGCTTTTGAGCCAGTTATTTTATCTGCGTTTATCTTCATCTCTTCCAGAAGGGTTTTAGAAGCGTCCCGCTCAAGCATAGTCCAGATATTTACCTTACATATGCCGTCATTATAAAGATTTTTAACTTGCGAAAGAGAAACAGACGAAAGACCGTGAAGAACTATCTTATAACCTATCTCGTCACGTATTTTCTGAGCTATATCTCCGTAATAATGCAACACCTGCGCAGTAGCACGATGCTCTGTCCCAAGGTTTGCGACTAACAGATCAACGCCTGTTTCAGTATAATATCGTTTTGCGCATTCCGGTGTTGTTAACGCATTATGCTTACCGCCTGAGGCATCGAAGATTTCATCACATGCTCCTTCGATTAGTATAATATCTTTCATTCTGCCAACAAACTCAGAAGTTTTCCGGATGTTCTCTGTAAAAGGTAAAGTAGAAGCATCATACATGATAGACGAAAACCATGATAAATCCCATGAAAAGAGTTCAATATCCTCATCATGCTGAACATGGTCAAGGTGAATCAATACATCTACATTAGGAAACGGCCCATTTGCAGATGACAGAACCTCAACATCGGCACAGAACAGCTTTAATCCGGTATCCCATCGCTGTGTGTGAGTATAATTCTCAGATTGCGCACGGTGACTGTACCTGACTGTAATCGCTACTGTCACAGGAATGCTTTTATATCCATTCTCTACAGCAAACTCTTGTGCTGCTGAAAGAATTGCTTCTGTGGTAGTAAGGTTTTCGCTACAGAAGCAAGGTATTACCCAACGCCGCCCTGCTGCTTGCTTATATACATCACGTACTTCTTCACAGATATTTATAATTGGCATAGTTCTCTCCTTGCAAAAGAAAGTTCAAACTCCCGCAACTTCTTGTATTTTTCGTAATTTTCGCAGTAAATGGAGGTAAACTGCTCATTTGGATAAATGCTTGGTTTATACTTTACAAACAACTCCACCGCTTCTTTGTCATTTTTACAGCATCCAAGAGATGTCGCAGCCAGCATAACGCTGCCAAGAGCACCGCATTCTTCCTCCGCCACGGGTTTTATCTCCCGGCCAAAAATATCTGCTTTTGTATGTAACCACACCTGCGACCTCGCTCCGCCGCCTGATGCAAATATATGCTTCGGAGAAACTCCGAAAGTATCCAGCACTTCCAGATTATATGCCATCTCATAGTTAATGCCCTCTAAGAAAGCTTTATAAATGTCATAAATGCCGGTATCCATTGTCATACCATATACAAGCCCGCGAGCGTTTTTATTTACATCCGGTGTGCCGCCCGCGCCTTTGAAGTGCGGTATAACAAACATTCCTGATGGATTTTTCAGACAATCTTCGTTTAGTAAATCGTATACAGAACACTTCTTCCGTACCGCTTTTACCTTCAAAGCACCCGCAATTGTATCCTTATACCATTTTATAAGGCTTCCTCCCGAGAAAATAAATGCATACGTTAAATATCCGGTTAAGTATGGCACACAAACATAATTGCTTCGTGTAAAGCTCAAGTCCGGAAGTTTGTTGAATAATGGCGTGATGCATTCAACCGTTCCCATGCCATTTACACACTCACCATCATTGAGAACGCCCGCACCGAGTGCGTTCACAACCTGATCCTGTGCTCCTGCAATAACCTTCACATCTGAAGGCAGATTTAACCTATCTGCAGCATATGATAATAATTTTCCCACAATGATGCCGCTCTCTATAAGCTGCGGCATTTGCTTAATATTAATTCCTGATGCGCCGAGTAATTTATCTGACCATTTTAACTGCTTCAAGTCAAACAATAGAGTACGTGTCGCTAAAGTGTAATCTGTAACGGCTTCGCCGGTAAGCTCATATATTATATAGTACGCTATTGAGAGATATTTCCAGACAGGCTCTTTAGTGTTTTTTTCTGTCCATATCATCTTTGGCAGAGCGTACATTGTATCAGGCATAACACGGGTTACAGACATTATTTCCTCGCTGCCAACTTTATTCATCAGACAATCGAGTTCGGAGCGGGCTTTATCTGTAAAATACATAATTATGTCTGTAAGCGGCTTTCCTTCCTTTGATATAGGTACAAAGCTCTCACCAAATGACGATACGGTTATGGACTTTATATCATTTTTATCAGAAATACTCGAAACACAACCACTTATGACGGAAAATACAGCTTTTTTGAGCAGCTTAGGTGAAAGTAGGGGTGCACCGGGAGTGGTTTTATACTCCTCATATTGTTTTGCAAGCCTTTTTCCGCTTGAATTAAACGCGACGCATTTACAGCCGGAGCTGCCGATATCCAATCCAAGAAAAACCATAACTGCCCTCCGTTCAATAATAAGAGATTCACTTCTAGCGAAGTCAAATTACCATTTCCGTATTACTATATTGATATTGTTGTATTGCATTTTGAATTTCGACAAAATCAAAACCATTCTTTAAAACTTCAAGCAGCGTTGAAACAAGCTCATCTTCTGCTTTCCTATCAGGGAAAAGATGATTTGCGGCAGCAATACCGAGTTGAATATATATTGTTGAAACATTCTGTTCCTCACATAACTTCAAAGCACCATACAGCCTTTCATCCGGAGATAGCTTACGCGAGGCATCACGCAATACCCGTTCAATAGTATCTCTTAATTCCTTGTTTGAGAACCGGTACAACAAGTCCTCAACATGCTCCATCAGCTCTGTATAATCGACAATATGCTTCTTTGATAACGCCAGAGCGGAACAACTCATAGCTGAACGAACAAAGTACGCTATAGTCGGGTTGCCTATTGATTCCCATATATATGTATAGCCCAATAGATGCCCGTACAGCGCACATATGAAGTGTCCCATATTGTGCACAAACAATTTTCGTTCCGTATAATATTCAAATGGCGAGTATGGAATTGCCGCCGGTATATAAGGCATAATCCCTTTCACGTGAGCACTGTCGTAAGGTAAATATCTGTAGGGTTCAACATAAACAGTTGCCTGATTGCTTTTTATGGCTTCCTCCGGAACAACCGGGATCATGCGTCCAATAGAAGTTTCCAGCAAACCAACTAATTCATCAAGCTTTTTATGGTAATTCTCAGGCAAATGCCGTAAAATTTCACTTTTAAGAAAACTCTCTGCCTTATGCAGATTTTCACAAATGAGAATATTTACGGGAGTATAAATTTCGCTTTCCCACCGCTTTATCAACCCCTGTGCGATGACAGGAGCGATATTGCATAGAACGCTTGCACCGACAGAAATGCTGATTAAAGCGCATTCACAAAGCTCACTTATCACATTTTGCGTATCCGAACCATCTATAGCTCTTACATTACTTATTATCTTCTCTTTTGTATTAATTCCGACAATAATTTGCTTGTAGCAACCCTGTTTGTTAATAGCTTCAACGAGATGATTATTAATATCTACAAAAACAACCTCTATACCTGCATCGGTAAGAAGCTCGGCAATAAAGCCCCGCCCTATGCTGCCGGCACCGAACAATACGGCTTTCATTTCTTATATCTCCATAATCTCATACTCCAAAGCTGATGCAATAAGAGTTTCGGGAAAAAATCCTCTGTTTCCAAAATACAAAGCAAATGTCATGTTTTTCATCAGTTTATTTTCCTTTCAGCTCGCTTACAAAATTATCTTTGATAAATAATATATTACGCATTAAACTGTGTCAACCAAACAATTAGAGAGGCAGTTCTCCTAAAACGCGAAGGAAAGCAACTTTTCTATGATTTGCAAACAGCAGTTGATGAGTTGTCGAAATTTTAATCAATATTATCTGCTTGTTAATTATATAGCCACATATTGATATTATTATCAGAGTTATATGTGGTGAATTAGTGAGTATATTTTGCGGGAAGGAGTGTGCTAAAATGGTTGAGTTTACAAAAGATTTAAAGATAGGCATCGAACATATCGATAAGCAGCATAAGACACTTATCGATTATACAAACAACTTGATATCGCTTGGTTCCAAAGCATCAAATCAGGAGGAGATTGAAAAATCCCTTGTATTCATGGGGACCTATGTAATAAAGCACTTTGCTGACGAAGAAGCATTCCAAGTGAAAATCGGGTATCCCCAATATGAGCGTCACCGTAAATTGCACATGGAGTTTATTGAGGTCTATAAAACATTCGTAGATAATTATAAGAAAAACGGCCACTCACCAAAGTTCATTACAATATTCAAAAACACTGTTGTAGCATGGGTCGCAAAGCATGTTATGATGGAAGATCAGAATATAGGAAAGTATTATCGTTCAAAAGCAAATTAGGATGTGAAACTATCTATGCATTTTTCGAGAAACGTGCTATACTGCTTTTTAATTCTCGAAAAGTAACTAATACAAAACAAAGGAGTATATATCATGATTAAAGTTGAAGCATTTATAGACAACACGTGACCGTATTGCGTTAAGGGATTGGAGTATCTCTCAGAAGTGTTGCCAAAATATCCGAACGTAGAAATTCTTTGGAAACCCATTGAAGCCCATCCAAGGCACGAGGAGCCTGACCATAGACCATATGTAGACTTGATTGTGCAAGGCTGTTTGTATATTCAAGAGACAGGCGGCGATGTATTGGCTTTTACGAATAGAGTTTATAAAGCGCATTTTGAAGATAACTTAAATGTCGAAGATATATCCGTCCTCGTAAAGTGTGCCGCTGAAACCGGCGTAAAAGATATACCGGCATTCGAAGCTGCTCTTAAAAGCGGTAAATACAAACAAGCAATGCTTGATGCAAACGACTATGCCTACGAGCAAAAAGGTGTATGGGCTGTACCGACCTTTGTATGCGGAGATATTCGCCTAGATGCTGTTGGTGGCGTTGGAATTACAAAACAACAGCTGGACGAGTTTTTGAAAAAGTGTTGTCAATGAGGAAAAGACATGGCATCTTTAAGTGAAACCGACATCAGAACCAGATATATGCGTATTGCTGCAATCATCGCAATTGCAGGTAATGCTGTATTGGCTGTCTTAAAAATTGTTGTCGGGATTTTATCTCACAGCGGTGCTCTTATCGGTGATGGGATAGATTCATCAACTGACGTGCTGATCAGTCTGGTCATGCTCTTAATCGTAAAATTGATATCTAAACCTGCCGACAAAAAGCACCCTTGGGGACATAGGAGAGCGGAGACTATTGCGACGGCATTTCTGTCATTCATTATTTTTTTCGCAGGGGCACAACTGATAGTCAATTCAATTTCAAACTTAATATCCGGCACTCATGATGCAACACCATCTGTTATGGCAGTAGTAGTAGTCATAATTTCTATTATCGGTAAGCTACTACTCGCTTACAGTCAGCACGTATTGGGTAAACGCGCTGATTCTGCGATAATTAAAGCGAATGCAAAAAATATGGCAAGTGATGTATTAATATCACTTGGAGTTCTTATAGGTTTTATATTAACAACCTTAACAGGAACAGCACTCGCCGATTCTGTCGTAGCTCTGTTGATAGGAGGATGGATAATTAAAACAGCAATAGGAATTTTTGCTGATGTCAACCTCGAATTGATGGACGGAAACAATGATATAGAATCATATCGGGTTATTGTTGATGCGGTAAACTCAACGGATGGAGCAAGTAATCCGCACCGTGCCAGAATGAGGTGCATATCGGGTTTTTGGGATATAAGCTTTGACATCAATGTTTCTCCCGAGTGTTCCGTGATGGAATCGCATAAAATCGCATCAAGGGTTGAAAAAGAAATACGCAGCCGACTTGAGAATATATATGACATAGTTATTCATGTTGAACCAAGCGGTGATGATACCGCTGAAGGCTTCGGACTTACCGAGGACGAGATAACTAACGGCGAGATAGCTGATGAATAGAAAGGTAGTATGACCTCAAAATATAATTTGACACGTACGGTTGTTTAGCGTACAATACGACTTGGCGATTATGAATATTTCGTGAACAGTCGAGGATTTGAAACGATAGAAACTTTTTACCGTACAGATGAAAAAATAAAGACTTCTACGAAGTGGTACTTCGCTCTTGGTGATATTTTTTCCGGCGGCTTCTTTAATATTGTAAACTTCTTTTATGGGATTTTCCTGACAGATGTTGTTGGCATCAGTCCGTATTGGGCAGGTGTTGTTTTTCTTGTCGGAAACTTTATGGATGCGTTAACCGACCCCGCAATGGGGGTCATTACCGATAATACCCGTACAAAGTTCGGGCGCCGCAGACCGTACATTATTTTAGGTGCGCCTCTTGTATTTCTCGCTTTTGTTATGATGTGGTTTCCCCTTGCAAGCGGTACAGAAATTTCACGTATCGTTTTCTATATATTTGCATTTGTTTTGATGAATACTGTCACAACTATCGTGCAAGTTCCTTTTCTTGCTATGGCTGCCGAGCTTTCTACCGACTATAATGAGCGGACTTCATTGACAAATGTACGTATGATAGTTTCTCTTGCATCATCGCTTTTATGTGCGGTTTTACCGATGCTTATTGTAGGAGCTTACCAGGAGGTCCGTACGGGTTATATAGCAATGAGCATTATATTCGGGTTGTTTTTCACGCTCCCGCTCATTTTGGTTTTTCTTAAGGTTAAGGAGCGAAAACAGTTTTCGGAAGGTAAAAAAGCAACATTCCGCGAAATGTTTGCACCAATCCGCATTCGTATTTTCCGTCGGTATATGTATATATACCTCGGCATTCTCCTGTCCATGGATGTGGTCGCAATGATTTTTGCGTATTATATGACCTACAGCTTAGAACGTTTTGATGAAATCAGCTTTGTTTTGGGAACACTTTTAATTTCCCAAATGATTTTGATTCCTGTTGCCGCATGGTTTGCGAAAAAGACCAGCAAAATAAAAGCAATTATACTCGGGAACATTGGATGGGCATTATGCGCCGGAGCCAGCTTCCTGCTAAGTTATGACAGCCCCGGATTTCATATTTATTTGCTCGCGGGTTTTCTTGGTGCTTTTATGGCATTTTCGTTGGTCGGTTATAATGCATTATTTGGTGATGTAACAGAGGTTGGAGAGTACAAGCTCGGTTACAGGGCCGAAGGGAGTTTTTACGGAATACAACAGTTTATCCGCAAGTGCTGTGCAGCAGTTGCGAATTGGTTTGCTTTATTTCTTTTGGGTGTAGCAGGATTCGTAACACCTCTGGAGATTGTCGAAGATGGCATAACCTACCTTATTACGCAGCCGCAGACCCCGCTGGTTTTATTTACAATTAATGCTATTTTAGGTATTGTTTCCGTAATCTTCTTAATACCATCTACAATAGTTGCTTTTAGCTGGAAATTAACTAAAGATAAACATTCCAAGCTGATTTCGTATCTTGACAGAAAACGTGCCGGCTTAGATATTGATGAGACACACGAAAATGAGGTTCGCGAAATCTGTGATACGTTGATGTAGTATAAGTATAGTGAAACAATGCGGAATAAACAAAACTCGTCATTGCGGCCTCCGAGCCGCAATCCCGTATCGTGTGCATTATCAAGGGGATTGCGGGTCGAGCCCGCAATGACGATGTGTTAAATTTTTTATTCAGCTTTTCCCGTTTGCTCTGAATCAACTTGCTCGTTTGGCAGGCTTTCAGGTGTTGGTTGTTGTGATAACGTCTCTACCGGTGTGTTTGCCGGTGAAGCAGGATAAGCCGGCGCGGTCGGGTAAGTTGGAGTTGCCGGGTAAGCCGGAGCAGCGGGGTACATTGGCGCAGTTGGATATGCGGTTGCTTTCGGGGGCATGTTTGCTCTTTTTTTCGCGTATGCACGCATCTTTCTTCTTATTATTATCAGAGCGATTATTGCAACTGCGGCAAGGACAATCAAAACCGGTGCAGATACAATCAGCCACAGGAACAGGTTCATGAAGAATCTTCCGATGCCTCTTAGAGAAGATATGAAACCATCTCTGATTTGCTCCCAGTAGGATGGATTAAATTGCGGCTGTTCCGTATATTCCTCAACTTCTCTTATTGTCAGTGTCATAGTGCTGAAATCAACTTGCCGTTGCCAGTTATTAAGCGTCGTTGTAAGCCACTCTATTTGATAACGCACATCGGACAAACGTTCTTCAATTGCAATGAGATCGGGAATATCATCTGCCTGCGAAAGCATGTTCAGCAAACGTTCTTCCTGTATTATCAATGAGTTTAAGCGTGATTGTGTATCAACAAACTGCGCGGTAATATTATCTGCGCGGCTGCTTTCGTGAACTACATTTCCAAGAACACGAAGCTGCCCGGTCATAGCATTGAGGCTGAGTACCGGAACACGAATGGTGAATGATGCATAGCGAAAATCATCCCATCCATGAAATCTTGACGCATAGTTAACACCGCTGATACTTGAATGCTCGATAAACGCACCGTACATCAAAAGCATTGTATGTACATTCTCGATAGTTTCGTCGAAATTTAAGGTTTCTATGTCTGCAAAGACAGAGTAAATAATTTTCTCTGCAAGACCCTCTGTAACAGGAGCCGTAATGGGAGTGACATTTCCTCCGTCGGACCCGCCTCCTGCAGCAGACCCCCCGTAATCACGTCCGAGGTCTGTGTACATTTCCGCATCATCCATCGCATACATAGCAATGCTGTCTGACATAACCATTTCTGCCATAGGAGGTGCAGCAGCCGGTGCCGTTGTACCTCCACCACTCAATGCAAAATAGTTACCCGAAGAACTGTCGGCTCCGCCGGCACATGCTGAGAGAAGTGCAACTGCAAGGGCTACAACGAGTATAATTGATATCCTCTTTTTCATCTTTTTAATCCTCCACAACATCGATATTAAGTCGTAATTCAAGGTCCTAAACACTATGACGGATATATAGAAATTTTGTTCCATTTTATTGGATTTTTATTACTATTTTTTCATTTATCATTTGTCATTTATCAAGTCCGGACGGCGTTCACGTGTTCTCTCAATCGATTGCTGCTTGCGCCACTCGTCTATATTAGCATGATGACCTGACAACAGCACTTCCGGTACCTTTCTGTCTTTCCAAATCTCCGGGCGGGTATATTGGGGATATTCGAGTAACCCGTTCCAATGACTCTCATCTGTAAAGCACTCTTCATCGGGTAAAACACCGGGAACTAGGCGGCACACAGCGTCGGCGACCGCCATTGCGGGTATCTCTCCGCCTGTCAGGACAAAATCGCCAATTGATATTTCTTCATCCACACACTCTTCGATAAAGCGTTCATCAACACCCTCATATCTTCCGCAAACAATAATTAACCTTTCATGTTCTCGCTGTAAACGCCGTGCATCCTCTTGCTTAAATACCTTTCCGCAAGGTGACATGAAAATAGTATGAACCCTATGCCCTGCCTCATCACAAATATGTTTCCAACAATCATAAAGCGGCTGAGCAAGCATTACACAACCGCGACCGCCGCCATAAGGATAGTCATCAACCTGCCGTTGCTTGTTGGTAGTATAATCCCGTATCTGGTGACACTCAATACGAATATAACCACGCTCCTGCCCGCGCCCCAATATACTTTCGCACAACATATCCCCGACTATATCAGGGAATAATGTCATTATATCAATTCTCATTACAACCCCTCAATTAAACGAATCTTAATAAACCCTTCTTCCAAACTCGTTTCAACAATAAATTCCGGTACAGCAGGTACAAGAATCTCCCTCGCCCCTTTTATAACGTACACGTTATTTGAAGGCAAAGATAAAATATCTGAAAGAGTACCCAGAGCCTCCCCTGTTTCGTTGTTAACAACTTTCAGACCTATTAGGTCGGTGATAAAGTATCTGCCTTCTTCGAGTTTCACATCTTCTTTTTTTATCTTGATAATTTTGTTTTTCATCCTAATCGCGGCGTCTATGTCGTCAACGCCCTGCAGGGTTGCGATAACGCAACCCTTTTGCACTCTTGAAGATAGTACCTGTACGGGCTTCTCATCGATATAGAAATGCTCAAATTCTGTCAGGAAGCCGGGTGAATCAGCCCATGGCTGCACCCTTACCTCGCCTCGATTACCGTGAGTATTTACGATTATGCCCGCCTCTAAAAATCCTGATTTCATGAACTATTAAATCAGTCTACGATGTCAACACTGATGCGTTTACCTTGTCTTGCGGCTACGCTGCGCATTAGTGCCCGGATTTCTTTTGCGATACGCCCTTGACGTCCTATCACCTTGCCCATATCTGAGGCATTTACACGCAACTCAAAGACCGTTTCCGTTTCTTCTTCACGTTCGGTGATATTTACTTCGTCGGGATTATCGACAAGGTTTTTTGCGATATATGTCAATAACTCCTTCAAATCACTCATCTTTTTTGCCCTCTGCTTTATCTTCTGCAGCAGCACTCTTTTCAGTACCTGCCGTAGACGCACCCGCTTTCTTTAACAATGCTCTAACTGTATCTGTCGGTTGTGCACCGTTTTTTATCCAGTATTCTGCACGTTCCATGTCGATTTTGATTTCGGATGGTTGTGTGACCGGATTGTATGTGCCGATTTCTTCGATACATCTGCCGTCACGCGGAGATTTCGAATCTGCTACTACTACTCTGTAGAAAGGATTCTTTTTCGCGCCCATTCTGCGAAGTCTGATTTTTACCATTTTTGTTTTTCCTCCAATTATTTTACATTCCAAACAAACCTTTTTTACCTTTTCCGCCGAACATTGCGGGTAATTTGCCTTTAGAGATTTGTTTAGTCATTGCCTGCATAGCTTCAAATTGCTTCAACAATCTGTTTATATCGACAACCGCAGTCCCGCTGCCTGCGGCAATTCGTTTTTTACGGCTGCTGTTTAGAGCCGAAGGGTTATCACGTTCGTATTGTGTCATGGAGAGAATGATTGCTTCTGTTTTTACCAGTGTACTCTCATCAATTGAAGCACCTGCAAGAGCTTTTGCGTCCATGCCCGGGAGCATCCCCGCTATATCCGAAAGCCCGCCCATAGACCTGACCTGTGTGAGCTGGTCGTAGTAATCTGACAGTGTAAGCTTGTTTTTCATCAGCTTCTCTGTCATTTCCTGAGCCTTTTTCTCATCAAAAGCCAGCTCTGCCTTTTCAATAAGCGTCAACACATCGCCCATGCCCAAAATTCTTGATGCCATACGGTCGGGGTGAAACGGCTCAATTTGGTCGAGTTTTTCTCCTGTTCCCGAAAACTTTACGGGCTTACCCGTTACAGCTCTGACAGACAGTGCTGCGCCACCCCGGGCATCGCCATCCAGCTTGGTTAGAATCACACCATCGATATCGAGCGCGTCATTAAACGCTGTTGCCGCATTTACAGCATCTTGACCTGTCATAGCATCAACAACAAGTAGTATCTCTGTCGGGTTGACAGCGGCCTTTATCTGCTTCAGCTCATCGACAAGGTCGCTATCAATATGAAGCCGTCCTGCAGTATCCAGTAAAACGAGGTCATTGCCGTTTTTATTTGCATGAGCTATCGCTGCTTTGGCAATATTTACGGGATTTGCTGTACCCATCTCAAACACAGGTATATCAAGTTGCTTTCCAACAGTTTTTAACTGTTCAATTGCAGCGGGTCTGTAAATGTCACATGCAACAAGAAGCGGTTTTTTACTGTTATACTTTCTCATATAACCAGCAAGCTTTGCACTGGTTGTTGTTTTACCCGAACCTTGAAGGCCTATCAGCATAAGTATAGTCGGCGGCTTTGATGAAATTGCGATTTTGGCATTTTCCGACCCCATGAGTGTACAGAGTTCTTCATTAACTATCTTTATGACCATCTGCGCCGGGGTAAGACTTTCAAGGACATCCTTACCTACCGCTCTTGCACTTACAGTGTTGACAAAATCACGTACAACCTTAAACCCGACATCGGCTTCAAGCAAAGCGAGGCGTACCTCACGCATTGCTTCTTTGATATCGGCTTCTTTAAGCCGTCCTTTTCCGCGCAGCTTTTTAAACGCGGCATTTAATTTTTCCGATAAGCTTTCAAACGCCATTTATGTATTTTTCTCCAGTTGAAAATAACTAAGCACTGCGGGATGGACTTTCTCACCGTTTGTAATCGACTGTTCCAATATAGAACGTGTTTCAAACCACTTCTGAAAAATCCCTGTTTTTTTCTCAAACCGAACAAGAGTCTTTTCAGCTCGCATTATAATGTCGTAAACACCCTGTTTGGAAATCCCTGCACTCTCCGCAATCTCGGACAAAGACAAATCCTCATTGTGGTACAGGTCGTAATACTCATGCTGTTTTTCTGTGAGCATATCACCAAAAAAATCAAACAACATTGTGTTTTTTAGTGTTTCGTCCATCTAGCACTCCGTAAAGTATAAATACTTAACACCCAAACATAATAAACTATGTATTGGGTGCTTGTCAAGAGGGAATTTTACATAGGAGTAAGTAACATCAACTCTTCCTCTCTGCCAGCACATTTGCGAGCCAGATGAGAAATTCTGTGTTTTCGAAGTTGTCTTTCAATACTGATATCGCTTTGTTGGTTTCTTTGTTTATCATTTTTTCGCATGCTTCAATACCGAGTAAGGATGCAAATGTTGATTTGTCATTTTCGATGTCGGAGCCTATTGGTTTTCCGAGTTCCTCTGCTGTTGCAATGCAATCAAGCACATCATCACGTACTTGAAATGCGAGTCCTATTGCTTGTGAATATGCATCTGCAGCCTCTATCTGTGCCTTTGAACCGCCCCCTGCTATGACTCCGAGCCTTGCTGCCGCCGATATCAGAGCCGCGGTTTTCATTGAGTATAGTTCCAGTATCTCATCTATTGTCAGGTGCCAGCCTTCACCCGATAAGTCAAGGTATTGCCCTCCGCATATCCCATGCGCTCCTGCAGCGTGTGCAAGAATTCTGACCATTTCGATGATTGATTCCGCAGGTAACGGGGAGCAGCTGAGCGTTTCAAATGCCGCCGCTTGCAATGCATCCCCTGCCAGTGTTGCCGTAAACTCACCGTATTTAATATGATTTGACGGTTTGCCGCGCCTCATATCATCACCATCCATGATTGGTAAATCATCATGGATTAATGTATATGTGTGCAGCAACTCAATCGCACAAGCTGCGTCCAGTGCGTCTTCCAATCTTCCCCCGACTGCCTCACAAAATTTCATGCATATAATTGCTCTGACACGTTTTCCGCCCTCAAGCAAGCTGTAACGCATTGATTCAACCAATGTCGCATAGCTTGAGCCGGCTTCGGTAAACAACTCACGAAGCCTGTCTTCGACAATATCACGACCGTATTCCATCTCACGGATCATGTCATTGTTGTCTCTATTCATCGACTAAAAGACCATTCCTTTCGTTTTACATCAGGCACAAATAGATCATTAATAAAGAATGGTCTTTTCGTGCATCTGTTTCGGTTTCCGCCAAAGGCGGGGAGAAATTGGCACATTCCCCGTATTGGCGTGATTTATCACGCTAATACTCCTTTGGTTGTTCGTCGCCGATTGCCGTTTGTAAGCGCACAACAATTTGCTCTGCTTTGTCGAGCATTGTTCCGCATGTTTCGATGAGTTTTACGCCTTCCTCAAACAAAGAAAGTGATTTTTCCAGCTCCGCATCCCCTTTTTCGAGTGATGTAACTATCTCGTCGATTCTTGCGACGGCTTGCTCGAAAGTCATATCAATTTTTTTATCCATTTTCTTCATCCCCTGTCCTTCGGACTGCCTGTTTTTGAGCTATACTATTCTGCGATACATGTTATTTCGTCTTGTTTTAATCTGATTGTCAATCTGTCGCCTGTCGATACGTCTCCGGCGGATTTAACGACTGTTCCGTCTGCACGTTTTGCTATTGCGTAGCCTCTCCCCAATACTTTCAGCGGACTCATTGCATCCAGAGATGCCGCAAGGCGTGCGTAGCGTTCCCGTTTTCTATAGATTTGCCCTTGCATTGCCGACAAAACTCTTTCCGTACATCTGTCAATTTGGATTCGTCTATCTTCGATGTAATATTTTGGGCTTTGGAGGACACGTTTGTCCGATACACTTGCCAGTTTTTGTCTGCGTATCTTTATATCCCGGCTTATTGCCTGTTGCATTCGCATATCTGCCGACTTTATTGAGTTAAATACTTCAAGTTTATCGGGAACAGCAATTTCTGCGGCATTTGATGGTGTCGCTGCTCTGACATCTGCGACAAAGTCTGCGATAGTAACATCAGGCTCATGTCCGACGGCTGAGATTACCGGTATTTCCGATGCGAAAATTGCTCTTGCCACACGCTCATCGTTAAATGCCCACAGATCCTCTATTGAACCGCCGCCCCGCCCTGTTATTATCAAGTCCGCGATGTTATTGGCATTTACATACTTAATTGCGTCAACTATTTCAGGAGGTGCTTCAACACCTTGCACCCTGACGGGGAACACGGCTACTTTCGTCATAGGCCAGCGGCTTCCGAGTACTCTTATTATATCTTGAACCGCAGCACCCGCCGATGATGTTATCACTGCTATTGTTTTCGGATATTCCGGAAGCGGCTTTTTATACCGCTCATCAAACAACCCCTCTTGCAGCAACTTTTCTTTTAACTGCTCAAATGCAACGTACAAATCGCCTACTCCGTCCGGGGTCATTTCATTAACATACAGTTGATATAGTCCATCCCGCGGAAATACCGCTACCCTTCCGAACGCAACAACGCTCATTCCATTTTCCGGTTTATACCGCATTTTTGATGCACTGCCTTTGAACATGACACATTTGAGTATGCCTTCTGCATCCTTCATTGTGAAATAATGATGTCCTGACGGGTATGCCTTGTAATTAGACAACTCGCCTTTGACATACACGCTTGCCAGCTCATAGTCGGAATCAAGAAGTCGCTTTATGTAGTTGTTAAGTTCGGTAATTGTATATATTTTATCAGCCATCCAAGTCCTTAACTTTCTATTTTATGCTTTCAACTTTCTCACCACGCGAAAAACTACCCAAAATCCCGTTAATAAATGAAACTGTTTCCGGCGGTTCATAGTGCTTTGCCATCTCCACCGCTTCATTAATTGATGCGCTGTCGGGGATATCGGGCATATATAAAACCTCGTACATTGCTAGCTTCATAATTGCCACTGCTGTTCTTGATATTCGGTTAAACTTCCATCCTACCGCGTACTTTTCTATGTATCCGTCAAGCTCTGCCGAGTGTTCCGATATGCCTGTAACCAACCGCTTTATATACTTCAGTTGCGTTTCGTCCGGTCTGCTTTCGTAAAGCTCATCTTCCGTCTTCAGAGAGTCATAGTATTCCTCATCAAAGGCTTGAGTTAAAAGCATCGCCGGGTCAGTCGGATTTTCTGACACGGCAAAGCATAATCTTGCAGCTATTTCTCTCGCTACGGTTCTTTTCATGTTGTCGGCTTCGCTTTTTTGATTGATACACCGCAAATATGGACGTTTACCGCAGTGACTTTTGCACCTACTGCTTCTTCGATTGCCGATTTAACGGCATTTTGCACTGCTGTCCCTACTTCATTGACCGCATATCCCAGTTTTGCAATAAAATGTACATCAACAGAAACATTATCTCCATCGATGTTTATTTTTATTCCTTTTGATATTCCTTTTTTCCCGCTCACCGTAGTCAGTTCCCTGCCCGGTGATTGATACAGTCCGTAGACTCCTTCAATGTCAACTGCTGCAGACGCTGCAATAACCGCAACAACATTCTGACATATGTTGATGCTGCCCTTATCATCAGAGCTTTTAATGTATCCTTTACTTTCCGGCATATTCGTTACTCCTGACTTATTCAATTGATGGTTTTTACTTTTGAAAGTATATCACAACCGCAATACAACTTTCAACTTTCAATTTAAAAGTTTATTCTTACCGCAAGCGTTTAATACGCGTCATGATGTCATTTCGCATGTCGTCAAGATGCCTCCCGAGAAATCCTGCTACATCAGGGTTATCAATCAGTTCGGTGATGTCCATTCCATAGGAGCAGGAGTTTGTTGTATCAACTGCATGTGAGTCAAGGAAAGTTGCATTAGCCCGACGGCGGCCGAGTGCAGCTAAGTCATAGCGTTTGCCTCCGGCGCATTGGGAAACGAAAACCGATAGCAACTGCTTTGCAATCTCCGGTTCGGATGCGGTGTCAAAGATCACTTTTGCTTCATCACCAAGCCAGTCGAGTCCGCGCCAGACTTCAAGCGCATAGATTTTTTTCGGCTGTACTTCTTTTGGTAATAAGCGGACTGCCTCCAGAACACGCAGCATGACACCGACATGAGTATCATGCTTATCCGCCGGATTGTGAGTGAAAATGATTTCCGGTGTACAAGCTTTTATTAATTCAACCAATTCAGCAGTACATGCTCCGTCACCGGGAAATTTAACCGCATTGCTTGGATAACCCAGTTGAAACATCACGGAATACTTGCCGATTGCAGCGGCGGCATCCTGCTCCCTTGCCCGTACCTTTTGCATTTCCTCATCAGTCATTGATGCAAACTCACCGTCACGCGGGGAACCTGCTCCGTCGGTAATGACTACTGCACTAAACCATTTATTTTCGTCAGAAAAACATTCGGTAATTGCACCATAAGACATAATTTCCACATCGTCTTGATGAGCTGCTATACAAAGATGCGTAGTCCTTTTTATGGCATTTTGAAGATTAGTTCCATCGGGAACAAAAATACGGCTCTTTTTATGTTTCAATTTCACAAAAGACCTCCTGTATGTCTGCACCGGCAGGACGATAAATCAGAATGTGTATTTTTGTGTGTGCGCACAGTATACAGCAAGCCCCCAAAGCCTTGCGGCTCTAGGGGTTGCAGGTGGTGCGCGAGAAGGGACTTGAACCCCCACGCCCGGAGGACACATGGCCCTCAACCATGCCTGTCTACCAGTTCCAGCACTCGCGCAATTCCGAGGCTAGTATACCTGCCGAAAAAGCTTTTGTCAACGGAAAGCTCATTTGCTTTGCAGATTTCTTAATAACATAAATGAATGAACAATATTCATAGCAATAATCGCGACGATTATCATGTTTACACCAAAAGGATGACCATCCGCCAATGTCACTATACAAAAGTAAATTGATGTATAATATGCAAAAACCGCTTTACCCGGTGCCGGTTTTCCGTATAAAAAGCCCGATGTAAAGTAGAAGCAAAGAGCAGTGGCTACAAGCGCAGTGCTTTGATAAACATAACTGAGCAATATAGGGTTTGACGCGTTTTCCTTATATAAAAGGACTAACCAAAAACATATGAACACTGTCGGTGCAATACTTAACGCATATAACGAATTACGCCGCGAATCCTGATACATAAAAATCGCAAACAGGGTCACGGATACAGATGCTATTGCCGAGAATGCCATAAACAGCATATCGCTTATTGAAAATAACTCATTTAAGTTTAGACCAAAGAAATAGAGAAATGTACCAATCAACCATATGACACCAATAAACGCAAAAACTACAGGGTAGGCAAACGGATCTGTCCCGAATGCGTTTTCAAACCCCGATAACGCTTTATGCCTTGCCGCTACTCTTATAGAAAAAATGAGTACCCCGGCAACAAGCACACATGATAGCACAATTAACCAAAACGTTGTTGCCGCATTTCTGTCAGGAAGTCCGGTTACCGCATCGAAAACATTTAACCGTTCCGACAGTCTCAGATAATACCCGCCTATGCCTGCTAAAATTGTAAAAAAAGGCAAAAGGAATGAGGATATTCTCATAAATATCAATATCCAATCGTCATACTGCTTAATACCAGCATATTCTACTACATACACGTTTGCTCGTCAAGACTTATCGACACCCCGCTTATTTTATCAGCATTTCTATGATTGACAGATATATCTGCTCCGCATCCTCACGGAATCCTTTTTCAATTGCATTTGCTTGTTGCGCATTTGCTGCAAAGAGTTCCATTGATATTATCTCACCGACACCATCCGACAAAGACATAGCAACACTGAATCCTCCGTCTTCGTGCGCCTTGCGGTTTGTTTTTATCATCGCATCGCGGTTTTGGCTTGAACACACAACGGCGGTCGCTGCTTCTGCTTTTACTCTAACGGAATACGGCAGGTCTTTTTCAAGAATTTCGCCATTGCGTTTGCCTTTTGATGTCAATGAGTATTTATCATCTTCCATACGCAGATGCTTTGTTTCAATGAGATTTGCCAGACAATCCGTAACATCAAAATAGCTAATCCCTTCATCACACAACGTCAAGCCTGTAAGCACATCCAAGGTTACAGGTTCAGATAAACGCCGCATAATAAAAAGGATTAAAACCTTTACTTCAACACGCTCATGAATAAACCCAAAATTCGCTATCATTGCAATATTTACCCCGCAGAAGTTGTATGTCTTAGCCGTAATTATAGCACAAAATAGTTGCATAGTATATTATGTTTTGGTATAATCCGTATTTGTATCATTAACTATTTCAAAAATGGAGCATTCTGAGGGATGAATTTATTCAGTAAACTTATGCAGCCTGTCATGAAGCCATCACAAATAAAACAGGGATTTATATTCCTGACAGTGATTATAGTATGCACTCTGTTATTTGTATCCGGCACATGGGGCGGCTTAGTCATGGGTGGAAGCAACCACGAGTTTCCCGGGACATCGGAAACACCCGGCTCTGATATCGGGACTGACGAAAATTCGAACTCAAATGAAACTCCGGGCAATAGTAATAACAGTAACAATGCGGGAAATAACCCGGAAGAGATTCCTGAAGCCACACCAAATCCTGCGCTTAACGCCGTCAATCCGCTCTCAGGTTTACCGATTGAAGAGGAAAAAATACGAAACAGACCTATAGCCATAGTTCTCAGTAATGAGCCGGCTGCTTTACCAATGAATGGCGTTTCTCAAGCTGATATCTTATATGAGTATCTCGTCGAGGGCGGGATAACCCGAATGATGGCTGTATTTCAAGATATCACGGATGTCCCGACGGTCGGCAGTATTCGCAGTGCCCGGCACTACACAGTACAAATCGCGGAAAGCCATGATGCGTTATTTTTTCATGCCGGCGGCAGCCCGCTGGCAATTTCGGAAATCCGTGACAGGGGTATAACTAACTTTGATGAAGTATATGGCACACGCAGAAATGTTTTTTTTAGAAACAGAACCAGAATCGATGGCCGCAGACTTGAGAATCTGCATTCACTGGTCACTACAAATGCTCGTATAGCAGAATGGATACCAAAATACGAAGTAAGGACAGAACATAATGCAAATTACGAGCAAGGTTTCATTTTTTCCGATGATGCAACACCAACAACCGGGCGTCCGGCAACCGAGTTTACAATCAGGTATTCCGGTGCAAAAATGAGTGCTTTTTCATATAATGAGACGAATAATGTCTACCACTTGCGTCAATTCAGCAGAGATTTTACAGATGCGAATAACGGCGACAGAGTTGGCTTTAGAAATATACTGGTGATGAAAACATCTGTAACCGGTGTTCCGGGGGATAGTGCCGGCAGACGGGATATTGTGACAGTCGGGAGCGGCGACGGCTATTTCATCAATGGCGGCAGATATATTGAAATCAAATGGTCACGGGTCGATAAAGCGTCACCATTTGTATACACTCATTTGGACGGAATCCCGTTGGAGCTTGGGCGCGGAGCAACCTTCATTGCTATAATACCTACACGAAATGTTGTAGATTTCAACTAAGTTTAGTAAGTCTCTGATTAGAAACAAAAGAGACTCCCGTGTTCAAAGCATGGGAGTCTCTTATAACGTTTCATTATGTAAGGATTAAAGCATAAACCGACTAAGCCCAGCCGCGCAACCTTACGGCATTCGCAACTCTGTTAATCGCGATAATATAAGCAGCATCACGCATGTATACATCTTTCTCCAGTGCCAGTTCATATACTGCGCGGAAAGCTTTTGTCATTGCGTATTCAAGTTTTTCGAGGACTTCTTCCTTGCCCCAGAAATAATTCATATTGCATTGGACTTGTTCAAAGTAACTGCATGTGACACCGCCGGCATTTGCGAGAAAGTCCGGAAGCATAATTATACCGCGTTCACGAATGAGCGGGTCGCAGTCCGGTGTTGTCGGACCGTTTGCGCCTTCGATGATAATTTTCACCTGTTTTGAAACATTCGGGAAAACAGCCGGAGTTATTTGATTTTCCAAAGCACACGGCATAAGAATATCAACATTCTGACTTAGCCATGCATCGCCGGGAAGAACTTCATATCCCAGTGCTATCGCTTTTTCCTTGTCAATGCTTCCGTATTGATCTTTAATTTCCACCAGTGCAGGAATATCACAACCGTCAGCTTTTTTAAAGGTATAGGCTGTTTTATCTGCTTGATTCCAGCAGGACACCGCTATAACCTTCCCGCCAAGCTCTGTATACATACGGGCAGCATATTCGGCAACGTTTCCAAACCCCTGAACACTTGCAGTTGTTGATTCTATCGGAAGATTTATGCAACGAAGCAAATCCTTAAGGACATATATACAGCCGTACCCGGTAGCTTCTGTGCGCCCCAAAGAACCTCCCATGCCAACGGGTTTCCCTGTGATAACGCCGGGATAACGGCCTGCCGTAATGGTTTCGTACTCATCCATCATCCAAAGCATGCACTGAGCATTTGACCCGACATCGGGAGCAGGAATATCTATCTCATGTCCGATTTGATTCCAAACACCACGGACATAACCGCGGCAAAGCCGCTCCATTTCGCCTTTTGACAGTGATTGAGGCTCACATATTATTCCGCCTTTACCGCCACCGAGAGGAATATCGACTGTTGCACATTTCCAAGTCATCCACATCGACAACGCACGTACAGTGTCATCGGTTTCATGCGGATGAAACCGTATACCACCCTTTGCAGGACCTCTGGCATCATTGTGCCTTATACGGAAGCCTTTAAAGGTTTTTGTTGTGCCGTCATCCATTTTTATAGGAATTGTAAAATGTGTTTCCAGCATAGGCTGCCTTAAGAACTCCCTCATCCCCGGGTCTAAACCGAGCAGCTCTGCAACACCGTCAAATTGTATCTGTGCATTCTCAAAAGGATTATAGTTATTATCTGACATATATTCTCTCCAATCTTAAACTTTGCCGTCACAACCGAGAACACTTTGGATTTTGTGCTTAACAAGGTCTTTAATATTAGCACGTCCCGGACTTAAGTATTGACGCGGGTCAAAATGCGACGGATGCAGTGCAAAATGCTCTCTAATACCTGCGGTCATACCAAGGCGTAAATCAGAGTCAATGTTTATCTTACAGACCGATGAGCGTGCAGCCTCACGGAGCATATCTTCGGGAATACCAATCGCATCGGGCATATCACCGCCATACTTGTTGATAATCTCAACATATTTCGGCACAACTGATGAAGCACCGTGTAAAACTATCGGGAAGTTCGGAAGTCTCTTTGAAATTTCTTCGAGAATATCAAATCTCAAGTGCGGTTTTTGGCCGGGCTTAAATTTATACGCGCCATGACTTGTGCCGATAGCAATTGCAAGTGAATCAACACCTGTTCTTTGTACAAATTCTTCAACTTCCTCCGGACGGGTAAACGCGGCATCCTCTTCCGAGACATTAACATCGTCTTCTATCCCTGCAAGTTTACCAAGCTCACCTTCAACGACCACTCCCCTGTCGTGTGCGTATTTAACAACTTCTGCCGTGAGCTTGATATTCTCCTCAAAAGAATGTTTTGAGCCGTCAAACATAACGGACGTAAAACCGCCGTCAATGCATGATTTACAAATCTCAAAATCTTCACCATGGTCAAGATGTACACAGATGGGAAGCCCCGTATCGATTTCAGCAGCCTCTATAAGCTTCATCAAATAAACGTGCTTTGCATACTTTCTCGCACCTGCCGATACTTGCAAAATTAGCGGTGCTTTCAGTTCCGAAGCAGCTTCGGTGATTCCCTGGATAATCTCCAGATTGTTGACATTAAAAGCCCCAATCGCGTATTTCCCCTCATACGCTTTTTTGAACATTTCCGTCGATGTGACTATTGGCATTATATTCCCTCCTAATTCATTTCCTTAAATTTATTAACACCGATGATTTTAGCATGATTTCCAAGTGCCATCAAGTTAATTTTTTGTTATGTTAAATTCATAATATGGCACCGGTATGAAATAGAAATTTTTGTTTACATTTGATATTTGATTTTGGAGTTATACTGTGATATTCTTCTCAAGTACACTATTTTTGCAGTATGAATAAAACATAGAGAGGAACAGGCAAAATTATGGCAGAGAAACTTAGAGGTGCAGCAGTATTCGGGCAGTCCGGAGGACCTACATCGGTTATAAACGCAAGTGCCTACGGAGTTATCAGAACAGCTCTTGATGCACCCGAAATAACAAACGTCTACGGCATGGCTCACGGAATTGTCGGTATGTTAAACGACGAGTTGTATGACATGAGCAAAGAGGATGCCGGTGAACTGGAATTACTATTAAATACACCATCTTCAGCACTCGGCTCATGCAGATATAAAATCAACGGCGACGAAGATCTGAAAAAAATCCACGAAATGTGTGTTAAATACAATATTCGTTATTTTTTCTATAACGGCGGCAACGATTCAATGGACACATGCAACAAAATCAGCAACTATATGGAAAAAGTCGGATACGAATGCCGTGTAATGGGTGTTCCGAAAACAATCGACAACGACCTCGTAGGCACAGATCATTGCCCCGGCTTCGGCAGTGCGGCAAAATATATCGCAACATCCGTTGCGGAAGTCCATCAAGATGCATATGTTTATGATACCGGTGCAATCACAGTCATGGAAATAATGGGGCGAAACGCAGGCTGGCTGACAGGTGCGTCTGCTTTAGCATGTCTTTCGGACTCGCCGCCCGACCTCATATATCTACCTGAAGTCCCGTTTGATATGGACAAATTTCTAAGAGACATCGAAGCAGTGTACAAAAAGAAAAAAAAGTGTCTCATTACAATATCGGAAGGCGCACAATACGCTGACGGTTCATTTGTTTCACACGCAAAAGTATCAACAACCGACGGTTTTGGTCATGCGCAGCTCGGTGGTACAGCCGCTCAGTTGGCTGCCCGCATTACAAAAGAATTCGGCGTAAAAACACGCGGTATAGAACTAAGCCTTCTCCAACGCTGTGCGGCACACCTTGCCTCTCAAACAGATATTGACGAAGCGTTTTTGGCGGGGAAATCAGCGGTTGAATATGCCATTGCAGGCGGTACGGGAAAAATGGTTTGTTTTATCCGGGACTCAAAAGATGGAAAATATCATTGCAGAGTTGAATACGAGCCGCTTAGTATATGCGCAAACGCAGAGAAAAAAATCCCGAAGGAATGGATTACCAAAGACGAAACGTATGTCACACAAGAGTTTATAGACTACGTATTACCTTTAATTCAAGGCGATAATAAGCGTACGCAGGAGAACAGCCTGCCGCGCTTTGCAAAATTAAAGAAGATAAAAGCCACAATATAGAGTTACAGAAAAGGAGTATGTAAACATGGGAAACAATCTTAAAGGCACAAAAACAGAAGCAAATCTGGAAGCAGCATTTTCAGGCGAATCTCAAGCAAGAAACAAGTACACATATTTTGCGTCAAAGGCGAAAAAAGAGGGCTATGAGCAAATAGCAGCCTTGTTCCTGGAAACCGCCGAAAACGAAAAAGAACACGCAGAACTGTGGTTTAAGTATCTGCACGACGGCGCAGTACCCGATACAATCGCAAATCTGGAAGCCGCCGCAGACGGAGAGCACTACGAGTGGACTAAAATGTATACGGACATGGCACTTGACGCACGGGAAGAAGGATTTACCGAAATCGCGGCAATCTTTGAGCAGGTCGCTTCTGTTGAAAAAGAGCATGAAGCACGTTATAGAGAATTGCTGGCAAATGTAAAAGCCGGAAGAGTCTTTGCACGCGATTGCGAAGAGAAATGGCATTGCAGAAACTGCGGAAAAATCCTCGTCGGTAAAGAAGCACCGAACGCATGCCCGGCATGTAAACACCCGAAGGCATACTTTGAAATCAAAGCAGAGAACTATTAAGTGCCATAAGAGGTAAAGTATCAGGGAGATGTGCTGATGGGAAACGAGCAGAGGGATAAAATTGATTGCTTCAACTGTGTCCATTTTGCCGTGACGTGGGAGCCGAATCATCCGAGATCATGTAAACTGTTCGGCTTCAAAACAGCACAACTCCCCTCAATAGCAGTGGAAAAATCCTCAGGCGCACCGTGCTCAGGATTTGAGCGAAAGCCCGACAAGAAGTAGGAAAAACGTAAAAAACCGAAAGAGTACCAACGTATCAGCACCCGTGACTGTAGTAATCCCGGGTGCTGAAGTTATGGAAGAAGCTTACTCCGCAACGCAAATTCTGTTTACACCATCTTTTAAGCATGCAAACGGTCCCGGCACTGTTTTTTCCTCTGCTAGCTCGTCCAGATAATCTGAATCGAGTTCCATATAACCTCCGTCGAAATCTTCAAAGTCCGCATCAACAATGCGGGCGCGGCCGAGGGTTTTCGTATTATGGGGATTCGACTTAAATGCCTCGAATCCCGCCGGCATTGTTATATTCAGGTATACCTTTCCGTCTACCTCTTCAAGATAGAACTCCGCGTCAAAATCCGGTTTATCAAGCTTTTCAGCTTCTTTCTCGAATGCTTTTGCGCCATTTGTGTAGACATTATCTGCAATATAGACAGGCTGCTTAGTAACATGAAACTCTCTATGATCACAAGGCTGTTGAGCATCAACTATATTAATAAATTCCTCAAGTGACGTTGTGTGACCGTCAAAAACTGCTGTTCCTACTACATCAGGAGTCCTGCCGCCAACGAAGATGTTTTGATAATATCTGTCGTCGCCGCCATACATCGCAGCGAAACCTGTTACATCTGTGCTGTGCGGTGCATGATACGGCGTTGCCCTGTCGGTTGAGGCAAGCCTTTCTATTTTTCCGCCGAAAAGATTGTGAATATAAGCAAAGCCTTGTGCATCGTTAAGCAGGGAGTATTTTGAACCCAGTATATTATAATCAACAAGAGTCGGACCGTGAGAAACCTCTACAAACAAATCACGGTTATTATCATATAACAGATTTTTGCTCACTCTTGTTCCCTGTGCCTGCCAATCCAGCCAAATCCCAAGAGAACAATCATGTATGTGATTATGATGTATGTGAACATCAATAGGAGCATGAAGCTTAATCCCGGCAATTTCATGACCGTAGAACTCACGTCTGACAGCTATATTATATATATGATTTCCGTAGATTTCGCTGAACACACAGCCTAAATGCCCAACTATTCCATTTTGACCGCAATCGTAGATTACATTGTTCCTGATTATATGCGAACCGATTTTTTCTTTTGACCATCCGATCTTTCGAGCTTTGAATACAGATTCAAGCTGATATTGATATCCGGGCTTGTCTTTTTTGAATGTACGGTCATTATTTCCCGTGGATGCTTCCTTACCAATACTGATTGCGCTGCATTTTGCGTTATGGATGATATTATTCTCGATTATCCAGCCTTTGCTCCAATGAGGACCGATAAGTCCCGGCTGGTCTGCTGTCGGCGGCGTCCACGGAGTTGCAGCTTGTGCCATTTCAAACCCGCTAACGGTGATGTAGTTGACACCCACTTTATCCGGATAAAAACAACATTTGCGGACATTTATCTCAACAAGTTCGATATTCGGGTCATAAACATGGAAGTTAGCATAAATAATCGTATTATCATCTTCTACCACGGAGAACCACAGATACTTTGTTTGTTCTGTGTTTTTGATCGGAGACATTTCCTGTGTCCAGTTATCAAGAACTTCCTTTTTAATCACCGGGTTAAAGAGATGCTCATAATTATCAGCTTCGTATAAAGACATACCGTTAAGATATACATCGCCCAGATGTGCCGAACGTCCTTCCGGGAGTAAGAGCCAGTCGCCTTCGACTATTTCTTTATATGGGTTAAAATCTCCAAAAAGACAGTTTGGAACAACAGCTTTCCATACAGTACCATCGACTTTTTCCCATTTTTGAATATGCTCTGAACCTTTGATGACAACGCATTCGCCTTGTGCTGCCTGATAGGTGATGCGGCGCGAATCACTACGTCCGCCTTCACATGGTTTGACCCACTCTCTGTACTCTCCCTCATGAACGGTTATCGTGTCACCGGCTTGAGCAATCGAAGCGGCAGCGTTGATAGTGAGAAACGGGTTTTCTTTTGTGCCTTTATTGGAATCATTGCCGGATTTTGCTACGTGGTATGTATTTGCCATTTTTATTCCCTCCTGATTTTTATTACTTATATACTGGAAAAGCTTATAGATTATACGGTTTCATTCCGATTATTACAAGATTGTTGACCCGGGATGTTAACCTTTGACAGCTCCAACCATCATACCTTTAATCAACCTGTCTTGCCCTATGATAAACGCAATAATCATCGGCACTGCGGTTAATGTCAAAACTGTCATCATAAGAGGAACATGATTCGTATACTGTCCTTGAAATTCCCATATTGCCAAAGGAAGTGTCCGGCTTCCCATCGATTGTGTCAAAACAAATGCAAATACGAACTCGTTCCACATGTTTATTGCGTTAAAGATAGCTAATGTTGCTAAACCGGGTTTACTAAGCGGAAGCATTATAGTAAAGAAGATACGATATTTACTGCATCCGTCAATCTCCGCAGCTTCTTCCATTTCTCTCGGGATCAGTCCCATAAAAGTTGTCAGAATAAATACTGATATCGGCAGGTTAAACGCAATATACGGTCCTATCAGTGCCCAAATCGAATCGAACAGCCCGATATTGCGCATCATAACGAAAATCGGTATTAATGCCACATGTATAGGTATTGCCATACATGCAACAATTGTGGAAAATATAGTGTTACGAAATTTAAACTTAAAGCGCGATAAAGGATAAGCGGCAAATGAGGTTATCATCAACAATAGAAATAACGATATAGTGACAACAATCACACTGTTTAAGAAGTAGTTCCAAAATCCTCCGGTCACCACTGTTACCAGATTACTGAGATAGAAGCTTTGCGGCAACGCAAATACACCGCCCGTCAGCATTTCAAATTGTGTCTTAAAAGTTGACAGTGCCATAAAGAGAAACGGCGCGCCGGCTATTACCAGCCAGAGAAGAGAGAATATAAATATTGGAATCCAAACAAGTAAACGCTTTACTTTAGCAATACTCACAGTTGTTGCTTCTCCTTCCGGCTTAATAGTTTTATTGTTATAAGTGCAATGGTCGTGATAAGAATGAACATAGCACCGGCTATGGTTGCTCCATAACTCATTCTCATTGTTAAGAATGTACTCCGGTACATGTGGGTTGCCATGAGTTCACTGGCGTGACTCGGTCCGCCGCCTGTCATTACAAAGGTCAGGTCGAAAAATGCCAGCGATCCGACTATAGATAGAATCGCACCGCTTCTTATTACCGGGGTAAGCAACGGCAAAGCCACACGCCAGAAGTATTGACTCTGGCTTGCACCGTCTATAATTGCAGCTTCGTACAGCTCATCGGGTAAGCTGCTGTAACCCGCCAGATACAATACCATGTAAAAAGGAATAAAGCGCCATGCAACCACCCCGATCACTGCGAAAAGTGCTCTGTCCGGATGACCCAGCAAATCTATGGGCCCGCCGCCGAGAAGTCTTGAGAAAAAGGTTATAAGCCCAAAGTTTGCGTCCAGAACAAATCTGAAAAGAAAACCAACTGCAACCGTGGACATTAAAAGAGGCAAAAACCAGATTACCTTAAATATATTGAATCGTTTACCTGCCGCATCGAGGATTGTTGCCAGCAATAGAGCGAATGGAACTTGAAAAACCAACGAAAGCACCATCAAAGTAATATTGTTTTGAAAAGCTCTCCAGAAAATCGTGTCCGACATCAGTTCCCGCCAGTTATCAAGCCCTATAAAAGTCCGGGTAGGACTTATTCCGCTCCAATTGTAAGTGCTTAATTGGAATGTATTTATAATAGGATATAAAACAAAAATAACAAGAAATAGTAATGCAGGCGAAAGAAAAACTGCAGCGGCAATATGTGTTGAACGTTTTCGTATACTTGACAGAGTTGGATTGTGGTTATCGTTCATTCCAATACTCCTCCTGTCGGAATGTGTTTGGAAAAGGGGCTGATGCAAAACGATAATGGATTTGCATCAGCCCTTTTATGCTATGGCATTAACATAAACTATCTGTTCCTGTAAGCTACCATGGCAGCTTGCATTTCAGCATTTGCTTGCTGTGGTGTTGTTTGCAAGCCAAATAACGCTTGAGATGTACTGAGGTGAACCTGTGCTACTTCAGGCGGCAGGAATTGATCATACCAGAGCTGTACTTCCGGAGCTCTTTGTATAATCGCCATAACGTCACGTGTTAACGGCAGCTCAGGCTGTACTCCTCTAACAGGAGGTATCATACCGGAATCTACACGTTCTTGTACTGCTTGATCGTCAAGTAACTGCATAATCAGATTAAATGCTCCTTCTTTGCTGGAAGCTGTAGAAGATACGTGATAGAAGTTGTCACCGGCAGTGCCGATAGCTATGTCCGGATGAGCATTGCTGTTTTCATATGCCGGGAACGCGAATACGCCTACTTTATCAATAAAGGCTTCGTTTTCGCCCATCATTTGACCGACAAACCAGTTACCCATAACATGCATTGCCGCTTGTTCCGAATACATTAACTGGCGGGATTGTCCCGCATCTTCGTCGTTGCCGTTAAAGCCCGGAGCAAAGAAGCCTCTGTTGACCCAGTCAATTATACGGTCACCGGCAAATTCAAAAGAGGGATGCTCAAAAGAACCCGCGCCTGAAACCGCATTTTGGAAAGGCTCTAAGCCTGCATAACGTGTTGCAAGATACATGTAGTAGAATGAACCTGTCCATCTGGGACCGTTGGCAAGCGCAAACGGGATGATATCGTTTGCTACCAGAGTGTCCGCTACTTGCTCAAGTTCGCCGATAGTGCGCGGAACTGAAAGACCAAGGTTTGCAAATATGTCTTTGTTATAGAAAACCGATGCAACAGCGACACTTTCAGTGGGAACACCCCAAATACGCCCGTTGTATGTTGCCTGTGCGATACCGCCTTCGAGATATCTGTTAAGCAGCCCGCTATCGTTGAATAAATCTGTAATATCAGCGATATGTCCGGCTTCAATGTATTCGATCATAGGACCGCCGCTCCATGAAATGAAGATATCGGGTACTTCGTTGGCAGCCATTGCAATCAGAATACGCTCTTTGTAGTTGTCGTTCATGATAGTAACGATGTTTACTTCATATTGCGGATTGGCTTCAATAAAACGTTCAACAGCTCTCTCTATAATCGATACTTGCGGTTCGGTAGTTTGAATGTGCCAGAATTCAATAACGGTTTTATCGCTGCCGGATGGTGCGCAGGCTGCCAGGATGCCAAAAAGCATACACAAGGCAAGTGCGAGTACTAAAATACGTTTTTTCATATACATTTCCTCCATTTTGTTTTTCATTTACTTCTTATTTGTTGCGAGATGTGTTAACACAGGGTTCTTCCGAAATTGACTGATTAAAAATACATTATAATGCATTATTTGTCAAGATAGATGTGGAAATTTTTTAGGTCAAGGGGCGGTTCATCTGCCCTAATCGATTAGATGGTCAAGGAGGTCAGGGGGACGGTTCAGAGGTCAGGGGGACGGTTCATCTGCCCTAATCGATTAGATGGTCAAGGGGACTGTTTTCTTTTTATTGATATTATCGGCGGATGATTATATACTAGCCGAAAACAACAAAAAGGATATAACAATATGAACTACAGACAACTGGGAAACACAGGTAAAAGCGTTAGCGAAATCGGACTTGGCTGCGAGCATCTTGACAGGAAACCATATGCGCAGATCAAGGAAACAATTGATGCTGCAATCGAGCATGGCGTCAACATCATCGATGTATTTATGCCCGGCACGGAAGTACGCGAAAACATTTCCAAAGCTATAGGGGACAGACGCGGCAAAGTAATGATACAAGGACATATCGGAGCATCAGACGTAAACCAACAATACGATATAAGCCGTGATCTGCCTACAGTAAAAAAGTATTTTGAAGAAATGCTCCGGATATTCGGAGGCTACATCGACTTTGGCATGATGTTTTTTATTGACACCGAAGAAAACTATCGCGACGTATTTGAAACAGGCTTTGCGGAATATGTAGAGCATTTGAAAAAGCAAGGAGACATAGGGCACATAGGCTTTGGCTCACACAACCCCGAAACAGCGATGCGGGCAATAAACACCGGACTTCCCGAAATGCTTATGTTCAGTGTCAACCCTGCATTCGATATGCTACCGTCAACGGAATATGTGTTTGACCACTTTGAAGAAGGTTTTGGATCAGAATTATTTAAGGGCATTGACCCGAAGAGAGCGGAGCTTTATAAGCTATGCGAGTTGAAGCAAATCGGCATGACTGTTATGAAAGTCTTTGGTGCCGGCAAGCTTATATCAAAAGAACACACTCCATTCGATAAGCCTATGACAATCCCGCAATGCTTGCACTATGCGCTTTCCAGACCCGCTGTCGCAAGCATTCTTCCGGGTTGTCAAACAGCAGCCGAAGTGCGGGAAACCATGAGTTACTTCAAAACCACCGAAGCGGAGCGGGATTACACAAAAGTCCTGAAGTCGCAAAAAAACAGCTTCAAAGGAAGCTGTGTATATTGCAGCCATTGCCAACCCTGCCCCGCAGAAATCGACATAGCCTCCGTCATTAAATACTTGGACATAGCCCGTCTGGATAAAGAAAACATCCCGCCGTCAGTAAAGGCTCACTACCAAACCCTGCCACACAAAGCCGGTGACTGCACAAAATGCGGCTCCTGCGAAGCCCGCTGCCCTTTCACAGTTCCCGTGATAAAAAACATGGAAGAAGCGGCTATTCTTTTGCCCTGTCTTCCAAAAAATCTTCTTGACATACCTCTCGATTCATAGTAATATGCTTATGATATCATTTTGATATACTAGAATCGTGGAGGTATTACTATGTCCGGAAACAACAAAACTAAGACCCATCTTGAGGAATCAAGCTTCATGCGATCAATGGTATGGCGTGTATGATTATGAACATTCTTGCTGTACTCGCATGTACCGCAGCGTTTGTCTTTGGCGTAATAATGGTGGCTGACGGCATTGGGTCACAGCCTGTCGCAATCGTTTTAATGGTCGTTGGAGGTCTGTATGGTTTCATAATCGGTCCGGTTGTTTTCATAGGACTAAAGGTGCTAAAACCAAATGAAGCATTGGTTATGACATTATTCGGTAATTATGTCGGCACACTTAAAGGTGCGGGATTTTATTGGGTCAACCCCTTCTGCGTGGCTGTAAATCCTGCGGCAGGCGTTACCTCAACGACAAGCGCATCCGTGAAAGCACCTGCTGAGTCATTGACATCGGCACTTTCGGGGTTGGATGCTTCATTGTCGGCGTTTGGCAACAAAAAAGTGTCATTAAAGGACATGACTCTTAATAATGACAAACAAAAAATCAACGACCAATTGGGTAATCCCATCATTATCGGTATCGTTGTCATTTGGAGAGTCGTCAACACAGCAAAAGCAGTATTTAATGTAGATAACTACAAGGAATATCTGTCAATCCAGTGCGACTCTGCACTTCGAAATATCGTACGGCTTTACCCATACGACAACCCGGGTAAAGATAATGAAGAATCACTGCGAGGCAGCAGCCAGGAGGTCGCCGAGAAACTGCGCGATGAAATCCAAAACAAGGTCGATGTAGCGGGGTTGGAAATAGTCGAAGCCCGTATAACCCACCTCTCCTATTCCGAAGAAATCGCCGCCGTAATGCTCCAAAGACAGCAGGCTTCAGCAATTATCGATGCTCGTAATATGATTGTTGAGGGTGCGGTAGGTATGGTAGAAATGGCTCTGGCGAAGTTAAGTGAAAACGACATCGTCCACCTCGACGAAGAAAGAAAAGCCGCAATGGTGAGCAACTTACTCGTTGTACTATGCGGCAACAGAGATGCACAACCGGTGGTCAATAGCGGGTCTATATATTGATAAATTTCTCCCAAGGGGTCATTTTGACCCCTTGGAGGCAACCCTTGCAAATAGGGCACTCTCTCCAAGTGGTCAAAATGACCACTTGGGAGGAAATGTAAAGATTTTACAGTAAGAGAGGAGCGCCGGAATTTGGACGAAAAAGATAAAAAGCAGATTCCCCTGCGGTTATCCGCCACGCTCTGGAAAGAGCTTGTCGCATGGGCAGAAGACGACTTTCGCTCTCTAAACGGTCAAATCGAATACCTCCTGCATGAAGCAGTGGTTAAGCAACGAAATAAAAAACCGGATAAGTAACAAGACAGGGGGACGGTTCATCTATCTTGTCGTTAAAACGACAAGACAGATGAACCGTCCCCCTGTCTTGAACCGTCCCCCTGTCTTCGTCCTACCGCTCGTCCAAATATGCCTGCACCCTATTTTGTATCACTCTTGCTGTTGCCTCCGCTGTTCTTTGACCATCGAAAAACAGTGGACTCTCTTCCATCAAAATCATATAAACAGTTTCATCATACTGAAACGGTAAGTCTGCGTTATGAACCAACGCGCGGATATCCGCAGCTTCTTCTTCAGTCATTGCATATAGCTCCACTTGGGTATGTCTCCCTAACCATGCCGTAGTTGATTGCTCCACACCTCCTACGATTCTTGGAGTCATCATGTCGGCAACTAGTTCCTCAAACCGATCTTTTCTTAAAGGTAAGGCATTATACGCCGGCACGGCAGCCTCAGGCAGCAACAGCCGGCGTACGAATTGCCATGCGGCATCCGGATGTATGGAATCGGCATTTATTCCAATACTTCCATGCCCCATTATCACATTCCGTCCGCCGGTTTCAGTTGGAAAACCGATGGGAACTATATCACCCAGTACAGTTTGAAGCTCTCGTAATTTATTAATGTTGTTAATATACGCCGGGTAAAACAATATATTCCCGTTTTGTATTGCTTCCAAATGAAGCTGTTCCTCTTCCCTGCTCATCTCACTAAAATAATCTGTCAGCTCATCCACTGTCGGTAAGCGCGCAGAAAGTTCCAGCAACTCTATAAAGCCGTCATTATCAAACCTTGCATTCCCGTTTGCCCAATCTATGAAGCCACCGTCTGACAAAAGCACAGAAATTACCAGAAATTCAAAGTCCGATAACCAATTTCCGAATAAAACGGGATTATCCGATTCGTCAAGCCTGTCGCGTATACGTGCAAATGTCAGCGGCTCCAACTGTGCTGCGGTTTCGCGCATTGTAATATTGGTATAAATAAAAAAGTCATTGCCAATCAATGGTAACGTGCCGTCCGGTGCTTCCATAGCTCGCAATGCGTTCGGAAAGAAGTCCGAGCGGTTAATTTCCGGGTCGGCATCAATCAGCGGGTATAAATCCATCAAGTAATCATGTGAACCCAGCAGATTAACCATGTCATAAATTATATCGGGACCTTGACCTGTAAGCATATCAATAAGAAAATGCGCCTTTGATACATCAAGGTCAATATCGCTGCCGCCGTATTCTCGCAGCTCAATTTGATATTCCCTGTTTTCACGGTTAAACGCTATAACCTCGTTTTGTATTTCCATGGGAAAATCAAGACCTCCGATGGTCAGAACCGTTCTGTTTTCTAACTCCGCCCGTAAATCAGGGGTAAGCACAAATATATCTGTATTCCACGTTACGGATCTGCTTTCAAAATAATATACAGGATTAAACATAATGACCGGACGCCCGTCACTTAGAGTGCCGGCAAAAGTGTAGCCAAGTGCCATCGGCCGCATTTCCAACCAGTCTAATAGTGGTGTCTGCATATTTCCGTCGAGAGTGTAGCCGATAAGATTTCTACCATTGTCCACCAGAAAGTCAAAAGGTTGGTTTTCTCCTACCTGAATCAAATTCCTTGCCCGGGGGATTGTCAGTGCTATCGAATCACCCCAATCACCTGCTTCAAAATCAATTTCATACAGGTAACTATCCGAATCATATCGGTGAAGCGCTACAACACGACCGTCTTGCAGACGCATGATGCTTTGGATTGTATTATATCTGAGCGAACCTCGCGATATACCGTCGCTGCCAATCATAAACAATCTGCCATCATTCATGTTACTAATTATAATCGCGATGTTTCCATCATCTGCGTACACTACCTGGTCGATTTGAAAAGTAGTATTCGGCGACATGTCTATTCCGATTAGCTCTTGCTTGTAAACAACCTCACCCTGCCGGTTATACACGCCGTATGTTGTGGTGTTATTGCTTTCATCATCAAATGAAGAAATGATAATCGCAAAATTCCCGTCACCGTTGATACGAAGACCTCCTGCGCTGACATTCTCTCCGCTTACTGCTATGCGTATTTTCGTCGTACTGCTTCCATCTATGTTAAGACCTTCTATAACAATCTCTGAATCGAGGTCTGCAAGCCAGTGATAAACCTCATCCCTGCTTAAATCCGGAACTTGCACTGTACTGGAACCATTACGATCATCAAATTGGTATATTATTGTATAACTGCCATCACCTTGATCAACAACCTGCGGGGCGAAGTTATAATACCAGTAATAAATCGTATCTTCATGCACATGCATACCCATCGGAGCGTTTGAAGTACTCAATGTAAAAGCCGGATGTGCAATATAGATATAGTTCTCCAGTATATGATTATCAAGAAAAAAAGCATCGTCCGGCATTTCTGCATTGACACTGCTCCTGTCTCGCAAAGCAATAATCAGCACAGATATAATTACAAATAAAGCGCATGCGATAGATATAATATACTTATCTCTCTTCTTCATCGGAAATCTTTCTCTCCCGCTTGTAAGCCTTAGGGTTCGGAGGTTTTCTTGTCACAGGATTAACCTCGCCCCAACTGCCCCGCTTCGAAGCATGATAAGCCCTCTGCTTCTGCTTCGACAGCTTGCTAAGTGGTATAAAGGGCTGTTTCTTGTTGTTATCGCTCATGTTTTGGTTCCTCTTATGTGTGGTGCTTTGTTCGTATCAACAGTATGATAATACCATATTATTGACATTATTCCAATCGCAATGATACAATCCTCTGCATGTATGTAAAACTATTATTGTCATTTTCATATATCGGGGCGTTTACGTTTGGCGGCGGGTATTCTATGCTGCCGATGTTTCAGCGTGAGCTTGTGGAGAAGAATAAGTGGTTGACATTAGAGGAGCTTGCCGATTTATTTTCCATCAGTCAGTGCCTTCCCGGAATTATAGCCGCAAATACCGCTGTGTTCACCGGCTATAAGCACAAAGGGATTCCCGGTGGTATTGTTTCTGCGTTCGGGGTTTGCTTGCCATCAATTATATTCATTCTTATAATCGCCTCGTTTTTTACAGCTTTTGCTGATATACCGATGGTTCAAAGCGCATTTACAGGTTTGCGGGTATGCGTTAGTGTTTTGATTATCAATGCAGTAATGAAACTGCGAAAGAACTCCATTGTGGATCTGCCGTCGGCACTTATATTCACCGTTATCTTTTTACTTATGGTATTTAAGATTTTGCCGGTGGCTGTACTCGTTACATTGGCAGGTTTGTTCGGCATAGCAATCTCTCTTTTACGTAACCGGTCCACTCCGAAAGGAGATGCCGAATGATTTATTTACAGTTGTTTTACGAGTTTTTTATCACAGGGACTTTCATATTCGGCGGCGGACTTGCCGCAATCCCTTTTTTGCAGCAGATCGGGGAAAACACCGGATGGTTTACAACCACAGAGCTGATGGACATGATTGCAATTGCAGAAGCAACACCCGGACCTATCGGTATCAATATGGCGACATACGCGGGTTTCACAGCCGCCGGCATACCCGGAGGTATAGTTGCTTCGGTGGCACTTCTCTTGCCGTCTATTATAATAGCTCTTACCGTTGCCCGTCTTTTGGTGCGTTTCAAAGAAAGTAAATATGTTCAGTCCGTTCTGTACGGTTTACGCCCCGCATCATTAGGGCTCATCGCTGCCGCAGGACTCACCGTTTTCAGCTTGGTTATCTTCGGAGCCGAAGTAAGCAACATGGTCAGCAACAACAGTATCGGTTTTTTTGACTTTCGTGCCTTAATCCTTGCTGCAGTCCTGTTCATAGCAACAAATACGCTCAAAGCTCATCCCATTATATACCTTGCAATCAGCGCTGTTATCGGAATCTTTATATTTTAAAGGAGAAAGCCGTTGAACTATGCAATAAGCCGGGATACTAAAATCACAAAAACATATGAATACGATGTTGTTATCGTAGGAGCAGGGCTTGCGGGACTCTATGCGGCATTAAACGTTGACGAGCGTCTCAGTTGCCTTATACTTGCGAAAGAGAATATGGATTGCTCAAGCTCATGGCTTGCCCAAGGCGGGATCGCTGCGGCAATCAACCATGATGATACCCCGCAGTTACATTTGGAGGACACCGTTGTCGCAGGTGCGGGTGAAAATAATATGGAAGCCGTTTCTATTCTTGTAAACGAGGGTCCGTCGGACATCGAAACTCTGGTAAAATTGAACGTTCCCTTTGACGTCGACGAATACGGCGAGTTTCATTTCACACGTGAGGGCGGTCATAATATGCGCCGTGTTGTTCATGCGGGCGGTGATGCAACGGGGCGGGAAACAATCAGAGCATTGGCATATGTGGTCGCCGGCCGTGAAAACATTTCCTTCAGCGGACATACCTGCTTGTTTGATATCATAGCTGACGGAAACGGTGTTGAAGGGGTGGTCGTACGTCTTTTTGACAGTGAGTTCCACTATATTAAAACAAACAATGTCGTTATAGCGACAGGCGGCATCGGTCAGTTATATAAATCGAGTACAAATCCGATTGTTGCAACAGGTGACGGAATTGCTGCTTCAATCAGAGCGGGTGCAAGCGTATCAAACATCGAGTTTATACAATTTCATCCGACAGGTCTGTGGGATTCGGCAAGCAACGGCAGTGAATTTCTTATATCCGAAGCCGTCCGCGGCGAAGGGGGGCTGCTGGTGAATACGGAAGGCGAACGCTTTATGGTAGGTGTTCATGAACTGGCAGAGCTTGCTCCGCGTGACATTGTTGCAAGAGGTATAGTACGGGAGTTAGGAAAAAGCGGTGAAAGCTTTGCTTATATAGATATAACATCTAAGCCCGAAGAGTTTCTAAAAAAACGGTTTCCGACTATTTACAACGAGTGCTTAAGCTACGGTATAAATATCGCACATGATAAAATCCCCGTAAGCCCGATTCAACACTATCTAATGGGCGGAATAGAAACAGACTTAAACGGATGCACAAAAATCTACGGTCTTTTCGCATGCGGGGAAGCCGCAAACACAGGAGTCCACGGCGCAAACAGACTCGCTTCAAACTCCATGCTGGAATGCCTCGTATTCGGACGCCGCGCCGCGCAGTATATAAATAAGTATCACAGCGGACCCATATCACATGATGATTTTAATATTGAAGACCTGCCACCAAGACCGCGAGGAAAGCTTGATTACAAACAACTTCGCAAACAAATACAAGAGTTGATGAGTCAGCACTGCTTTGTAATAAGAAACAAAGCCGGATTGCAAACGGCTCTTGAGCAAATAAGTAAAATATACTCTAAACTGGAATCAATATACGACGACAGCACCGAATATGTAGAAACATTAAATATCGCAACAGTAGCAAAAACAATTGTGGAAGCAGCGCTAAAGCGCCCCGAAAGTATCGGATCGCATTACATGGAAAATAAAGGAAAATAAATTTTGAAAGAACTAAACTATGAAAAAATCGACAATCTTCTGCGGCTAGCACTTGACGAGGACATCGGTACGGGCGATATCACAACAATTGCTTGTGTTCCTGAAACAGCCGTGTCCAATGGCAGATTTATCGCAAAAGAGCCGGGAGTTATCAGCGGTCTGGATGTGCTCATGCGAGTTTTTGAGCTGATTGATGACAGCGTCAGCGTAACAAAACTTGTCAGCGATGGTGATTCGGTCCGCAAAAGCGACGTAATCGCTACAATATCCGGTCCATCACGTGCAATTCTCACAGGAGAACGCACAGCACTCAACTTCCTGCAACACATGTCCGCAATTGCAACACGGACAGCAGAAGCTGTCCGCGAAATAGACGGTACAAAAACAAAAATCCTCGACACACGCAAAACCACCCCCGGACTGCGCGCAATAGAAAAATACGCCGTCACCTGCGGCGGCGGCACAAACCACAGATACAATCTCGCAGACGGAGTGCTGATAAAAGACAACCACATTAATGCTGCCGGCGGAATAACAAACGCTGTTAAGCAAACGAAGCTTCAAGCGGTTGGGAAAATCAAAATCGAAGTTGAAACCGAAACACTCGAACAAGTCAAAGAAGCCCTCAGTGCCGGTGCGGATATTATCATGCTCGACAATATGGCTCCCGATCTTATGGCAGAAGCGGTAAAGCTTATAAACGGACGCGCGCTCACGGAAGCTTCGGGAAACATGGGTGAACGCGATTTGAAAACAATAGCTGAAACTGGCGTTGACTTTATCTCAATAGGAGCACTGACACACTCGGTAAAAGCTATGGATATCAGCTTAAGGTTTGATTAGATATAACAAAAAATGAAACTGCGTGGAGGGTATTCAAAAAACTTTTATAGTTTCAGTCAGCACACAAATTTTGCCGAACAAAGCAAGTTTTTACTATGGTACTAGTGCATTGGCTGGAACTAAAAAAGTTTTTTGAATACCCTCCGCGAAGTTTCACAACAACTATAAATCGTCTTCAAACGGAATCATTGTGACACGGTCTTCATCATCATCAGCCTCGTGCAGATCTGCATCTATTTCTATAAGTGCGGGTTCTTCATCACGCTTGAATAAATCATAAGCTTCACGCTCATTATCAGGCATATTAAGGCTGAAACCCTCAAGCTCATCATCTTTGGCGTGGCGGCGTCTTACCTCATCGTATAGCGCAAGCGTCTCATTTTTGAGTGCGACACGTTCGTAAGCACCGTCTTGTTCACGCTCTATTCTTCGCACAACCTCTTTATCACGCCATTTAGCTTGTTCCGACTCGCCGAGAGCTGCCTTGTCCGTTCTTCGTTTCCTCACTTTACTGTTGCCCCTTCTGAATTGTGCACGAATAATAAACACATTGATAACCAACACAACAAGGACAATTGCGAAAATAAATGCGACACCATTATCCATGCAACTCACCCCCGTATGTATTACGATGCCTGATTACATTACCTGCGCTACTTGGTAATTATATCATATTTTTGATGCAAATACTATGTGTTATATGATATACTTTCACCAAATAATCTGAATAGGAATTACTGCTATGATTACTGTTAATAACCTCAGCTTGCAATTTGGAGGTACTACCTTGTTTTCAAGGGTTGACCTGCAATTTACAGCAGGCAATTGTTATGGTGTTATCGGTGCAAACGGCTCGGGGAAATCGTCGTTTTTGAAGATACTCGCCGGTGAGCTTGATCACACAACCGGTTCTGTTGAGATAAAACCCGAAGTGCGTATGTCGGTTCTTAAGCAAGACCAGAATATGTATGATGAATACTCTGTAATTGACACAGTTATAATGGGCAACCAGCGTTTGTTCCAATGCGGCAGGGAAAAAGACGAATTGTATCAAAAAGAAGACTTTTCCGATGAAGACGGAATTCGGGCGGCAGAGCTTGAAGAGGAGTACGCCGAGCTTGGAGGATGGGAGTCAGAGTCGGATGCATCACAATTGTTGCAAGGGCTAGGTATACCGACAGCCCTGCACCATTCTCTTATGAGTGAAATGGAGCCGCGACAGAAGGTCAAGGCACTTCTTGCGCAAGCTCTCTTCGGAAAACCGGATATAATACTGCTCGATGAGCCGACCAACAACCTTGATGTAGGCAGCGTTGTGTGGCTTGAAGATTTCCTGATGGACTACGAGGGAACAGTGATTGTTGTTGCACATGATCGTTATTTTCTAAACACCGTTTGTACGCACATAGTTGACATTGATTACGGGAAAATCAAAATGTACGTCGGCAACTATGACTTCTGGTACGATTCAAGCCAGCTCATGCAGAAACTGATAAAAGAAAAGAATAAAAAAACCGAGGATAAAATACAGGAGCTAGAAGAGTTTGTCCGGCGTTTTTCGGCGAATAAATCTAAATCCCGGCAAGCGACATCACGCAAAAAACTTATAGAGAAAATCAGAGTCGAAGATATGCCTGCTTCAACACGCCGTTACCCGTGGGTAGGCTTCAAAATCGAACGCGAACCCGGAAAAGACAGGTTGTTTGTCAATGATGTATCGTACAGTATCGACGGCGTAAAGGTGCTTGATAAAGTCAGCTTTATAATGAGCCGTGATGACAAAATAGCATTTATCGGAGAAAATGAAAACACCATCACCACTATGTTCAGGTTACTTGCGGGCGAACTGGAACCTGACGAAGGCGAAATAAAGTGGGGTGTTTCAACATCACAGTCTTACTTCCCGAAAGACAACACCTCGTATTTTACAAACAGTGAACTTAACATCATAGATTGGATCCGCCAGTTTTCCGATGACAAAAAAGAAAGCTTTCTTCGTACATTTCTCGGACGCATGTTATTTACAGGCGACGATGTGTACAAAGAAGTACGCGTTTTATCAGGCGGCGAAAAAGTACGCTGTATGCTGTCGCGGCTGATGCTCTCGGGTGCAAGCGTCCTGCTACTCGACCAGCCGACAAATCACCTTGATTTGGAAAGTGTCGCCGCACTGAACAACGGCTTGACAGACTTTAAAGGAAACATAATCTTCACAACCCATGACCACCAACTGATTCAAACAACAGCAAACAGAATAATCGAATTCAAAGACACCGGTATAATTGACAGGGCTATGTCATACGATGAATATGTGGAATCAGTGAAAAATGAAGCGGTGGGCTAGTATGGAGGATACAAACTATTGAAGATACTTGTTATGTCCGATTCTCATGGGTGGAATGATGCCATGCTTGATATCACAGCTCTTGAATCTCCTGATGTTATATTGCATCTTGGGGATAAATATACCGATTGTGAGTGTCTTGAAAGAATGTTCCCCGAAATCCCTCTTCGCACCGTTAAGGGTAACTGTGACAGCGGAAGAGCTATGCTTGATATGGATGAGTTTACGCTTGAAGGTAAGCGTTTCTTTATGACACACGGGCATTTATTCAACGTTAAAATGGGAAAAACAAAAATCATCGATGCCGCAAAAAAAAGAGGTGTGGACATTCTGCTCTTCGGTCACACCCACACACCTTTTTATGATATAAAAAACGGACTGACAATCCTGAACCCCGGCTGTGTCGGGTTAAATCAGAAATACTACGCAATCATCGATATCAACGATGGCACAGTAGAATGCGAATTGAAAAGCTTGTGAGGGGACAAAAGGGGACGGTACGATTTTGTCCTTTGTCCTGAAAATCAAAAACCGACGGAAACTGCTCTGCAACAGAGCGAGTGACCGCCGGATTATACTATATATATCGGGGTTTTATCAGAAAACTTTAGCTTTTCGTGTTAAAATTTCACCGCATTGTCAAACTCACACAACAACAATCTTTTCATCCTCTGCTTTTATCGTTATATCGTCGCCTTCTTTTATTTTTCCTTCCAGCATTTTTTCTGCGACCGTGTCTTCTACTGTGCTTTGGATTTTTCTGCGCAGGGGTCTTGCGCCGTAGACGGGGTCGTATCCTTGTTCTGCCAGAAGGTCTATCGCTGATTCGTCTATTGACATTTTAATACCGATGGATTTCATGCGTTGTTTTACCATTTCCAGCATTTTGTTACTGATTTCTTTTATGTCGTCCTTGCTCAGTTTATGGAAAACGATTGTATCGTCTATTCTGTTCAAGAACTCCGGTTTGAACAAACGCTTGACTTCATCCATGACAGCTTCGCGGATTTGCTCATACTCGCTGTCGTCTGCATCTTTATCATCTGCGTTAAAGCCTAACTTTGTCCGGTTTTCCGTTATATTTCTCGCACCTGCGTTTGATGTCATAACAATAATCGAATTTTTGAAATCTACCTTGCGACCTTGCGAGTCAGTCAACGTTCCGTCTTCCATTATTTGAAGAAGCAGATTAAATACATCCTCATGTGCTTTTTCAATTTCATCAAACAGCAGCACCGAGTAAGGTCTGCGCCGCACTTTTTCGGTGAGATTTCCGCCTTCTTCGTACCCGATATATCCGGGCGGTGAGCCAATCATTTTTGAAGTCGTATGTTTATCCATGTACTCCGACATGTCTATACGGAGCATTGCGTTTTCATCACCGAACATTGCTTCCGCAAGTGCTTTGGAAAGCTCTGTTTTCCCTACACCTGTCGGACCGAGAAACAAGAATGAACCTATCGGGCGTTTCGGGTCTTTCAGTCCTACCCTGCCCCGTCGCAGTGCTTTTGACACAGCCTTGACGGCTTCGTCTTGACCTACGACACGGTTGTGCAGCGAATCTTCCATCTTGAGCAAACGCTCACTTTCATCCTGAGTTATACTCGTAACAGGTATACCTGTCCAACCTGACACAATCATTGCTATATCTTCGGCATCAACACTTTTCGTGTTCCCGCGTTTGGCGGTTTCCCAGTTCTTGCGCGCCTCCATTATTTTAGCGTTTAGTTCCCTTTCGCGGTCTCTAACGCCTGCGGCACTTTCAAAGTCTTGCTTTTTGATTGCAGCTTCCTTTTCTTTCGCAAGCTCATCCTTCTGTGCTTCAAGCTCTTTCAGATCAGCAGGAAGCTTAAGCTTATCGAGTCTGACGCGCGACGAAGCTTCATCAATTAAATCAATTGCCTTGTCGGGTAAATATCTGTCATTAATATATCTGCTCGATAGATTGACCGCTGTTTCAATGGCATCGTCCGTTATCTTAAGCTTGTGGTGTTCCTCGTATTTATCCCGCAAACCCTTGAGAATCTCAATTGATTCTTCCTGCGTAGGTTCTTCGATTGTAACAGGCTGAAAACGCCGCTCAAGTGCAGCATCTTTTTCCACATGCTTTCTGTACTCATTAAGAGTAGTCGCTCCAATGATTTGCATTTCACCGCGTCCGAGCAGCGGCTTAATTATATTTGCGGCATCGATTGCGCCTTCGGCAGCACCTGCACCGATTATTGTATGAAGTTCATCAATAAAAAGAATCACATCGCCGGCTTGTTGCACTTCATCTATAGCGGTTTTAATACGTTCTTCAAAATCACCTCTATACTTGGTGCCTGCCAGCATTCCGCTTAAATCAAGTGTAACAATACGTTTATCGAGCAAGGTTTCCGGTGCTTCTCCCGCAACGATTGATATAGCAAGCCCCTCGGCTATGGCGGTTTTGCCGACACCCGGTTCGCCAATTAAAACAGGATTGTTTTTTGTACGTCTTGACAAAATTTGGATTACACGTTGTATTTCATTTTCTCTGCCAATGACGGGATCAAGAGTTCCCGCACCCGCTGCTTTTGTTAAGTCACGGCTGAACTGATCCAACATTTTTGTATCGGACTTTTTGCTCCCTTTTCCCGATGATCGTGCTGCAACAGGAATCGGTCTGAAAATATTGCTGCCGATTGCATCGACAAGGTCGGTGAATATCTTATCAATATCCAGTCCGGTTTTGAAAATGATTTTTGCCGCGTTGCTTTCATATTCACGTAACAGACCTGCAAGCAGATGCTCCGGATCAGCATTTTTGTATCCCCTGCTGTTAGCTTCCGCGCAAGCAACATTAGCAACATGCTTCGCTCTCGGTGTAAACCCTTGCGGCAATGTATCGGTAAATTCATTACGTCCGATAAGCTTTATTATAACATCTACTATAAGCCGGCTTTGTAAGCCTGCATTATTCAAAATCTTGGCAGCGGCTCCGCCATCCTCAATAGACAGCCCGTAAAGTATATGTTCTGTGCCTATCAGTGTATGCCCAAGCTCGACTGCCATCGCTTGCGCGTGATCGAATACATTTATTGAGCGGTCGGTGAATCCTGTATAATTGTCCCCAAATCGCATTCCTTACTCCTTCCCGCATCCGGTGTATTATTTTCAAGTTCTTTGATTTTGTCGCGCAGCTCCGCGGCTTTCTCAAATTCTTCATTTGCAACGGCTGTGTGCATTTGTGCATTCAACTCACGACGAATCTTCATTTCTTCATCGATTTCGATATTAATATTGTTTTTGCGTGGTTGCCCGCAACCGCAGTCACATAGACTTCCTTGCTGCGGCACACCCATAATCGGATGAACCGAAAACGGCAATACGTTTTTTGACTGCTTCATTGGGATTGCAAGCGGTACAAATCCGCTGACCCCGCGAATCGGGAAAAACTCGTTTAAAATTTCGCTAAGATCAATAAAATGACTTTGGTCAAGGCTCATAAACTGTTCCTGATCAAACATTTTTTCTAAATCAAAACCCGATTCTTCCGCGCATTGTGAACACAGATGTGTCTCAGTTACACAACCGTTTACATTTGATGAATAGTGAAAGCTAACTTCACTGCTTCCGCATTTTTGACATTTCATAACAATTACCAATCCTTTCATAACTCCCGGCACTAAACAACCATGAAAAGGAATGGTCATTTGTACATTCGTTTGTATATATTTATCATTACAAGTTTGTTTGCATCAGCATCTGCTTTAAGATGCTCGCTCTCAGCGCGTCACGCTCAATCGGTCTTGCAGGTCTTAGCGCATTTTCGCTTATCGCAGACATTAAAAGCTTTACTTCATCTTCCTTGATTGCTTCATTGTGCTGAAGATTGGCAAGCAATGCTGCCGCTGTGTTTGTATCTACTCTCTCACCGATTGCATTTACCGTGTGCATTAAAAGAATTTCGGAATCAATAGCTATTCTTTTGATTCGTATATATCCTCCGCCGCCGCGTCTGCTCTCTACAAGGTAACCGCGTTCCGGCGAAAACCGCGTTGATATTACATAATTTATCTGACTGGGAACGCAATTAAATCTGCCTGCAAGCTCCGCTCTCTGCAATTCCGCGATCCCGCCCATATCATTGAGCATATTATCTATAAACCCGGCAATAATATCGCTAACTCCCATTAAAAGACCATCCCTTTGTTATATTTAACCGGTCAGTTGTCATTTGGTTTTTGACTTCGTCTTTTCATTTGTCTTTGACTATTTCTTATTTGTCATTTATCATTTGTCATTTACAAATTCGACCTTCTCTGACCTTAACTCATTCTACCTTTTTTCACTCTTCACCGCAACACCCTCACTGACCTTCCCTGACCTATCACTAATCATATCAGCACATTACTATACCCATGCTCGATTATTCGCAGTATTTCGCTCGTTTTCGCCGTTTTTCACAACCTCGTGCTGCCATCGGGTATCTTTTGTCTATACTTTATTATTACAATAATATTGTCAATCTTTACCTCAAATTTTGGATATATGCACAAAATTAAAAAATCGTTCATATTATGGTTGATTCTTATGGCATGCTGCGATAAACTACTCCTACTTGATTTTAGGGGAATGAGTTTTTTGTTTGACATTAAATATATCGACAGATTCAGAAATTACTTGACTAATGAACGTAACGCACCTACAAATACGGTGTCGTCGTACATACGCGATATCACACAGTTTGCCAGGCATCTTTGGAAAGGTGAAAACGGCGATTTTGAAAGTGTAACATCAGATGAAGTGAAGCGGTATTTTTCCGATCTTCAAAACACAGGAAGATCACCAGCAACCATATCGCGAAGCATATCTTCAATAAAGGCATTTTACAAACATATGAGCGACGACGGGTTCAAAGGTGAAAACCCCGTAATAGGAGTGCCAATAGCTCCGATACAAAAGAAACAGCCATATATACTTACAAATGCAGAAATCGAATCCTTGCTTGACCAGCCTGATGAAAGCACTCTCAAAGGCTGCAGAGACAAAGCGATGTTTGAAACTCTTTACGCAACCGGACTCCGTGTCAGCGAGATTATTTCACTTGACTTGAATGACGTTAATCTGGTAACAGGACTCATAGTCTGCAGAAACGGTAAAGCAAGAACAATCCCCATTTACAATGAAGCAATAAGAGCAATCAGCCGCTACTTGACAAACTCCCGCCCCAGCATGGCTGTTACGGGAGAAGTTTCCCTGTTCGTAAATACGGGCGGAGGCAGAATGACCCGTCAAGGCTTCTGGAAAATCTTAAAAAGCTATCTGGACAAAGCGCAAATCAGTGAAGAAGTGACACCGCAAACACTGCGTCACTCATTTGCCGCTCATTTGCTTGAAAATGGAGCAGATGTGCGCTCCCTGCAAAAAATGCTGGGACACTCGGACATTTCCTCAACACAAGCCTATGCAAAAGTTATAGGGCAACAGCTAAAGGATGTCTATCGAAAAGCCCACCCAAGGGCATAGGAGATAAGCAATATATGAAGGACGAAACAATTTGCCTGCATTCCGGCTACACCCCCGGCAACACCGAGCCGCGGGTGATTCCTATTGTGCAAAGTACCACCTATACCTATGATTCTGCCGAAGAAATCGGTTCTGTGTTTGACGAGCCTACAAAGAGCCTGATTTATTCCCGCTTTGCAAATCCCACAGTTATGGCGGTCGAAGCAAAAATCGCTGAGCTTGAAGGCGGCATTGCCGCTATGTGCACATCATCGGGACAAGCCGCAACGCTTCTTGCGATACTGAATATTTGTAATGCAGGTGACAGCTTTGTCAGTGCCGCGCAGGTATATGGCGGTTCAATTAACCTGTTTTCATATACGTTTAAGAGATTTGGAATAGAATGCATTTTTGTTGACACAAACGCGAGTGAAGACGAAATAAGAGCAGCCTTCAAGCCGAATACAAAACTCGTTTTCGGAGAAATGCTGGCAAATCCCGCTCTGACTGTTTTTGATATAGAAAAGTTCGCAAAAATTGCCCGCGAAAAAAACGTACCGCTCATTGTTGATAACACGTTCCCGACACCCATTTTATGTAAACCCTTCGACTTCGGAGCAGATATTATCGTACATTCAACATCAAAATACATGGACGGGCACGCGCTGCAGGTCGGTGGTGTCATAGTTGACAGCGGTAACTTTGACTGGAATAGCGGTTGCTTCCCGGAAATAACAGGTCCCGACATGTCATATCACGGAATCGTATATACGGAGGTCTATGGCAAAGCTGCATATATAGTCAAAGCCAGAATGCAGCTAATGCGTGATTTTGGCGTTTATCCGTCTGCGCATTCCGCATTTTTGCTAAACTTAGGTCTTGAGACGCTCGCTCTCCGTATGCAGCGTTATTGCGAAAACGGGCAAGTTGTAGCGGAGTTCTTTAAGGCATCAGACAAAGTCGCAAGCGTAAACTACCCCGGTCTTAAGAGCGACAAGTACCATGCGCTGGCACAGAAGTACCTTAAGGGTTCAAGCGGAGTTGTGACGTTTGCGTTGAAAGGCGGTAAAGCCGCAGCAGTAAAGTTCCTTGACTCGCTCGAAATGGCTTCAAACGCCATCCATGTCGCCGACATCCGCACTTGCGTACTTCATCCCGCAACTACAACACACCGCCAGCTTACGGAAGATAAAATGCTGGCAGCGGGCGTTGACCCCGGAATGATCCGCTTCTCGGTCGGTCTGGAGCATATTGACGATATTCTGGCTGATATTAAACACGCTCTTGCTTGTGTATAGATGTAACGTATGAACTTACCTTACCAAACAAACCCGGACTCAATACCGCGTCAAGTTCGATACAGTCCTCAAGATATCTTGTATCCGTGACTACGCCTTCGCGGTGAATGTTTTCTACCACGCCTGCTTTATCATATGGCAGACGGAGAGTTACTTTCTTTTTAGATGAGGAGAGGCTCTCTTCTATTTTTTTCAGCAAAATATCTATGCCCATCCCTGTTTTCGCTGATATTTCCACAATGTTATCGCCGCGTTGTCTGACGTCTGCGGTTAACACATCACATTTGTTGTACACTTCTAATCTTGGTGTGTCTCCTGCTCCGAGTGTAGATATCATCTCATCCACAACACGGATTTGTGCTTCACATTCATTGCTTGATGCATCAATTACATGTACAATCAAATCCGCATATTTCAGTTCTTCAAGCGTAGCTTTAAATGCGTCAACAAGATGGTGCGGAAGCTTTCGTATAAAGCCGACTGTGTCGGAGATTAGAACCTCTTGAATATCACTTACTTCCAGGCGTCTGGTCGTTGTGTCAAGTGTGTCAAACAATCTGTTTTCTGCTTGAACACCCGCGCCTGTGAGTGTATTTAACAGAGTTGATTTCCCCGCGTTTGTGTATCCGACAAGTGCAACGACGGGAATGTCGTTTTTTTCTCTTAATCGTCTTTGTGTATCACGGGTACGAATGACTTCTTTTAGTTCGGCTCTCAGCTTATCGATTTTGCGGCGGATATGCCGTCTGTCGGATTCAAGCTGCGTTTCACCCGGGCCGCGAGTGCCAATCGGTGCGCTTGTACCGGTTTGACTCACAAGATGTTTCCACATTCCCGTTAGCCTTGGTAAGAGATAATTATATTGAGCAAGTTCTACTTGAAGACGGCCTTCACGTGTGCGGGCACGTCCTGCAAAGATATCCAGGATCAATGATGAACGGTCGATAACGCGTAAATCCAAATCCTCGGTAAGTGCCCGCATTTGTGATGGCGACAGTTCATTATCGAATACGGCAACTGTGCAATCATTCGCTTTCGCCAGTTCTTTAAGCTCTTTAACCTTGCCGTCGCCGATAAATGTTCTCGGCTCGGGCTTTTTGCGGTTCTGAAGCATCCTTCCGATACAGATGCCGCCCGCAGTCTCCAAAAGAGCTTCAAGCTCATCAAGACTTTCCTCCGTTGAGCGGTCATATATGTTCATGCTGTCAGCGGCAAGCCCTGCAAGTACCGCCCGTTCAGGCTCCATAGGTTTTTTAGTTTTCTCTATCATATAGTAGTCCTTTCAAAATAAAAACCCGTGCGTTTGTGCACGGGTTTAGTACCTTTTGATTACTGTTCTTGACTCAGACCAAACTTTCTGTTGAACTTATCAACACGGCCGCTGGTATCTACCAGTTTCTGTTTGCCTGTATAGAAAGGATGGCACTTTGAGCAAATCTCGATTTTTATGTCTTTGCTTGTGCTCCCTGTTTCAATAATCTCACCACATGCACACTTTATTGTAGTCTGCTGATAATTCGGGTGAATACCTTCTTTCATGACTCTTCTCCTCTTTCGCTTTTGCATATCGGTCGTATAAAAAACACAATTCATACGAAAGGGATTTTAACACACGTAATTATCAAATGCAAGAGTTTTTTTCTTGACTGCTATGCTTTTATATGCTATAGTTACTTTACAAATGGAACTGCCGCTTATGCAGGGCGGCTCAGTCCAATAAAGGTGAGACGCCTTAAGTGCTAAGGCGTCTCGAACTACTCATCTTTGTCTTCAGTAAACTTCAGACAAAGAGTAATAATTGCGATAATTACCAGAGAATATGCGAACAACATCTCATATGTAACCATAGCATCACTCCTCTCATGAGGTAGTGACCGAGCCGCCACACGGCAGTTCCATTA
>WRDH01000005.1 GCA_009783555.1 Oscillospiraceae bacterium
ATTGCTCAAGTTCATCGGGTGTTCAGTATCGTTATGAACACCCGACATGGTCGGAGTGCGGGGACTTGAACCCCGGGCCTCTTGACCCCCAGTCAAGCACGCTACCAACTGCGCCACACCCCGATGTAATTTTCTGTATTTGCAATGGTTTTCAGGTTTTATAGTTGTTTACACTTTGATTTTGCGTGCTTGACCATTGCTTTTACAGTGCTTGAAAAGTATATCTGATTACTATATATTATGCAAGTAATATCTTTTCCCTAAAGTTCGAATGATATTATATTTACCTGATAGGAAGAAATGGAGTTCATTATGAATAATTACGAGAGTTTCTATGAGCAGTTAATGGAATACGCGAATAATATGCATATAATTGACACGCATGAGCACTTGAATCCTCACAAGAATTATATTGGTGATGAGCCTGATGTTATACGCGATTATTTTAGTCATTATATAACCAGTGACTTACAATCCGCAGGTATGAGTACACTGGAAATTGACAAAATCTATGATACCGGTGCCGGTTTGATTGAACGCTTTTCATTGCTTGAACCTTGGCTCGATCAGGTTAAGAATACATCATATTTCAGGTCATTGGAAATAAGTGCCGAAAAAATACATGATGTAAATGAGATTTCACGCAACACAATCGAAGAATTAAATGAGAGGTTCAAAAAAGTAGCAAGTAAAGACGATTACGGCAGATATATAATGAAAGACTTATGTAATATCGAAGTTTCAATCAATGACAACTGGGCAGATGATATGCGTGCATCCACAACAGAACTGTTTGTGCCTGCGTGGCAGCCTGTTGCTTTTTTAAACTATAATGACAATGAGGCTGTCGCAAATATGAGAGATCCTCAATTAGAAATTGAAAAGATGACGCTAAAAGAGTATTGCGAGTATTACAGACAATACTTCCTGAAGCAGAAATCCGACGGCGCAAAGGCACTCAAATTCCCTGTTGCGTATTGGCGTTCACTGTATTTTGAAGATGTTTGTTATGATGAAGCCGTAAAAATATTTGACAAAACAAAAAAGACAAGCGATTTCTTCCCGAAGAAGCTGCAAGATTATATTATGCATTTTATATTGCAAACAGCGATGGACAACGAAATGGCAGTGCAAATCCACACAGGTATTCAGGAAGGGATGGGTCATAACCTCGAGGACAGTAATCCTATGTTGCTCGGAAATCTGTTTAAAAAGTATCCGAAGCTGGTCTTCGATTTATTCCACACAGGTTATCCGTACGAGAGAGAACTGACCGTACTCGTTAAATACCACGCAAATGTATATGTTGACTTTTGCTGGTCACACTTGATTTCCCCTTTTGCCGCAAAAAATGCATTCTATGAAATGCTCGATGTCATTCCATACACAAAGATATTTGGTTTCGGCGGCGACTATGTATTCTTCGACGGTGTAGTAGGACATCTGACCCTGGCAAAACAAAATGTCTGCACAGTTCTATCGCAAAAAGTCACTAATAAAGAATGTGGTATTGAACTTGCAAAAAATGTTTTACAGGCTGTTTTTTATGACAATGCAAAAAGAGTGTTTAATCTGTAGTTAAAAATGCAAGTAATTCTAACGGTAGGAAGACATGGGCAAGACATGGGGACGGTTCATCTGTCTTGTAAAATAGGCATCAAAAAAATATGTTGACAAACAAAAACAATTCAGCTATACTACATCACATAAGTAATGTAGTATAGCTGAGGGTTTTGCATGAAAATAAGCTTTGACAGTTTAAAGCCTGTTTATATCCAGATTGCGGAAGCGATTGAGGATGATGTTATCAGCGGCAAACTTTCCGAAGGAAGTCCGGCGTACTCGCAGCTTATAATCGCGAGAGAGCTGAGCGTCAACCCCGCAACCGCCGCAAAAGGGATAAACATGCTTGTATCAAAGGGTATACTCGAAAAGCAGCGGGGTGCGTCCATGATTGTCGCTCACGGCGCGCTTGAAAGTTTGCTGAAAGAACGCAGGGAAAAGGGATTCAGAGAATTGGTTTCAACCCTTGTTTCGGAGGCGAGAAAGATAAATTTATCCGTGGATGAAATCGTGCATGAAATAAACATTTATTGTCAGAGGGACGGTTCTCCTGACAAACAATGATGAAAAATCTACATAAGTTGTCAGGAGAACCGTCCCCTTGACAACAAAGGAGGAACACAACGATGAGTGATGTCGTAAGGACAGTAAATCTTAGCAAAAACTATGGCAAGACACATGCTTTGAGCGATATGTCCATTATCATTGCCGAGAACAGCATTACCGGGCTGATTGGCAGGAACGGTTCGGGTAAAACTACGCTTTTGAAAATACTTGCGGGTCTTCTCGATAAAACAGAAGGCGAAGTACTGGTATTCGGCGAACAGCCAATGGACAATCTGCCGGTACTCAACAAACTGGTATACACCTACCACGATGTGCCGTATGATGGCGGGCTGAAACTAAAAAAACTGCTTACCTTCTATAAGTTGATGTTCCCGGATTTCGACCATGAATTTGCGGGAAAGCTAATGAGCTTTTTCGAGCTCAGCGGCAAAATGAAATATAAGCACCTGTCACAAGGCATGGGCAGCATTTTCAACTTCATATGCGCATTGTCCTGCCGTGCTCCGCTGACAATGATGGATGAGCCTGTTCTGGGCATGGATGTTACAGTCAGAAAATCCGCATATGAAATTTTGCTTAGGGACTTTACCGAACACCCCCGTACCTTTATTATCTCCAGTCACCTGCTATCAGAACTCGAAGGAACACTGTCCGACATTCTTCTAATTGAGCAAGGTCGTGTCGTGCTCAATAAGTCCATTGATGATGTGCGTCAAAGCGCATACCGAATAGATGGCTCCTCCGATGCAATATTGCGGTATATTAAGGATAAAAAAGTCATTACGAAAAAAATCAGCAAGCTAAACCGCTTCGCTATAGTATACGAGCCGCTTACAGATGCAGCGGCGGAAGCTATAAAAATGCAAGGGCTGACCGTTTCTTCTGTACGGGCAGAGGAGCTATGCGTATTTCTGACACAACAAAACAAGGAGGATGAACTCGAATGTTTATGGTAAAAGAAGAGTTTAAGAATATAAAGAATCTGTTCAGAGTCAGGTTAAAAATGGCAAAAAATCAATATATTGTCTTTGCGCTTATTTTCACGGGATTTCTTCTAATTCCCCTTATAAACAATATTCTTTATATAATTAGTAATAATACAAACCTCTACATCGATGTTCCCGAGTTGTCAGGGTTTATCCTTTTTGGTTTTGTAATCGGTTTAGTCGTTTCTGTAATTATATATAGAACCGCAAACGCAAAGCTGTCGGTGTACCCGCAAACTAATAATAGCCGGTTGATTTCATCACTACTGATGACCTATCTTACAATAACCTTGGTATGGGTAGTTATTTCGGTTATGCATTTAATTAACTTAGGCACATTCAAACTGATGTCGGTTTTCTATGATAATATTATCTTCGCGCTGAATATTGATATCGAATTTATTATTGCCGGGTTCTTTGTTTATATTGCGTATAGTTTTCTGATTGTATCGGCAATCGAATTCATAGGAGCGATTTTACGGAAATGGACATATTATGCCGCGGTTGCTCTAACTACCCTTTTTGCATTGCTGATTGTCAACTTGCCAAGAATTATCGGACAGTTGTCAAGGATTTTTGCATTTTTAATCGCGGAACCATCGCTTCTCTTGTTTTTCTTAAAAGCTGCAGGTCTGTGGCTGGCAATTACTGCAGCAACACTTTTACTAAACAGATACACTGTATTCTATAAAAGCCGTAGCCCGGCACTAAAGAGAGGCACAGTGATTATTTGTATAGTGATAGCTGTGGCGATTATAGCAATTACACCCGCAGTAATATTTGAAGTGTCCTATAGCAACAGTGATGATTATTGGGAGGAAGCGGATTGGATTATTGATGAAAATGATTATATCAACACCGAAGAGTTTACCTTTGATATTTCGCACTTACCCGACGGAAGTCGAATTGACATAGCCGGCACAAACATACACATTTGGTATCCCGGACAATGGGTGTGGTCATCAGATGAAGCTTTTGCGATTGTTTCAATTGCAGATGAGCTTTACAATATCCAAGGAGATACGATTACCGTAGGATACCGCCCTGCATGGTATCTTGTAAACGGTATTGAAGTGTACAAGTATACCAACCAGCACTTGTCTGTGCATCTGGAAGGAAATACGCTAATTCTCGACTACACTCGAGACAATGTCCATGTATTAATCATGCCGGTATGGAGTCTGGCAAGACAGTTCGATTATTTCAAAGATATGGGCTTATTTACCACAAACGCCCTCGGCTTCACCTCAGGCGGCAACAGCAGAGCAAATATTTGGATTAACGTTGAGTGAGGCAAGACAGGGGGACGGTCCCCTCTGTCTTCTACTTTAATGCAAGCTCTTCTTGCCTTCCATCAGCATTGAAAAGGCTATGTTGTTTGCGTGGTCGGCGCTTCTTTCCAGATCTGTTATCATATCTGTGAATATGACTCCGCTCTTAGGCTCGCAGCTTGCGAGCTTGAGTCTTTCAATGTGGTTTTCGATGAATTCAGCGGATAGGTTGTCGATATCCTGCTCCAGTGAGTGTATTGCGGAAAGGTAAGAAATATCTTCCTGTTCATATGCTTCCAGAGCAAGGTCAACGAGTTTTATCGTCATCCCGCTTAATGTTATTAATTCCTTTTCAGCAGCTTCCGAGAACTTGAGATCATTATCTTCCACGATTATTGTGTACTCCGCAATGTTTTCGGCATGGTCGCCGATTCTTTCCATGTCAGAAACCAGTTGGAACATTCTACCGATTTTAGCGGCTTCATAACCTGATAGAGCCATGTTATTTATCCATATTAATTTAATTGCGATATTATGGCTGAGGAAGTCAATTATCTTCTCATTTTTCAGTACCTTTTTCGCAAGCTCCGGATTTTTTGTAGTAAATGACTCAACAGCAAGGGCAAGGTTTTCATTAGCGATTTTACCCATGCGGCAGAGCTCAAGATGCGCGTTTACAACTGCAATTGATGGAGTTTGGCTTGTTTTCTCATCGAGATACATTAGTTTCTTTTCATAGGTGTGGTCAACTTCATCAGGTGTACCCGGGATTAATTTTTGCATTAAATTTGCAACCTGTTTTACAAACGGCAAGAGGAGGAACATTGTCGCAAAGTTGTAAAGTGTATGGAACATTGCAACCTGACGCGCTTTTTCCGTCCATGTGTACTCAAACCATGCTAAGATATTGGGGATAAGGTAAATCAATGTTCCGAAAACAGTAGTACCTATGATGTCGAACATAATATGAAACAGAGCAGCGCGTTTACTCTCACGGCTTGCCGGGATTGAAGCGATTAAAGTTGTAATACTTGTGCCTATGTTAGTTCCGAGGATTATATAGACCGAAGTATAAAATGGTATAGGAACACCGCTCAAATGCAAAGTAACCAGAATACCCATTGTGGCTGATGAACTTTGTATTATCGCGGTAAACAGAAAGCCTACTAATATTGACAGTATGGGGTTTGCGAAGGAAGTTAAGATTGCGTTAAATGATGGATTGTTGGCTAGATCTTTGAGCGGGATCCCCATTACCGATACGCCAAAGAATAGTATTCCGAATCCAAGTACGGCATAACCGATGTTCTTTATGTATCTTTGCTTAAAAAACAAATGCATTATTATGCCTATAAAAATAAATAAGGGGGCAACCTGGTCAATCTTAAACGCAATGAGCTGTGCGCTAAAAGTTGTACCTACATTTGCACCCATTATAATTCCGATTGCCTGAGTCAAGTTCATCATCCCGGAGTTGACAAGGCTCACGGTCATTATTGTTGTCGCCGTTGAGCTGTTGATTGCAATTGTTGCCAGAATTCCGACCGCAACAGCGGAAAACCTGTTCGATGTTACGCGTTTAATAATGCCTTGCAGACGGTCACCCGCAATCAGCTCCAGTCCGTTTGACATCATTTTCATGCCAAAAAGAAACAGTCCGAGACCGCCTACAGCTAAAAATATACTTTCCAGAGTCGGGTTCATACATTCACCATTCCAAATCAAAACTGCTTGCTTATATTATCATGGTATTTTGATTTCATCAAGTACAGTTTTGTGTACATTTTCGACAGATTTTTAACAAAAAAAAAGCACATTGTTGTAGAGCCTCGTTTGCGAGACTCTGAACAGAAGACAGATGAACCGTCCCCTTGTCTTGCTATGTTATATCAGCGTCAACACCTGTTGTTGAGTTGACGGGGATTCTGCCGAAGCCTGTGCCGCCGTTTCTGCCGAAGCCGTGTATTTGCCGGCTGCTGAGATCATAGTGACGTATACGTACCGCATTGTTTGTATTACCTTCAACGGTGTAGACTCTTTGGGTACCGGGGTCAAATGCAACAACAATGCCGACATGTCTGATTTGACCATTTGGTCCTTGGAAATATATTGAATCTCCTTCGCGGGGTTGATAACCGGAGCCGCTTGCAGCATACAAGCCGCGTTCCTGATATGCCGCGACACCTTGTGATGTTGATGCGTGCCTCGGGACAACATTATGAAGAATTCCCGCCTGGTCTGCTGCCCATGAAACAAACATAGCACACCAAGGCTGACCATTCATACCGTACCATGCGCCGAATTGAGTTATATTGCCATTCCCGACAGAGCCGTCTCTGTTACGCTCTTGATAACCAACCTGCGACAGAGCAGCATCAATCATACGTTGTATGTCACTTTGATGCTCGCTCCCCTCTTGCATATCACCAAGCCCAATCATATTATTTGGTCTGCCTGCGGAAGCATCATTAGTAAACTGAGTGAGCAAGCCCGCAAGCATTTGCATTATAGGCATCATATCGCTGCCGCCGCCGCTGCTGCCGGATTGCATCATCATAATCATCATAAACAGCGCTAACTGAGCCCCGGACATCTCACCCGTTCCTGCAGCAGAAATAAGCGTATTTTCCATGCCTGATGAAATTGAAGGCATGAAAGCAGCCGGTCCGCCCATACCGCCAATTCCACCCATTCCAAGCATGGCGTTTGTCCCGCCAAGACCGCCTAATCCACTGAGCATTGCATTAGTACCACCGAGGCTGCCTAATCCGCCGAGCATTGCATTTGTTCCGCCGAGACCGCCCATTGTACTTGACATCGGGCTTGATTCGCTAAAACCACTGCCGGGCGACCCGCCTGACGGGCTTCCCATTCTTTCCATGACAGATTTTAATGCCTGTTCTTTGATGGCATCATTTAAAACATTCGAAAAATCCGAGCCCGAGCCTTGGTCACTTGATGACCCTGCTTGATTACTGTTGTTATAAACAGGCGGATTTGTTTCGTTTACACCATTGATTGTACTCATGTGCCGACCTCCGAATATCTGTTTACGCTACTACTTGCTATCTATTTTATCGGAACTTTTATATAGTTTCTTTAATTGAAATGACAAATAAATGATACCACACAACCATTTCTTGAGCAAATGAAATCTATGTGGTATATTTGGTTTGAAAGGTAATGTGCATATGTCCCAAATGAATGACATAATCCATGAATTTGAAGCAATAATCCAAAAAGTGCCTGATATTGATGGCGCATATATAGCTGTGCCGTTTGATATCAAAGCTGAGTTTGGCAAGGGACGCTTGCCTGTACATGCCACCTTCGATGGTGAACCTTATGACGGAAGCATCGTAAACATGGGCATAAAAAACCCGGACGGCTCAATATGTTACATAATAGGTATACGAAAAGACATCCGCGCAAAAATCGGCAAGCAACCCGGCGATAGTATAAAAGTGACGATAAAACCAAAATAAATTGGAAGGACAAATATTATGACACACAGAATCATCGGCGACAGCTTCCCCGTGCTGATTTACAGCTTAAACAGAGGAGAAACGGTAATTACACAGCGAGGCGGCATGTCATGGCGGACGGCGGATATTGAAATGGAAACGAACACTCATGGCGGACTCATGAAAGGTCTTCGGCGTTCTCTTGCAGGCGGCAGCGTTTTCATCAACAAGTATACCGCGCGAAGTGATAATCAGGAGATAGCTTTTGGATTGACATTTCCCGGGGAAATCAAGTCCTTTCAACTTTCCGGCGGAGCACAATTAATTGCACAGAAAAACGCATTCATAGCATGTACGGAAAACATAGATATCGATATGCATTTCAACAGAAAACTGGGTGCGGGATTGTTCACGGGAGAGGGGTTCATCTTAGAGCGTTTCAGCGGAGAAGGACTGGTATTTATAGAGGTAGACGGAAAATCACATGAATACGATCTTGCGCCGGGTCAGCAACTGTTGATAGATTGCGGATATTTAGCCGCAATGGAAACAACCGTAACATTTGACATCGAAACCGTTAAGGGTGTAAAAAACGTCATGTTCGGCGGAGAGGGTCTATTTCTCGGAAGACTTACCGGACCCGGAAAAGTTTGGCTCCAAACCCTGCCGATAACAGGTCTGCAACGCATACTCGCCGCAAGCGTTTCTACATCGTAAAAAAGTTGTCAGAGGGACGGTTCTCTTGACAAACTATGGTGAATTTTCACCATAAGTTGTCAGGAGAACCGTCCCCTTGACACCCCCCTGACAACATAAAAACAAAAAATGTTAAAATTGTATTGACAAGCAATTTTTTTTTTGCTAAATTGAGAATAGTAAACTTGTTAAGTTACAACATACATACTGTAAACCTCGACAGGTAACAAAGATTCTTAATGGGATTACCGGAGAAAACTGTTGAAACGACAAAGAAATGTATTGATGAGGAGAGATACTATGATTAAGAAAATTGGTAGTGTATTAATTGTAATGGCGTTGTTGTTATCTCTTTTTAGCTTAACAGCATGTTTTAATGACGATGCTATCCCCGGTACAACGCCGCCGCAGAACGGCAACGGCGGCGGAGACGTGCAATCGCCGGGAGGCGGTAATGGTGACAACAACAGAAACGATAACCTCTTATCCTATTTGGAACAAGAGGCTGCACGGCGTGCTGCGCTGACAGGTGAATTAAATGTATGGATTCGCGGCTGGGACAATTGGGGACTGGTCGGCGGAACACCGGAAGACCCGTATTATGAGTATTTTAGAGAACAATTTCCGAATGTCGTATTAAACTTACAGATTAACCGTGACTGGCATTACCTGACAGAAGCAATTGCATCCGGAGACGCACCCGACTTGTTTTTCTGGGAAGGATTACCTCCCAATGTATTCAGAAACATGATTGAGCAAGGATTTGTAGCACCTTTGGATGATTTTCTTTCAAGAGATTCTGTATTTACAGACCAATTTCTTCCCGGAATGCTGGAAATGCACAGATTTGAAGGTCATATATATGGTCTTCCCATCGATGTAATGCCAAATGCAATACTGTTAAACCTTGATATTTTTGATCTGCGCAATGTACCATATCCGAATAATGACTGGACAATCGACGATGTAGTCTCGCTGGCAGGACGTTTGACAAACAAAACCGATCTTGCAAGCCCGTCTGTAGGCATTGTACGCAACGTTGATGAGCAAGACTATATTCGCATGTTAAACTTCTTTACACAAGCGCATGATGTCGTCGGTTACAGAATGGACGGCGGTCAAAGAGTATCGAATTTAGCTGAAGATCAAGGTGCAATAACCGCTATTCAACAGTATATTGAAGTACAGGCAAATAACTATGCAAATACATTCTCTTATGAAGAAAGAGTCGCTCTCGGTCTTGATACTTCCGTATGGAATATTGACTGGGCAGCCGGTGTCGGCGGAATGTTTGTAGGTGCCGGCCCGTGGGGTATGGAAGTAAATAACGAAACCCGCGAGCCACTGTTTACACAAACAGTAATGCCGCCGCCTGTCGGCGCAAACGGCGGAAGAGGCAACTTTGTATCTATAATCGGTATGAGCATATTTGAAGGAAGCAATAATAAGGAACTGGCATGGGAGTTTCTCAAAGCCATGACATGTCGTGAATTCCGCGAAGCTGCCTGGACAATAAATGATGCAGGCGAAAGAATCTATCCGCTGCGCTTCGATGAAAACAGTTACCGCTTCGGGTGGGGGCTTCCCGCATATCAGATAGATGAAAGCCGCTTAACAGGATTTTTCCGCGACTGGTATCTGGGCTTTAAAGCCGCCTCTGCATTCCCTGCAATTACCGCAATGAATTCTGATGCTATACTTGATGTAACACGTGATGTTGAGAGCGGGACAAGACAACTGGTTGACGCGTTACGTGAATATGATGATTATGTAAATGCAAATAACCTGCTTGCTGAGTGGTAGTATAAAGTTGATATGAGGAATTCCGTCAATTTGATAGAATTCCTCTGTAACCTGATATAATCCGGGGAGAATGGTATACTCCTCACGTTTCAATAAAAACTAAATGAGTTGCTTTTTACTATTCAGGAAATACATTCATGCCACAGGTATCTTTAAGAAATATCTATAAAGTATATCCGAATGCGAAAAACTCTGCACCCGCTGTTTGTGACTTTAATCTGGAAATAAACGACGGGGAGTTTGTTGTTCTTGTAGGTCCTTCGGGCTGCGGGAAATCAACGACACTTCGTATGATTGCCGGTCTCGAAAGCATAACAACAGGCGAAATATACATTGATGGCAAGCTTATTAATAACCTACCACCCAAAGACAGAGATATTGCAATGGTTTTTCAGAATTACGCACTTTACCCCAATCTCAGTAATTTTGAAAACATGGCGTTCGGGTTGCGTTTACGCAAAGTTGAAAAATATAAAATTAACGAGCTTGTAAAGGTTAAGGCAAGAGAACTGGAAATAGAAAATCTTTTGGACAGACAGCCAAAGGATGTTTCCGGCGGGCAAAGACAACGCGTCGCTTTAGGCAGAGCTATAGTACGCCAGCCTAAAGTATTTTTAATGGATGAGCCATTGTCAAATCTGGATGCAAGAATGCGGGTTCAAACACGTATCGAGATAATGAAGCTTCATAATGATCTGAACGCAACAACGGTTTATGTTACGCATGACCAGATTGAAGCCATGACAATGGGTCACCGCATAGTTGTAATGCACGGCGGACTTATCCAACAGGTTGCGACGCCGGAAGATTTATATAACAAACCCGCAAACAAATTTATCGGTTCATTTATTGGTTCGCCGCCGATGAATTTCGTTTTCGGAAGATTACTGTCCGGAGATGACGGCAGAATATTCTTTAGTAACTCAACAATGTACATCCCTTTTCCTGAAAAGAGGATAACAAAAGGTATAGATAAATATATAGGTACGGATGTAGTCGGCGGAATACGCCCTGAATACCTCAGCTTAAGACAAGGCGAAGAACGAAATGAAGATGAGTTTTTCGCAAAGGTTGATGTGACAGAGCTTGTTGGCGCCGACAGATATGTATATCTGGATATAAACCAAAGCAACCGTGAGAGCCTGGTTGCCAGAGTTCCGGCAAAAGACAAATTTTCTCCCGGCTTACGGGTAATCGGACAAGCGGATATGGATAACTTCCATATATTTGACAGAAATACTGAGCAGCGGATTTATTAACAGGCTTAGCAAATATAGATGCAAGCTGCATTGTTCACGAGATTGCGGATGTTTTTGGGCACTTACGAAACCCAAAGGATCGAGCCCGCAATGACGAGTTAGCGGAAAGGAAAGGAACGCAAAAAATGAAATGGTTTATTGTAAGTACATCTTTCATTTTATTTTTTCTCTTTTATGCTGTGGTGCCGGTAAGTGCAGCAGAATGGACAGATTGGCGCGAGGAAATTCAAGTAGAAGAAAGCGGATACTATAACATTCGTGTCAGCTACCATTACAAAGAAGTTCAATCCTTAAATGCTACAGGAACTATTTACATTGATGGTATTCTGCCGCTTGATGAAGCTGAGTTTTTTGTTTTTCCGAAACGTATAGCTTACAATGATTTTCCTTTCCTTGTTGATTCATTAGGTAATGACCGTATGCCGCACCGAAAGCAATTAACAATGCTTGATTCTGTTTTGATTCAGGATAAGGAAGCAAGACAAAGCATACCGCTTGTGTTTTTCATCGAACAAGGAATGCGAAATATCAGTATTGAATTTGATGGTCCTATTCAAATTAACAACATCGAGCTGATCCCGCATTCTTATTTACCGTCACACGCCGAATATATAGGCAGATTTGGTAATGATACTCATGCCCCCCGGGATAAAGCACTCATAACTGTTGAAGCGGAAGCAATGGCATATATGTCAGGAATGAATATTGTACCGTCAAATATGTCAGGCGCGGGGATTTCACCGCAGGAAACCGGAAGGCGGAAATTCAACGTTATCGGACTTACTTCCTTTGATACCGCAGGTGATTTTGCGATATGGAATATTCATGTAGAAGAAAGCGGGTTTTATAACCTCACATTCAAATACCTGCAAAACACAAATGTCAACCTGAATTCATACCGTACAATCTATGTTAATGATAAAGTGCCGTTCCGTGAGTTTTCGGAGGTTTCATTCCCCTTCACAACGCGATGGAGAAACCTGACGCTGGATGATTTTCCGGTTTTTCTTGAAGCAGGAGAAAACAGCATAAAGCTAGCTGTGACAACTGCTCCATATGCGGAAATAAAAGACGCTCTGTATACCGCAGTCAGAGGCATACACGGTTTGGATATGAATATCCGGGCAATAATAGGCAATGAGGTAGATCCGTTCCGGTTGTGGAATCTTGAAAGTTATATTCCCGGTCTTGGCAATGATTTGGCAAGCATAGCAGAGGATATAGATTTAATCATGTATATGCTTTCCGATCTTACGGGATTTCGTGTTAGTGAATATAGTGCGCTCCAATCTGCAGTTCAGGATTTAAGGCGGTTCTCGGAAAAGCCTGACCGCCTTGCCCGTTGGGTTCATTCCCTAAGTCAAGTCGTAGGTTCTCTTACGGATTGGCTGATTTCACTGGAGAGGCAATCCGTTGTACTCGATAAGTTTTACGTTCACTCTGCAAATGCATCAGTTCCGGCTGCGACACCAAACATCTTCGTGCGTTTTTTTCATGCGATAAGAAACTTCTTCGCTTCATTTTCACAAGCTGCAACAACAGACACGTTTAAAAGCGAAATCGAACCTATACAAGTGTGGGTACGGCGCAGCAGAGATTTTGTTGATCTTATGCAGCGGATGAGCGATGATTTTTTCACTCCTGCGACAGGAATCCCGGTAAGTGTGCAGTATATACCGGACACAACAGTATTAATTCTTGCAAATGCCGCAGGAACACCTCCCGAACTCGCTGCGGGAATGGATATAAATGTGCCGTATGAATATGCCATCAGAGGCGCGCTTGCCGATTTAACAAGGTTTGACGGCTTTGAGCCTCTTTCTGCACCAATGGCACGCGGAGCTATAGTTCCGTACATGTATTCGGGAGGAGTATATGCTTTGCCCGAGGAAGTCATTGTCAACGTACTTTATTACCGTACAGATATTTTTGACGTACACGGTCTTGATGCGCCGGATACATGGGATGACGTCCTTGATACCGTGCATCATTTATTTACATTAAACTCCACATTTTACTACCCGTACGGTGATTATCAGACATTCTTCGCACAAAGAGGAATCCCTGTCTATACCGAAGACGGTCTTTCTCTTGCGTGTGACACCGAAGAGGGTTTTGAAGCATTTCGTTTTTGGACGGATCTATATATAAAACATGGATTACCGGCAAGAATGGAGAGCTTTTACCAGCATTTCAGAATGGGTACCGCTCCCGTCGGAGTCGCGGGGATTAACGAGTATATGCGATTTTTGCTGACCGCACCCGACATCGCAAACAGGTGGAGAGTCGCGCCGATTCCCGGGACATTAGGTGAGCAAGGTATTGTAAACCGGTCACAGGCGGGAAATCAAAACGGTATTATGATGTTTAACACCACGCACGAGAGAGAAGAAATGGCTTGGACATTTTTAGAGTGGTGGCTTTCTACGGATACGCAGGCTCAATTTGCACAAAATCTTGTGAACTTTTACGGTCCGGAGTTCAGGTGGTTCACAGCAAATTTTGATGCACTCGTACAGCTTGATTGGAGATGGGAGACCTTGTCTGTTTTAGAAGAACAATTACGCTGGTATAACCCTGTTCCTTTGGTTCCCGGGGGTTCGTATATGACGGGCCGTGAGATATGGAATGCCTGGACACGGACGGTTGTAAGGCAAGAACATTATAGAGAACAACTGGAAATTGCGTTTCGCGATATCAGAATGGAGATGGAACGAAAACAAGTTGAGTTCAGTCTTGTTTCTCCCGATGGCAGAGTCTTGCGGACATTAAATATTCAATCATACGACCCGATGGTTCATTTTCTGGGGAGGGATGTTCATGATTAGAGTATATCGCAAACCGGCTCCCGAAATATACAGACCGTCTCCAAGCGAGACCCTGGCAAATATGAAGAAAAACAAATTAGCATATTTGTTTATCGCTCCTTTTTTGTTGTGCTTTTGTATATTTATTGTTTTACCGGTAGCATCGGCAACTGTACTTTCGTTTACACAGTTTGATTCAATTTCCCGACCGCAGTTTGTGGGTTTTCGTAACTTCATAGATATTCTGACACGCGATATGCTGTTGATGATTCATGTCATTCCGAATACTTTTCTTTTTGCGGTAGCTGTAGGGCCTGTCGGATATGCACTGCAGTTTCTGCTCGCCTGGCTCATAAACCGTTTGCCGAAAAAACTGAAAACGTTTTATATCATGGCAATATACCTGCCTTCTCTTGCAGGCGGTGTCTTAATATCTGTAGTGTTTCGTGTATTCTTTTCCGGTGACAGGCTCGGTCATCTTAACCGGTTTTTAATGAATCTGGGTGTTATCGTTGATCCAATCGCATGGACCACAGACAGAGACTACCTGTTAATAATTATGATTATTGTAACTGTATGGGGCAGCATGGGGGTCGGCTTTTTATCATTGTTTGCCGGAATGCAAAATGTAGATACTCAGCTATTTGAAGCCGGCAGAATCGACGGGATAAGAAATTCATTTCAAGAGCTTGTTTACATAACTATACCTCAAATGAAACCGCAAATGCTGTTTTCCGCAATAATGTCTATAGTCGGAGCATTACGGGCAGGAAGCATCGGCGTTCAATTATCGGGACAAAATCCAACACCTGATTATGCAGGGCAATTGCTTCAAAATCATATAGAAGATTTTGGTTTTCAACGTTTTGAACTTGGGTATGCCACGGCATTGTCATTCACATTGCTGATAGTTACATACATAATAACAAAATTATGCTTCCGTTTCCTCGGAACAAAGCCGGATGAGTAAAGGTATATGAAATTGTTAAGTCGTATAAGCATAAATCGCACATCACTCTTTATTCTTCTGTTGCTTACGGGCACAGCAGTCATATTTATGCTTCCCGTTTTTTACATTGTCAGCACCGCGTTTAAGCCTTTATCCGAACTATTCCTTTTCCCTCCGCGCTTTTTCGTACAAAATCCGACACTGCAGAATTTTAATGACTTCATGCAGGCGGCAGATGCTTCCATTGTTCCTTTTTCCCGATTTTTATTTAACAGCTCAGTAGTCACATTTTTTAGTGTCTCCATCGCTCTTTTTATCAGTTCTCTTTGTGCGTATGCCTTTTCTAGAATGGACTTTCCGGGGAAAAAGTGGTTATTCAATCTTATAATCATCGCGCTTATGTTTGCTCCCGAAGCTGTTGTTATAACAAGATTTCTGGTGGTTTCACAGCTCGGGATAATCAATACATACTTCGGGCACATTCTGCCGCACATAGCGGTGCCTGTCGGCGTTTTTCTGATGAAGCAGTTCATGGATCAGATCCCTGCTTCACTCTCCGAAGCTGCAAGAATAGAAGGTGCGGGTGAGTTCACGATATATTGGCGGATAATAATGCCTAATGTAATGCCGGCAGTCGGCGCGGTTATGATTATTGTTTTCCAAGCTGTATGGATGGATAATGTAAGCTCCGTGTTATATATGACAGAAGAATCCATGAGAACCCTTCCTTATTTTGTCAGCACCCTCACAGCAGCCATCGGTACGGATGTTGCAAGACAGGGAGCAGCTGCAGCCGCCGGATTCATAATGTTTATGCCTAATTTCCTTCTGTTTGCAATAATGCAAAAATCCATGATCGAGACAATGGTCACCTCCGGCATAAAATAGGCGTTGTTAGCATGATTAAAGGTATAGTCATGGTAGGTTTATTATGAAAATCTTAAAAAGCAATATAATTAAATTAACAATATCAGTTGTTTTTCTTGTTGTTTTCGCATTTATTAATGTGGTGTCCGCAATCGCATCGCCACCCTACAGCACGTATTCATTTAACGCAGACCGTCAACCCGCATATATGCAGACTGTATATCAACCTGTCGGAATGCTGGGTCAAAACCTGTATGATCATACGACCGGCGAACAGTTACCGGGACTGAGCAACCCGTCGGGCATTTTCATTGACCAAAACGACAGAATTTACGTAGCCGACAGAGATAATAACAGGATAGTGCATATAACATCATCGGGCGCGCTGATGAAGGTTTACGGAGATGAATCCGGGCCGGGCGTGCTGCGGCAGCCTGAAGGTGTGTTTGTTACGGAAAACGGTGATGTTTTTGTAGCCGATACGGGAAATAACAGAATAGTACATTTTGATGCCGGCGGGAACTATATATTCTCATTCGGCAAGCCGGATGATATCAGGCTGCAAAACATAATGTTTATTCCAACTGACGTGACTATGGATTTACGAGGCACATTACTGGTGCTTCTCAGAGGCGGCAGCGAGGGAATCATGCTGATGAGCCGGGAGGGAGAGTTCCTTAGCTTTTTCGGCAGAAACCTCACCCCGCTTAATATAATTGAGCGGTTGCTCCGGTTTATATATACAGATGAACAGATACGGACAAATCTAAACCGCCTTGCACCTTCTCCGTCAGCGGTTGCAGTCGGAAAGGACGGTTTTATTTACACAGCGACACAGGCGACGGACAGGGGACAGCTAAAAAAATTAAATGTAAATTCTGAGGATTTGTTTCTTAATGAGGACTTTCAAATTGACAATCCGTACTTTAATCCTATAGCGTTATCCGCTATTACCGTTACAAACAGCGGTATGATTTTTGTCACAGACAGATCAAACGGCATGGTACTGATACATGACAATCTGGGTGATTTGCAAATCGGCTTCGGGCAACTGCTGTTCGGCGGGAATTTCAGGGTCGGGGTTTTCGGCGATCCCGTAGGTATAGGAGTCAATTCGAGATATAATGTGTTTGTACTTGATAGAGTATATAACGGCATACATGTTTTTGCTCCCACGAATTTTATGCTGAATTTTATTGCCGGAATAGAAAAACAGCAGCAAGGTCTTCATCTGGAGGCGGAAGAGAATTGGGAAACGGTTCTGAGACAAAATGTATTTATAAGATCGGCGCATGAAGGTATAGGACGTATTCGTTACCGTGAGGGCGACTACATCTCTGCCATGGAACATATGCGCAGAGCGTTTAATCAGGAGCTGTACTCTGCAGCACGTTGGCAGCAAAGAGTAATTGTTACAAGAGAGTATACTCCGGTGGTTTTGATTACACTTGCAGGGGTGTTTATATTATGGTTGATACTGTTTAAAATTCTGCGTCTGAAAATGGAGCCGACAAGAAGAGTTATGCTCGGACCTCGCATTGCCGGGCATTTGGACAATTTCCTTTTTGCCGCGCAGATACTGCGCTCCCCGTCAGATACACTATACTCCGCATCATATGAAAAGCACGGAAACATTGGTACAGCCACTGTATGGCTGCTGCTTTATTTAATGACAGCAATAATAGCAACCGGACTTACAAGCTTTTCGTTTAGTATGTACGGGTTGAGAGGCTTTGACCTTGTCACGTTTTTAGTATTTAACCTGTTACCTGTTCTCGTATGGATACTTGCCGGGTATTTAGTCGGTTCGATAACAAAGGGACAAGGTACACTGAGAAATATTTTCATATCAACAGTTTATGCCTTAATGCCGTTTATTCTCTTGCGTATCCCGATTGCATTAATATCACAAGTATTGACGCTAACGGAAGTTGCTATTTATAACTTCTTTATGCTGGTAATGTGGGCGTGGGTTGTCATTCTTCAGTTTATTGCGACAAAGGAAACACAAGGCTTTTCCATGGGTGAAACAGTAAAAAACACATTGTGGATTATTTTTGTCTCGGCTATGACCGTACTCTTTGCAATTGCTCTGTACGGGATAGCTATGCAGGCATGGTCTTTCTTAGATGAATTTTTCAGAGAGTTATTGGGGCTTGTATAAGGATATGTTAAATAACGATACGGCGGTTAAAAGAATGCTTATAAATCTTAAGAAACCTGTTACAGCAATAGGTGTTATCATATTGCTTGCAGGCGTGATATCAGGGCTTCGCTACATAAACATTATGCGGGGTTTTCCGGGGCTTCCTTCACATGTGTACGATAATCTGATATCCAATGATACTCTTACCCGCATAAACAAAGCCGGTATTGAGATAATTGCCGAAAATGATAATTTCACGCTCAGCCTTGATTTTAACAGCGGCAACATCGAGATGCTTCATAAACAGGCAGGATATACGTGGAGAAGCAGTCCAGGTGATGCTGATATGGCACTTGAAGAAAGCGGCACCCTATGGCTTGGTAATTTACAGTCTCCTGTAATGTTCGCTTATGCGGATGATATGCACTCAATGTTGACACGTCTTGGGAATGTGCATAATCAAAGCACCGAAATGCAAGTGTTTCGGTTACCCGATGGCGGGACCAGGGTATTTTATTTCTTCCACGAAACAGGTATTGAAATCGGATATGACATGCACTTGACCAAATACGGACTAAAGATTGATGTGCCTGCGAATCTTGTGCGGGATAATGGAGCGGGACCGCTTTTAACGGACTTCGTTATTTTTCCGTTCCTCGGTGCGACCCGCAGTGATACGGATGACACAGGCTATCTGTTCCTGCCGGACGGACCCGGTGCTCTGGTGCACTTCCATCTCCACCGTGACTTTAATAACTCATTTGTTGAAACTGTTTACGGAAGTGATTTGGCATATGTCACCGATACCGGCACAACCAATATCCGGAGATTTTTCGGATCTGCGGTAGAATTTCCTGTTTACGGTATTCATAGAAACAACAACTCAATGATGGTTATTATTGACGGAGGTGAAGGTCTTGCGGATATTATAGGAAACCCTGCTTATGTTCAAACAGGCTTTAACAGTGCTTACGCCAGATTTAGCTACCGGAAATCATTTAGTGTAATAACTAATGCTCAAACAGGAGAAGGATATTTCCGTTATTCCGATGAAACATTTAACGAGTTACGCAGCCTGCAGTTTCATTTCCTGACCGGAGAAGATGCAGGATGGTTTGCAATGGCAGAGACTTACAGGGATTATCTTGTTGAAAAGAAACGTCTTGTACGCAGACCTAAGGAGAATATCCCGTTTACAGTCTTTTTGACGGGCGGCGATATGACACAAGCTACACTTGGCAGCAGGTTTGTACCGACCACCACATTCGAACAAGCAAGCGAGATTTTACAATACTTCCATGATATGGGAGTAGAGGACATGGTTACAATTTATTACGGATGGCAGAAGCGCGGAAACAGCGTGAGAAGCCCCGACAAATACCCCGCGGCAAGGCAGCTTGGCGGAGACCGGGGACTTCGGCAAATGATTGTACACGCAAATAATTTAGGATACTCTGTCATTCTTTCCGACAACTTTTCTACCATAACAAAAACAGGACGCGGTATAAGGCTTCGAAGGGATACGGTTTATAATGCACAGGGATTTTCGGTTTTCGGCGGATGGCATCTTAGCGCAACGGCAACAAGGAAAATGTTTGACCGTAATTGGTCAAGGCTCGAAGGATACGGTGCAGATGGTATACTTCCGCAAAATACCGGGAGATTTTTGATGACGGACTTTAATACAACGGCACCTATGGGGCGTACTATGGTTATGGAAGCTATTCAAGATATCTCCGGACACATGCAAAACACTGCCGGGTTACTATACCACAACAGATCTCGAGCATTTCTGATTAGACCCGATGCTGTGTTTTTTAATATGCCGCTTGAAGGTACTCACTTGATAATGCTTGATGAAACAGTGCCGTTTTTTCCTGTTGCCCTTCATGGTTATGTGAAGTACTACGGCGAGTCATATAACGATATGAGCGAGCCGGCAGAGGAGCTGCTTCGTGCGCTGAGTTGGGGTGCATTGCCCAATTTCGATTTAATGTATGCTGCTTCAGAGGACTTGTGGGTGCTTGAAAACACTTATGTCTATAACAGTAAGTTCGAAGCAAGACGTGAAGAATTCCTGGAGGTTTATAACCGTTTCCGGAATGCTTATTATTTAATTTCCGACAAGGTGATAACATCATACTCCGAGTCAGGCGGGATAAGAGAAGTTGTATTTGAAGATATAATTATTTATCTGAACATGAACAGAGAAGAAATTGTACACAATGGCGTCATTATCCCGGGTTTGGATTTTATTGTAAGGGAGGGATAAACGAATGAAAATTGAAACCAGAAATAAAATTATCGGTATTTCCTTCATCTCCCTGTGGGCTGTCGGGTTTTTGGTTTTTTGGGTTTTTCCTTTGATTTTCAGTTTTTTCATGAGCCTCAACCATGTTGCAATCCAAACCGACAGGCTGGTTTTCGATTTTGTTGGTTTTGACCAGTATCACAAGGCACTATTCAGGGATGCGGAAATACCAAATGTTTCACTCCAGTTTTTTGCTCAGTCTCTGATAATCATTCCCGTAATAGTTGTATTCGCGCTGATTATAGCACTTATGCTAAATCAAAGATTTCCGGGGCGCGGTTTTGCCAGAGCAATTTTCTTCCTGCCCGTTGTCCTTACCAGTGGCAACCTGATTAATGAGTTGACAAACCAGCAACAGGGAACCTTAAGTTTTTTACAAACCGCAACAGTTACCAATCTTGTATTAACACTGCCCGACACATGGGCATTAGCTCTCACTAATGTCCTAAACAGCTTTCTGATGGTGCTTTGGTATTCGGGCGTACAAATGTTGATTCTTATAGCAGGAATGCAAAGCATAAATCCAAGTGTTTACGAAGCAGCGAAAATCGACGGTGCAAATGACTGGGCGAGTCTTTGGCTTATAACCCTTCCGGGTATAACACCGTTTATATTTATTTCCGTTGTGTATACGGTGGTCGATCAGTTTACGTCTCCATTCAATCCGATTCTTGAAGTAATTTTGCGTCATTTTCGTGAGCCTGATACCGGATACGGTTATGCAACAGCTATTGCATGGTTATACTTTGCAATAATACTGGCTATTCTGGTTGTTGTGACATTAATATTCAGAAAACCGCTCGGATTAAAAAAGAAGTAAGGCGGGAGGAGAATTATGTTTCATTTTAAGTTATCAAAAGCGGTAAAACTGATAATCCTGCTTTTATTGCTTCTTGTATTTGCCATACTATATCTTCAGCCTGTTCTTTATATGATCAGCCTTTCGTTTAAAAGTCTTTCAGACATTGTTGATCCGAGCACACGCTGGATACCAAACAATCCTACCCTTTCAAATATCGAATATGCTCTCGGACAGATGCGAATCATACCGATGATGCTCGACGGGCGCGGTCTTTGGGATAACTTGACTACCTCAACCCTGTTTGTTTCACTGGTAACGGCGATACCTGCCGCGATTGCACAGTTATTTGCCTGCGCCATAGCAGGATATGCTTTCGGACGGTGTCAATTTCCGTTTAAACGTTTGATGATAGTTCTTTTGATCCTCACTTATGTTATACCGCCGCAAACGGTATTCATCCCTGTTGCCTGGCTGAATAATCAACTTGGCTTTCTCAACAGCCCGTTGGCATTTATTGTCCCGTCTTTGCTCGGACACGGACTTAACGGAGGTTTGTTCGTAATAATATATATGCAGTTCTTCAGAAAAATCCCGAAAGAGTTGGAAGAAGCAGCATTGATTGACGGCGCAAATCCATATACTGTATTTATGAAAATCATCTTCCCGCTGGCAAAACCGGCTATGATTGTTGTGTTTCTTTTCTCATTGGTCTGGCATTGGAATGAAACATTTTTGGCAGGTATATACTATTCGCGCATTTCTACTCTCGCAACTCAAATCACTCAAGTAAATATTATGCCGCAAGAGCAGACGCAAGCACTGATGCCTGCGATAATGGCATCAGGGCTGTTATTCATCACACCGATTTTGATAGTTTATATATTCACTCAACGGTTCTTTACCGAAAGTATTGAACGTACAGGCGTTGTTGAGTAGCATTTTTTTATGAAAAGAAAGGAACTAACAGACATGGAAAAATTGATTTTTAAGAATGTAGAAAATATGCCGTTACCGTTGCGTGTATTCCCTGATTATACAACTCCGGCAGAGAATTTCAGCATACATATTCATAATCCGGATAACGGAATATTACTTGAAGATGAATCGGGTGATGCATATTTCGCTGCATATCCGGAAGGAAAAAGCAATGAAATGGTGACATGGGGTGTGGTTGCCGCGGGAGAAATGCTCCGGGGTTCCATGAAACAAAATTATTATACAAAGGCATTTAAACGGTACTTTAATAACAATACAAAAGTTTATGTGAACAGTCCGGGACAAACTAAAACAGAGCACTGGTATTTATTATATGCAAACACTTTAGCGGGTGTTATTTACAAGACTTACTTTAAGCACTGCGAGAATGCACATAAACGAATGCTTGAGTCAGCGTCTTCAATGCGGGAAATGGCAAGAAACATAAATTACGACTTTAACGATCAGGGATATGATTTTTCAACGGGGAAATCATGGACAAATAAGGATATATACCGCCAGCCGGATTCAATCGGCGGATATGCATATAACATGTTATTTGCCGGAGTTCACGGCAACGATGATACATTTATAACCGAAGCCGTTAGCGCAATAAATTTATATGAGAAGTTTACAGATAACCCGTGGTATGAAATACCAAACGGCAGCACTGCGTTTTTCGCAGCAGCATGGCTTAAGTCAAAAGGTTATAAGGTAGACCTTAAGAAAATACTTGGTTTTATTTTCGACATTAAACAGGGTCCCTTACAAATAGGAACGTGGAACGGTGAACCGGTTGACGGTCTGATGATGGGTTGGCGTGGTGATGACCGCGAATATGCGGTTTCTTCCGCGTATAGCATGGAAACATTAATGCCTTTGCCTTTTATGCTGCCTGCCGTTAAATATGTGCCGGAAACGGCTAAAAGTATCGCTTGGTATGCATTAAATGCAGTATCCAACTTTAATTTGTTTTTTGCAAAAGGTTTAAGTAACAATATATATGAGACAAGACCTGATTTGTCAAATGTAGTTCCATATGAAAAAATTGAGATTTCACGTGACGGTCACTCACCCGCCGCCTGTGGTGATTTTATGGGTCATCGTTCGGTATACGGCGGTGCGTACATGGCATGGATTGCCGCATTGATGCGACCTACAGAAAAAACGAACATACCCGCATGGGATCTCACTGTCACGGATTGGCTGGATGTAAGTGAAAAACCCGAGCCGGTTTTTATGTTGTACAACAATGAGAAATGTGAAGTGGATGTATCGTTTACAATCGGTGATATATGGAAAGAAAAACGCCCTGATTTATTTGAAAACGGACATTTAAAAGGGAAGTTATTTAACTTTATTACCGATGATTTCATAACAAATATAAACGATAATCAAGTGCGGGTAAAAATAGCTCCGGAATCTGTAATTCTCATCACATTAAGGATTTGACGGAATCACGGCTTATCAGTTTTGTTGAAACATAATAACGGTTTCGATACTCTTCATTGCGAATAAGCATGTCCATTGCACGGATTGCTGTGCTTGCAATATCTCTTTTGTCGATATCAACACTTGTCAGCCCGGACGCTTTACTTAGCTCTGTATTGTCAAAGCTGATAAGAGACACATCCCCGGGTATTGCAATCCCTTTGTTTTGCAAGTTGCATGACAGGAAGTATGCTGCCATGTCACAATGACATACAAATGCTGTTGGCATAACAGAAGGCAGCGCAGTATTTATCTCATATAATCCTGTCCTTGCATCATTGTTTGAAATAATCCAATCATCACATAATGAAACATTGATCTCCTGCAATGCTTTTAAGTAACCGTAATAGCGATCGGAAATACTGCTGGTTTGATTGATATTCCCTACAAAACCTATATCTCTATGCCCTCTTTCGATTAAGTATCTTGTAACCCGGTGACCAATATGGAAATTATCAATAAGCACACAAGGTACATCAAGATCGGTTTTGTAGAAATCGATTGCCACTATCGGCTTGCCTGTTCCCGATATCATGCTTGTGTACTTATCGGATAACTCTCCTGTCAAAAATATGCCGTCATACTCTTCATAAAAACCATAATCATCTGCACTGTCTTCAGTCTTTATATTTACTATTACCGGAACAAGCGTAGTGTTTTTTCTTAAATAACTGCCGTTCATATAGTAAAAAATCACATTGTAGAATTTGTCGGTTTCCAGAAAAAACCGCTTTGGCACTACAAATGCAAATTTCTTTTTTTCCGACGGTAATTGATTTGGTACATAACCCATTTTTGATGCCGTGGAGATAATCAGCTTACGTAAATCATCGCTTACTCCGGGTTGATTTCCGAGCGCTTTTGAAACCGACACCTTTGAAATATCCAAACGGTCGGCTATATTTTGCATTGTAGTTCTTTTTTTCAAATTATTCACCTACCACGTCATTGCGAATGTATTTAATCCTCTTCAGAGGTTAAAAGGTATTTTTGGGCACTTACAGAACCCAAAGGTCCGTCCGCAGACGGTGTGGCAATCCATAAGCCAATTTAGCTAGCTTATTAATATATGTTATGTCAGTAAAACAATATTTAACGAGTTTATAACGGGGAAGTTATCCTTCCAAAGCCTTCAAACGGATACTCAATAACAGCTCTGCCTTGCATTGTGTCTCCCAAACCGCTGTATAAATCAGCCATTCCGTCATCTCTCATTACAATCCCCGATGCGAACGCGCAATCAATAAGACACGTTTTCTTCGCCGGACCTGCAGGGTAACTGCTGCGTGTTGCTATAATTTTCTCATCAAGTACTTCATGTGTTTTCGGATTAAAAACAAATGATATGTTCACATAGACTAAGACATCGGATACGTCCGGCCGGTCTTCCTTATAGCTTTTGTGTCCGATTACTCCAATCAATCCGGAATCAAGGTTATAACATTGATTACAGCCGCCCCATTCGTCATTATCAAAGATATTCTCTATTTTCCGCGCGTTCTTAATGACATCCGCAGAGAGCTCTTTTATATCGGATATCTCCGTGTAACCGATTATTGATTCCGAACCGTGTTCTCTTAATATTTCTTCACCTCTCGGTCTGGAAAATACGCCTATCTTGTTTTTTAATTGTACTAATCGTATATCCTTCATATTTACCGGACCCGTTGTGAAGTAATACAGATTATCTAAATCATTCCCTTTGTAGAAGTAACTGAAAAAATCTTTATATTCACCTTGTTGGTATTGAACATGTGTTCCGCCGAGTATAATTTCGTCACCGATGCGGCTGACATACGGATCCTCCAAAGGATAAATCATAGAATTATTAACCAATGTATACTCATCGGGTGATGTTTCCAGAAACAGGCGAACCCATGACCTCGCCCAATCGTCACGATGCTCTATACGCCCGTACATATACCTTTTTCCGTTGTAAAAAAACGGTATAGAGCAGTTATATACGTCAAATCCGTCAACGCCGTTAAATGTTAAAAGGCAACTTTCTGTAACGGGATTATTCTTGTCAAATGCTGCCTTTTTATTAGGAAATGTCATGAGCGTTTTCCCTTCTGTATACATACTTAGTATTTATATCATGCTTTTGTTGCCCTGTAAAGTTGCAATATAGTAATTTGTTAGTTATTCGTCGTTTTTTTCTCACATAAATAGGGCATAACAGATGCTTTTATTTATTTAAGTTACAAGTACATTGTGTTAGGTTACATGTTAATGTTACCATGGTGCTGTTTGTATGTCAAGGAACAAATGGGGACGGTACGTTTTTGTCTTTGAAGCAACATATAGCGTATGAGCACATAAAATACGTTAATTAACCACAATATCTGCCATGCTAAGTATACACAATAGCTAAAACAATTTGAATAAATGGTTAATAAATTGTGTACTTGTAAATTGACTCCGAATCTACTCGTATGATATCATGTAACAGTACTATCAGAAATATACGAGGTGCATTATGAAGAGGATTCTTGTCGAAAAAAAAGAGCCGTTCCGGCTGGAAGAAAGAGACATGATGCTCGAAATACGAGACGCACTTAACATACCCCGTGTCACCGGGGTTCGTATTTTTAACGGATATGATATAGAGGGACAGGAAAAGACAGAGGGACAGGTACACTGTCTTGTGTTCGCCCAAGACAGTGTACCTGTCCCCCTGTCTTCAATCTTTTCGGAAGCAGGCCGGGACATCGTCTACGAAGATGTCCCGGACACTACCGGAGCCGCTTGCGTTTTCGCTGTAGCTGCAGCTATCGACCAGTATGACCAACGAGAAGACTATGCGAATCAATTACTGCGTATAGTGGAGTCAAACTCCGAGCCGAATGTCAGAGTATTCAAAGTCATAGCATTTTATGGAGATTTATCAAGCTCCGACATAGATAAAATAAAATCATATTACATCAACCCTTTGGAAACACGGGAGATACCACTGACAGCCACAAAGCCAAGAGTTTACACGGACGCTGAAACTGTTGAAGTAATAAAAGGGTTTTCAAACGCTGATGATGATTTGTTGAAAATGCTTGCCGGGAAATACGGTATAGCAATGGCGATTGATAATTTAAAGCTCTGCAGGGAGTACTTCGCAAAAGAACAAAAAGACCCTACAGTTACCGAAATGAAAGTGCTTGACACTTATTGGTCAGACCACTGCAGACACAGCACATTTATGACTGTTATAGACGAGGTGACAATAAACGAAAACAAGTACACGGAAGGACTCAAGCGTGCACAAGAATTATATGAGCATGCAAAGACATACGTGTATGGAGATACGGATAGACCGCTTTGTCTGATGGACATTGCGACAATGTCCATGAAAAAACTAAAAAAATGCGGTGAGCTTGACGATATGGAGAAATCCGATGAGGTCAATGCGTGCAGTATAGAAGTGACCGTGCCGGTTGACGGCAAACCGACCGATATGATTGTAATGTTCAAAAACGAAACCCACAATCATCCTACAGAAATGGAACCGTTCGGTGGCGCGTCTACATGCCTCGGCGGCGCGATACGCGACCCGCTATCGGGGCGTGCGCACGCGTTTGGAGCAATCAGATTAACCGGAAGCGGAGACCCAAGAGAACCGGTGGAAGATACGTTGCCCGGTAAATTACCGCAGCGGAAAATAACGCAAACGGCAGCAGATGGCTACAGCTCGTACGGAAACGGGATAGGTCTTGCTTTGGGGCAGCTTATAGAGGTTTATGATCCGGGGTTTAAAGCAAAACGTATGGAGTGCGGCGCAATCGTAGCCGCCGCAAAAAAAGCGGAGATTTTCAGAGGAAAACCGCATCCGGGTGATGTAGTTGTTTTGGTTGGCGGAAATACGGGACGTGACGGTTGCGGCGGAGCAACAGGCTCGTCAAAAGAACATGATGATGAGTCTTTGGAAAAAGGCGGTGCAGAGGTACAAAAAGGCAACCCCGTAATTGAGCGTAACATAGTCAGGCTGTTTCGCAAGCCTTTTGTTTCCAAAATGATAAAAACATGCAATGACTTTGGAGCAGGCGGTGTTTGCGTAGCTGTAGGGGAACTTGCTGACGGACTGAAAATAGATTTAGACAAGGTTCCGGTAAAATATCCCGGGCTGGATGGTACAGAGCTTGCGATATCCGAATCGCAAGAGCGGATGGCAGTTGTATTAGATGCAGTAAATCTTGAGTTATTTTTAGCGGAAGCTAAGAAAGAAAATCTAAACGCAGTGAAAATCGCCGATGTGACAGATACGGGTCGAGTATTAATGACATGGCGAGGCGATGTTATACTGGATATGAGCAGCGACTTTCTAAACTCCGGCGGAGTGCGGCAGAGTACGAGGGTTGTTGTGGCTGCTCCTTGTATAGTAAATCACCCGTCGTCTGTAGACGACACCCTCTTTTCAAAGAGGGCTAATGACCTCAAACAAACATGGCTCAGTAACCTATCCGATTTAAACGTATGCTCAAAAAAAGGCATCGCAAACCGTTTTGATTTCACCGCGGGCGGCGGGACGGTGTTTTCGCCCTATGGCGGTGTTTACCAAAAGACTCCCGAGCAGGGGCTTGCCATGCGTCTGCCGCTTTTAGAGGGAGAGACGGATTTTGGTACACTTATGACTGTTGGGCACAACCCGTCACTTGGCTATAGCAGTCCGTTTCATGCTGCAATGTATGCTGTCATAGAATCGGTGATGAAAATAACCGCAATGGGCGGTGACTACCGGAAGGTGCGGTTAAGTTTTCAAGAATATTTTGAAAGATTAGCAACCGGCGAAAGTTGGGGAAAACCATATGCTGCTCTTATGGGAGCGTTTCTGGCACAAGATGAGCTTGGTATTCCCGCAATAGGCGGCAAGGATAGCATGTCAGGAACATTTAACGATATAAATGTTCCCCCTTCGCTGATTTCATTTGCGGTAACGATAGCAGACACAACAAAGCTTATTTCACGCGCATTTAAAAGCTCCGGGCATAATGTATATTTATTGAAAACACCCGTTGATGATGGAGGTATGCCCAACTTCAAGGTGCTCCGTCAAAATATGAGTTCTGTTCTTACTCTCACTGAATATGGATGTGTCAGAGCCGCAAGTGTTGTCGGTACGGGCGGTATTGCAGCAACAATCAGCGAAATGGCATTTGGAAACAGAATCGGCTTCGCATTTGAATCGGACTTCAAAGACGATTTATTTGCTCCGCAATACACGACCATGATACTTGAACTTGATGTAGTTCCGAAAGATCATAAGGGACTCCGTGATGAATTTATCTTACTGGGTAAAACAACAGACAAAAAAAGTATAGAGATAGATGGTGTAGCTATCCCGCTCAGTGAAGCAGAACAGGCTTGGGAGGGAGCACTTGACAACGTGTTCCCGTCAATCAACTCCCCACCTGTGATAACTCGCTCCTCATATCCTGTCAACACTAATACATCACCATCTGCCATAATCAAAACTTCATCACCTGTTTCAAGCGACACCTCACCAGCTTCTCAAAATCAAACAGCCACACCTAACCCCTCATCGTTAAAAGAGCCATTAGTACCTGCTGCACAAACAAATAAACAACCAAAGGTTCTAATCCCGATATTCCCGGGTTCAACCGGTGAGTATGAACTGGAAAAACAGTTTCGTATAGCTTGTGCCGAAGTTAATACTGTCCTATTCAGAACGCTAACATCAAGTGACATAGAGGACAGTTATTCCGAACTAACCGAAGCGGTAAATAATGCAAACATACTGGCAATACCCTCAGGAATGTCAGCGGGAGCAGAGCCTGACGGAAGCAGCAAGCTTATTGCGTTGATACTTCGTCATCCGAATGTCAAAGAAGCAGTTAATAAGCTAATAAGCGAGCGCAAGGGTCTGGTTCTCGGCACAGGAGAAGGCTTCAAAGCATTGTTGAAAACAGGACTGATACAAACAGGGCAAATCCAAGATGTCGAGAATGGGGATATACTCTTAACAAAGCACCCCTCCAACAACTACTACTGCACACTAAGAACAGTTATGATAGAAGAAAACACAACATCACCATGGCTTAAAAACATGGCAGGTGAATTGGAAACAGTGCCTATATCAGGAAAAGACATCGTGGTACATATGTCCGAAGAACTCTACAAAGAGTACATGGTAAAAGGACAAATAACATCGCAATATATAAGTGAACAAGGGGACGATTCATCCGTTTCAATCAACGATGGGATAGGAAACAAAAAATGCAACTCTTCGCACACAATTGAAGCAATGACAAGCGAAAACGGCTTAGTTCTCGGAAGAGCCGGACTCGTTGAAAACTTTACTAAAGGCCTCTACACAAATGTATTCGATGCAAAAGAAAGCCGCATATTTAGCAATGCAGTAAGTTACATAACACAGATGCAACTGTAAGCGGCCAAGTACGCATAAAGCCAGGTTTTCTGTGTGTTTGTTCTTAGTAATCTTATTTTTCCGGCACTAGCCACTGTTTATTTATCATTTTTAATTTCTCATTTATCATTTGTTATATAGGGGGTAACTATGAAAGTTGGAATAATTATGGGAAGCGATTCCGATCTGCCAATAATGAAAGAAGCAGCGGAATTCCTCGATGAAATGGGTATTTCAAACGAAGTCACCATAGTCTCGGCACATAGGACTCCAAAGAGAATGTTTGAATATGCGCAGACGGCAAAAGAAAGAGGATTGTCACTCATAATCGCGGGAGCGGGCGGCAGTGCACACTTGCCGGGAATGGTAGCTTCAATCACTACATTGCCCGTCATCGGAGTGCCAATAAAAACAACAGCACTCGACGGCGCTGACTCTCTATACTCAATAGTCCAAATGCCACCCGGCATACCCGTAGCAACCGTTGCGATTAACGGAGCAAAAAACGCAGGAATACTGGCTGCTTCAATATTAGCGATAAATGACGCTGAAATCGCCGAGAAATTAAAAGCATATAAAGATAATCTGAATGAATTGATTACATGGAAAGCAAAAACCCTTGAAAACATCGGGTACACAGAATATTTAACGAAAGCTAAGTAACAAAAAATGGAAATAGCAAAAAAAAGAATCGGAATAGTGGGCGGCGGACAGCTTGGCAAAATGATGATACTTGAAGCCAAACGGCTTGGGTTATATATTACTGTGCTTGACCCGGCTGCTGATTGCCCGTCATCAAGTATTTGCGATAAATTAATTGTCGCAAATCTCAATGACCTGAGCGGTTATACAGAGCTATCCAAGCATGCCGATGTGATTACATATGAATGGGAAAATATCAGTGTCCCGGCACTGGAAAAGCTGGAAAAGGGAGGACATATAATCTACCCTTCCGTATCTTCATTAAGAACAATTCAAAACAAGTACGTTCAAAATGCAGCTCTGAAAAAAGCCGGAATACCGGTTCCAAAATTCGCTTTGGTCACAAACACGGAGGAAATACGGGAATATGGAAAACCCGAGAACTTCGGTTACCCGCTCATGTTGAAAACAACATCAGGCGGGTATGACGGTAAAGGAGTTGCTCCGGTTAAAACCGAAGATGACGTTGACGATGCTTTTCATCAGCTTGGCAGTGGAATAAAAGAACTAATGGTTGAAGAGTTCGTCGATTTCCAAAAAGAAATATCCGTCATAGCCTGCAGAGGCATAAAAGGAGAAAAAGCAGTATATCCGGTCGCGGAGAACACGCATACAAACACCATATTGGACACAACCGTTGTCCCTGCGGATATAAGCGAAGAAGCAAGTAATAAAGCAAAAGAAATAGCGGATAAGGTAATGTCGGTCTTTGAAGGTGTCGGGACGTTTTGCACAGAAATGTTTTTGGCAAAAGACGGCGAAATCTACGTAAACGAAGTTGCACCCCGCCCTCACAACTCAGGGCACTACACAATTGAGGGTTGTTTTGCGAACCAGTTTGAAAATCATATAAGAGCAATACTCGGGCTTCCGTTTGGAGATACGGGATTAATATGTCCGGCTGTTATGGTCAACTTACTTGGCGAAAGCGATGGAAAAGCAAAGCTGTTAGGTCTTGAAGAAGCGTATAATGACCCGAATGTTCAAGTACATATATATGGCAAGAGCGAATCAAAGGTCGGCAGAAAAATGGGGCATTATACAGTTGTCGGAGAATCGGCAAAGGATACAATAAAGCGGGCTTTGGAATTGAAAAAAATAGTTCGCATTATTGGGGAATAAACCATTACTATGCAGAGCTTACTAGAAGCAACCATCAGTTCCCGTCATTCTGCGCGTTAGTCGCAGAATCCATGTCCACGCAGCAATAGATTCTGCGACTAACGCGCAGAATGACGAGGCTGGGAATACCCCACTGTACAGTAAACAAATTCGATCCGGAGGTTTTACGTGGATAAATTTAGAGAAGAATGCGGACTTGTCGCAGCAGTTCTTAAAGGTAATGTTGAGGCTGCGCAGACAGTATATTTCGGGCTTAACGGATTGCAGCACAGAGGTCAGCAAAGTGCCGGACTTGCGGTTTGCAATGATGGTATTATGAGCTGTTACAAAGATACAGGGCTTGTAACTGAAGTGCTTGATGAAAAAATACTAACCATCTTAAAAGGAGATATGGCACTCGGACACGTCAAGTACGGTCCGGGAACAGAAAGCTTTCAAATCCATGCTCAACCTTTGCTTATAAACTACAGACACGGCTCACTTGCAACCGCATTTAACGGAGCATTAGTAAACGGCAATCAGTTGAGGGAACGCATGGAAAATGACGGAGCAATCTTCTCCACCACAACGGATTGTGAAGTCGTTGCTGCACTAATTGCCCGGTACGATAAAAACGATATAACCGAAGCGGTTAAAGCAACAATGGAGGAAATCCAAGGCGGTTACGCATTATGTATTATGACAAAAGACCGGATTATAGGCGCACGCGACCCTCGGGGGATACGCCCGCTGTCAATAGGGAAACTAAGCAGCGGCTACGCACTTGCCTCGGAAAGCTGTGCGTTTGACATGATGGAAGGCGAATTCATAAGAGACGTAAAACCCGGGGAAATAATAATAATTGAAAACGAGAACATCACATCTGTAAGTACCGGGATAGAAAACGAAAAGGCGATGTGCTCATTTGAGTATGTATACTTTGCAAGACCGGATTCGACCATAGACGGAAAAAACGTTTACGATGTCAGAGAGCTGGCAGGACGAGCACTGGCAGCCGAACACCCCGTAGACGCGGATGTAATTATCGGTGTACCCGACTCCGGAACACCCGCCGCCATCGGATATTCATTAGAAAGCGGCATCCCGTACAGACCGGGTCTGATAAAAAATAAATACATAGGGAGAATTTTCATACAACCGACTCAGACACAAAGAGAAATCGGCGTAAGAATCAAACTCAACCCGATTGAAATGCTTGTAAAAGATAAATCGGTTGTACTGGTCGATGACAGCATCGTAAGAGGCACAACAATGCGTAAAATCATAGCAACCTTGCGTCATGTAGGAGCAAAAGAAGTACACCTGCGCATAAGCTCACCGCCAATAAGAAACTGCTGCTACTTCGGAGTAGACACCCCCGACATAAAAGATTTCATAGCAACCTCCCGCCCCGTAGAAGAAATAAGACAAGAACTCGACGCAGACAGCCTCGGCTTCATAAGCATAGAAGGCTTGCTGAAATCGCTGGGAGGAACAGGCTATTGCACAGGATGTTTTAGCGGGGAGTATCCGATGGATATAGGCATTAATTATCTACCCACATTTCGCATTGCCCGATAACTGTTTCAAGTGCGTACTCCACACCTTCCGGCGGATATTTGTATTTTTTCAGAAGCCTTTTTACCATACGTCGCATTCCTGCTCTTGCAGCTTCTTTCTTTTGCCAGTCGATTGTACGGCTCTTACGAAGTTGATCCGTGAGTTCTCTTGTCATATCGATTAGTTCTTCATTTTGATAAAAGTCCTTTACTGCTGCAGGACGAGTTAATGCATCATAAAATGCTAACTCTTCATCCGATAAACCCAATGAAGAACCTTCGGCTTGAGCGGTTGCCATTTCCTCTGCCATTTCCATAAGCTCAGCGATAACTTCCTCGTTAGTGAGCATTCCATTAATGTACTCCCGCATTGCTCTTGCTAATCTCTCAGAAAATTTCTCAGACTTTACAAGATTTGTTTTTCGATAAATTGATACTTGCTCTGCTAATAGCTTTTTAAGTATCTCTACTGCAAGATTCCGCTCCTCCATTTTTGCTATTTCATCAAGGAACTTAGGGTCGAATAAAGAAAACTCGATATCAATATCAGAAAACAGGTTTATAACACCCTTGCTTTGAATTGCACCCTTGAGCAATCCGTTGATATGCTCATTTATATCTTTTAGTGAGAATTTTTTATCAGAACCTGATATACGAGTTAATAATGTTCGCACAGCATCAAAATATGCGGCTTCATAGCGTTGCTTTTGATCCAGCAATGATCGGCACAACGACAATGCTTGACGCAGCAGCATTGCTTCCTTTATAAATGCATCTTTTAGGTTTTGCACGTCTGTTCTGTCATTCACATAATCAGCGAAGTTCACTATTGCCGCATCTGCTGCCATCGAAAGTCCGGGCTCTGTGCTGTGCAATATTGTTCCGGGTTCAATACTGTAAATATTGCTTGATTTTACTGCAGATAAGAAGTTTACGCCTCCGCTTATTGCTTTGGCACGAGCTAAATCTGTAGCGTTTTCACTCATAAACGCCGTGTAATTATACCCATGCATAAGGCTCCGACATACCTCCAGCTTCTCAATAAATTTTGGGAGAGCTGTTTTTGCAATATCGGTATCTCCATAATTACGTTTATCTCGATTGGTATAATCGCTCATTGCTTGTTTCAATGCCGGAGCGATACCTACATAATCAACTACTAAACCGCCTACCTTATCTTTGTAAACACGGTTCACGCGAGCGATTGCTTGCATTAGGTTATGACCTGCCATAGGTTTGTATATATACATAGTAGCTAGAGATGGCACATCAAAACCGGTTAGCCACATATCTACTACAATAGCGATCTTCATTGAATCGTCGTTGCTTTTAAACTTTTTTGCCAGCTCATCACGTCTGTTTTTATTACCGATGATATCATGCCAATCTTCCGGGTCATTATTATCAGATGTCATAACAACGCCGATTTTCTCAGCCCAATGTGGTCGCATTTCCATTAGTTTTCGATATATTTTAATTCCTATAGGGCGAGAGTATGCTACAATCATTGCTTTTCCGGTTTGTTCATACTGCCGGTTTTCTTCATAATGTTTCACTATATCGTTACATAACGCAGAAATCGTCTGCTCTGCTCCGAGAATTGATTCCATTTTTCCAAGTTCTTTTTTGCTTTTTTCAATTGCGTGCGACTCAGCGTTTTGTGCGAGTATATCATATTCGGCATCAATCAACTTCAAAATATCTTCATCGAGCTTAAGATGAATGACACGGCTTTCATAAAACACAGGACGTGTTGCACCGTCTTCTACTGCTTGTGTCATATCATATATATCAATGTAATTTCCAAAAACCTCTATTGTAGAACGATCTTTTGATGAAATCGGTGTGCCGGTAAATCCTATGTAGGTAGCATTCGGTAGACTGTCACGAATTACTCGTGCAGTTCCGAGTGTTACACGCCCGGTATCCGCATCAACCTTTTCTTCAAGTCCATACTGTCCTCTATGAGCTTCATCAGCAATTACAATAATGTTCCTACGCTCCGAAAGCGGCTCCAAGCATTCTTCAAATTTCTGCATTGTGCTGAATATGATTCCATATGACTCACGGCCTTCAAGAAGCTCTTTTAAATTGATTCTGCTTTCAGCTTGTTTTGGTGTTTGGCGAAGATAATCTGAACATAACAGAAATTGCTCATAAAGTTGATTATCTAAATCATTTCTATCCGTGAGCACAAGAATTGTAGGGGATTGCAATACTTCTTGTAGCATTTTGGCAAAGAACACCATAGAAAGTGATTTACCACTGCCTTGCGTATGCCAGAACACGCCACCTTTACCATCAGTCTGGGTAGCCTTTACAATCATATTAACGGCTTTCTTTACTGCAAAGTATTGATGGTAAGCTCCAAGTATTTTTATATCACCGGAGTAGCAAATGAAGTTCTTAAGAAGGTCGATTAATCTTTTCTTTTCGAATATCCCAATGAAAAATGTGTCAAACCCTGCAAATTGAGTGTTTTCATAACTGCCATCTGTGGTCTTCCATGCCATAAAACGATCTTCTCCGGCTGTTATTGTACCTGCTTTGGTATGAGCTTGATCACTTGTGACCAAAAATGCATTATAAATAAATAATGACGGAATTTCATGCATGTAGTTACGGAGTTGAAGGTATGCTTCACCTGCATCAGTTGACTCTCGAGATGGCGATTTCAACTCTGCCACTGCTATTGGTATTCCGTTCAAGAACACTATCAGGTCCGGCCTTTTTATACTATGTTCCGATATCGACCATTGGTTCGCGATGATGAAAGTGTTCATATCTATATTTTGGTAATCCACCAAGTATACTAATGTAGATTTCTGTTCTCCTCCAAAGAAGTAATTCACCGAAACGCCATTTTGCAGATAATCTGTAAAAATCTTGTTTTTCGTAATCGGGTCGCCGCTGCTAAAATCACACATCTTACTGATAGCTTCCTTGATTGCCACTTCCGGGAGAAGCGGATTTATCCGTTTCAATGCAGGTTGAAGCTCAGCGCGAAATAAAGGGTCGGCATAATCACGCTCGACATCAGGGCCGTATGCATGAGAATAGCCAAGCTTGTCGCGGAATATTTCAATAATAGCGTTTTCATATTGTGTTTCGTTCATTTTAAAGAACTCCTTCAATGTGTTAAATCATCATTGTACGAATGAATGAAAATTTATCTTTACGTTTATATAGATTTTGAGTATAATGTGTTTAATCCAAGTTTTCTTGGAGGTGGAGTGCTTGCACTTGGTAGCGGCTTGCTTGGCAGGCCGTTTTACTACGTAAAAAACGCCCACTACTGAGTAGACGCTTCTTGTCGGATTTATGCATTTGACGGGCGTACCGTTCTCCCGCATCTCTCGGGTTTCCCCTGTCATTACCATCGGCGTGTGGTTTGTACGAAATCTACCACCTCAAATGCTTGCCCTACAAGAATTATACTATTTTTCGTTTCACTGCAAAGAATTTGTTAATAAATCTTTGAAAATAAAATTAGATGGTTAGCTCTTTCTTTAATTCAATGATACTTACCTTGACCGTATCCCATACTCTTTCCATATTAACAGCCTCGTATCTGTGTGCAGCTACATTTCGCATTGCTTGGACTTTTTTCCACGGAATATTTTTATTTAAGGATATAAACTCATCCGTATAACTCTTTGATAGTTCACCTATGTTAATCAGTGTCATAACAACGGCTTTTTGCGTTTTTGGGTCTGTATAGAAATCCGCTTCAGACATATTAGCTGTGAACAAGTCTATTTCGTTAATCTCTGACAGAATTTTCTTTGTAATAATATCATTCCTTTTACTTATCTCGTCCATATAAATGCACCACCTTATTAATTGTCATATACTCAGATGCAGTTTTTGATATTGGTGATTCCAGAATATCTACGTTCACTTTTAGCAAATCTGATAAATCTTGTTGAAAGCCACAAAAATCAAGTAGGGTAATAGGTCTTTTTCCAAACTCAACAAGCACATCAACATCGCTGTTCTGCTTAGCAGTTCCTTCTGCGTATGACCCAAATAAATGTACTTGATGGATAGGATACATTGGAGCAGTTTTACTCACGGCCTCTTTTATCTCTGTGATTGTAAGCATAATACACCTCGATTTCTTACATCAATAGTCCTATAAAGTTAATATACATTACAGATAGTATAAGTTCAACAGTAAATCATCATTTAGAGAAGATAGCGCAGGCGATTTTTGTTGAGTGTTGTAGCGTGGGTGAAAATGCCGTACTATCTGACATTTTAACTGTTTGTTATGGCAAAGACCATAAACGGCTCGGTCATGGTGAAATACCCTGCTACGGTTCGGGTGGCATTATGCGTTATGTCGATAAAGCTATTTACAACGGCGAATCCGTCTTGATTCCTCGTAAAGGCTCACTAAACAACGTGATTTTCATTAATGAGCCATTTTGGACGGTGGACACAATGTTCTATACTCAAATGACACACCATAATGTCGCAAAATTTGTGTACTTTACTGTACGTGACCTCGACTTGGCAGGAATGAATGTCGGTTCTGCTGTTCCAAGTATGACAACCGCTGTTCTCAATGCTTTGGAAATCGTGCTTCCGAGCGATGATGCCCTTGCAAGTTTCGAGAAAAGCGTAAGCCCGATGTTTTTGCAAATGCAAGCTAACAAGGCAGAATCTGCCCACCTAGCCGCCTTGCGAGATATGCTACTCCCGAGGCTTATGTCCGGCGAGCAGTCTATCGCCAACTTCGTTGCTAAATGATGATTTATCTTTGTATTTAACTCAATTCGTGCGTCGAGTGCCGTTAAAATGGATGATATTCTTTGTTGTTCTTCTAGATCAGGTACTCTTATGTCATAATTAGAAAAAGACGTTTTGTTTACGATTGGGATTGCTGTTGATGTTTTACTTATATAGTTTAATTTTTTTCCTAATATCATCATTGCATAATAAACAAAATCTGCATCAAACTCATCAAATGGAATTATAGAATTAATTTGTTGATTAGTAACGGTTTCTTCTGTCGTTATAACAACTTTGCCTAAGTCTGAACCAATACAGCTTACACATATTGATCTCTGTGGTAATAAACATTTTTTTACCTCAGCAAGACCTTGTTCGGTTAAATTTTTTGCTGTTTGTTCAACGTATTTTACATTCATATCATCAGAAGGCGTGAGGAATGGTATTGATCCACCATAGTTTTCAGTAATCGCTGTTTTTGGTGTTTTTCCAGTTACTATTCGTCCTAATTCTTCCACACAAACTTTTCGCCATTCAGACCTCAAACCCAATCGCCCCCAGTCTTTTGCGAATCTCATCCTCAAGCTCGTGGGAGTGCTTAAACATTTCCGATAACTCGCTCGTCAATCGTGTCATTTTTTCTTCGAAGGGTTCGCCGTCATCTTCTTGTTCTTCGATACCAACATAGCGTCCGGGTGTGAGTATATAGTCATGTTTTGCTATTTCATTTGTAGAGACGACAGCACAAAATCCATTTGTATCATCAAGTGTACCTTCTTCGAAAGCAACGAATGTATCTGATATTTTAGCCATGTCTTCTGTTGTCATTTCACGGTTTTTTCGTGATATCATTGTTCCCATCTTGCGAGCGTCAATAAATAAAGTTTTACCTTTCTGTTTTTTATTACGGTTTATAAACCACAATGAGACAGGTATTCCTGTTGTATAAAATAGCTGCGTTGGCATTGCGATAATACCTTCGACAAGGTCATCTTCCACGATTTTTCTTCTAATGTCTCCTTCACCGCCACTTTGCGAAGATAGTGACCCGTTAGCAAGCACTAATCCTATTTTCCCGTTTGGTGATAAATGATGAATCATATGCTGCATCCATGCAAAGTTTGCATTGCCTGCCGGAGGAAGACCATATTTCCAACGTACATCATTTGCAAGTTTGTCTGCGCCCCAATCGGAAAGGTTAAATGGGGGATTTGCCATTATATAATCTGCCCTCAGTGTAGAGTGACAATCGCTAAAGAATGTATCAGCGTTATATTTTCCAAGATCAGCCCATATTCCATGAATAGCTAAATTCATTTTTGCCATTTTCCATGTCGTTGGGTTTGAATCTTGTCCGTAAACAGCTATATCATTAATATTGCCTTGATGATGCGCAATGAATTTTGCAGATTGCACAAACATACCACCGGAGCCGCAACATGGATCATAAACTCTCCCGCTGTAAGGTTTGAGAACTTCGACAAGAGTTTGGACAACACAAGATGGAGTATAAAACTCGCCTGCTCGTTTTCCTTCTTGTTCCGCAAACATAGCAAGACAGTACTCATAAGTTCTGCCGAGTAAGTCTTTGCTATCGCCATGCTCTGCCATTTTTATATTGGTAAACATGGTAACAACTTCACCGAGTCTGCGTTTATCAAGTTCAGGTCGTGCGAAAGTCTTTGGTAATATATCTTTAAGCTGCTTGTTCTCTCTTTCGATAGCCCGCATAGCGTCATCTATCATTGTACCGATTTCTGGTGTGTGTGCAACATCGGCTATTTTACTCCATCGTGCTTCTATTGGTACAAAAAATACATGCTCTGCTGCATACTCATCTCTATCTTCCTCAAAACCCTCACCTTCTGCTATAAGCTGATTATAACGTTCATCAAATTTGTCTGATATGTATTTGAGGAATATGAGACCGAGGATTACGTGCTTATATTCAGAGGCATCTATATTGCCGCGCAGTATATCTGCTGCTTTCCATATCTGCTGTTCAAAGCCTATTGTTGCTGTTGATTTTCCTGTGTTCTTCGATGCTGACATTATATATCTCCATTCTGTTGTATTACATGGCTATTTGTATGCAGTTATCCCTGTCATCAACATATCTCTCATAGCATCTCGTAAACTCTCCGGTTCAAGAATCTCCGTTTTACTCCCAAATCTCTGTTTCTTGTTGATAAGATTACCATACTAAAAAGCCATAATCAACAGAAAATGGACAGCTCCACCCTTTATGCAAAATCCGAAGATTTCGCTTCTGCGACTGCGGTGCAGTATATATTGTCTGCGACAGATTAACTCCTTGGAAATTTTGTGTGATGTAACAATAAAAACAATTGGATAATGTAATCGATCTGTAGTAGAATTAGAAACGCGGGAGTTAGTACTAAGAAAGGTAACAGCTCATGGAAAAATGGACATATGAAAAAGCGGGTGTCAGTGTTGAGGCGGGGTATGATGCGGTCAAGCGTATGAAAGCGCATGCAGCCAGAACAAGAATACCCGGTGTCCTTGAGGGGCTTGGAAGCTTCGGCGGCTTGTTCGAATTACCAAAAGGCTATGACGAACCCGTTCTGGTTTCGGGTACTGATAGCGTCGGCTCAAAGGTTCAAATTGCATTTGAAATGGACATCCATAACACCATAGGCATTGACTGTGTCGCGATGTGCGTCAACGACATAATCTGTATGGGAGCAAAACCGTTGTTTTTCCTCGACTACATAGGCATAGGCGGGCTTGACCCCGAAAAAGCGGAGCTTATTGTACAAGGTGTCAGTGAAGGATGTATACAATCGGGCTGCGCGCTCATAGGTGGTGAAACTTGCGAAATGCCGGATATTTACAAGCCGGGTGAATATGACCTGGTTGGATTTGCGGTCGGAGTTGCAGAAAAAAGTAATATAGTCACAGGCAAGGAAATCGCTGAAGGTGACACAATTATAGGTGTTGCATCTTCAGGAATGCACAGCAACGGCTTCACACTTGTCAGAAAATTAGCAGAGCACAACGCAATATCATACGACCAACACATCGACGAATTGGGAGCAACACTTGGCAAAACCCTTCTAACTCCAACAAAGCTATACGCAAAAATGGTTGAAAAGCTGATGTCAAAGCATGAAATTAAAGGAATGGCAAACATAACCGGGGGCGGTTGGGTTGAAAACATACCGCGTATGCTTGCTGCAGACGATTTGAAAATACGCGCATCTAAAGAAAATGCACCGGTGCCGCAGATATTCGGACTCATCCAAAAATGGGGCAACGTTGATGAAATAGAAATGTACTCAACATTTAACATGGGTATCGGATTTACACTGTGTGTTGAGACCGATGACGCAGAAGCAGTGGTGGAAACAATTAAAAGCACGGGAGAGCAAGCGTACAGTATAGGTATTGTTGAAAAGCGTGCAAAGGGAGAACGAGACATTGTCATTGTTTAATCTGGCGGTACTGATATCCGGCTCAGGCTCAAACCTGCAAGCAGTCATTGACGCAACCGAAAACGGCACAATACCGAGTGCAAAAGTCGCACTGGTCGTATCAAGTCGTGAAAAAGTCTTCGGACTGGAGCGTGCCGAAAAACACGGCATTACAAACATGGTAATAGACAGGCTCGATACGGAAAAGCTGATGGATATGCTAAAAGCACATAACATCGACGGGATAATTTTAGCAGGGTATCTCACTGTTTTAGCACCCGATGTAATAACGGCTTACAATGGAAAAATAATCAATATTCACCCCGCATTACTTCCGATGTTCGGAGGCAAGGGTTTTTACGGAATCAAAGTTCATCAAGCGGTATTGGCATCAGGAGTTAAGTACACGGGAGCAACCGCGCATATTGTTGATTGCGGCGTAGATACAGGATCTGCACTTGTACGCGGAGTAATCCCTGTCTCACCGGATGACACTGCAGAAAACCTTCAAAAAAGAGTCCTTGAAGTAGAACACAAAGTGCTTGTCAAAGCGGTTAAGGCATTGGTTGAGGGAAATCTTGATGAATTGATAAAAAGCCCTCTTACGCTAGTAAACAAAGATGATAAAGAAGGCATACTCGAGTATGCAAGAGAGCTAATGGAATTAAGCAATGCGTTGAACGACGGAAAATTCGTCATTGCGGGTAATGCGTGTTCTTAGTAGATTGCGGCTCTGAGGTTGCAATGACAGGAAGGGATGACCAAAAAATGAAAATACTAATAATCGGCAGTGGCGGCAGAGAGCATGCCATAGGATGGAAGCTTAAACAAAACCCAGATAACCTGTTATACTTTGCTCCGGGCAATGGGGGAACATCACAAATCGGAGAAAACATCAATATTAAGGTTGATGAAATCACAAAACTTGCCGACTTTGCGGAAAAGCAAGAAATAGAAATGACCGTTGTCGGACCGGAGCTGCCGCTGACATTAGGCGTCACAGATGAGTTTAACCGCCGCGGATTACGTATTTTCGGACCGGGAATAGAAGGAGCAAGGCTCGAAGGCAGCAAAGCATTCGCAAAAAAGTTCATGCAAAAATACGATATCCCTACGGCAAATTACGATGCTGTAACATGCTTTGTTGACGGGATGAACATGCTTGCACACCACCGCTACCCCGTTGTTATTAAAGCTGACGGGCTTGCGGCCGGAAAAGGCGTAATCATTTGCACCAATAAGTGGGAAGCTGAAGCCGCACTCAAAGATATGCTTGAAGCAAACACATTCGGCGAAGCAGGCAGTACAGTCATTATAGAGGAATTTCTCACAGGAAAAGAAGTGTCACTTATGTGCTTCACGGACGGGGAAACAATAATCCCGATGGAAACAGCAAGCGACTACAAGCGTGCTTTAGATAAAGACAGAGGTGCTAATACCGGAGGGATGGGAAGCATATCGCCGTCACCATATTACAGTGATGGACTCGGCAATGAAATCGCACAAAAAACACTTCAGGGATTAAAACAAGAAGGCTTTGACTATCGCGGAGTAATATATATCGGTTTGATATTGACACCCGACGGTCCAAAAATACTGGAGTACAACGCACGCTTTGGAGACCCGGAAACAGAAGCCCTTCTGCCCCGTCTCGAATCAGATTTAGCAGAGATTCTCAGCGCGACAGCAGATAAGCGTTTATCTGAATGCAAATTGCACTGGAACGACAAGAAAGCAGTGAGTGTGATCATAACCTCGGAAGGTTACCCCGGTACATATGAAACAGGTTATGAAATAGATATACCGGAAACAAAAAGCACTGTATTCCACGCCGGCACAACTACCGAAAACGAAAAAACAATCACAAGCGGAGGAAGAGTGTTGTCGATTACGGCGTTGGGTACAGACTTTGAAGAAGCAAGAAGAGTTGTTTATGAGGATGCAGAAAAAATTAGGTTTGAAGGCAAAACGTACCGGACAGATATCGGATTGGTGCAAGGTGTATAGTATGATAAAAATATTCACCGGAAAAACTAAAGACGTATTCCAACTGGAAGACGGAAATATAAAGCTGGTCTTCAAAGACGATATGACGGGAGCAGACGGGGTATTTGACCCGGGTGCGAACACTGTAGGGTTAACTGTTGAAGGTGCAGGACTGGCAGGACTCAACATGTCTGTGTTTTATTTCAAGCTGCTGGAAGAAAAAGACTACCCGACTCATTTCATATCGGCTGAAGAAAACATAATGACAGTCAAACAAGCAGCTCCGTTTACCGGAGGATTGGAAGTCATTTGCCGTTATAAAGCAATGGGCAGCTTCATTCGCAGGTACGGCGGTCTCATTAAAGAAGGAGCCGCGCTCAATGCCGTTGTAGAAATGACATTAAAGGACGATGCCCGCGGCGATCCTTTGATTAATGAAGACGTACTTGTGGCAGTAGGTATATTAAAACCGGGTGAATATGAGAAAATAAAAACACTTACTCAAAAAATCTGCGAAGTCATAAAAAACGACATCGCAGAAAAAGGTATGGAGTTATGCGACATAAAACTGGAATTCGGTAAGGACAAACACGGAAATATCATACTGATAGATGAAATATCGGGAGGAAACATGAGAGTCCTCGAAAACGGAATCCCGGTGTCACCATTGGATTTATCAAAAAAACTGTCCGGATTTTAATAGAATACATCCACCTAATTAGGGTGTCCATTGTAGTACACATGCCCGGGAAGCACTTCACGAACTCGATAGGTAAGCAGTTCTGATACCGTGACAAATTGAAAGCCTCTGGACAAAAGCTCCGGTATCAGGCGCTGATAAGCAGTCAGCGTCGATTTATATATTTCGTGACTGAGGATGATAGAGCCGTCTCTTACTTGCTGCATGACAGAGTCATATACTGCCTCGGAATCATCGGTATTCCAATCCTCAGGATCTACAGACCAGTAGAGTATGGAAAAGCCAAGCTCACGTGCCACATCTCTCATTGTATCGCTTATAGCACCGTACGGAGGTCTGAACATCATAACCGAGGTGCCTGTAACCTCCTCAATGATATCAGCGGTGTCTAAGATTTGCGCGCGAACAGCATCTGCCGAAAGCTTTGCCAGGTTCTTGTGATCCCAGGAATGGCCGATAACCTCATTCCCTAAACTGACAGCCCGCACCAGAGCCTCGGAATGAGCGTTTACAAGATTACCGACAACACAAAATGTTGCACGGATACCATACATCTCCAGTAAGTCCAAAAATTGGTTTGTATAATAGCCCGGACCATCGTCAAATGACAAGGCAATCATCGGTGCTCGCGGGTCAATACTGCCGCTTTGCGGAGGCACTGACGGACCCGTTGATAAATCACCGTCCGGGCTATCCGAGCCATCTTGTCCATCTTGACCGTCTTGTCCATCTTGACCATCTTGCCCGTCATCAGGTGGCGCTGTCGGCATAGGTGTGGGCATAGGTGTTGGTGATGGCGACGGCACAGGCGCAGTATCCAATGGCGGATTGCCTCTTATAAGCAGTGCATCACCTAAATCCTCATATGGCAGTGTCACCGTTAATGTAGGAAAATCCTCGGGGAGAAGTCTGTTTTTGTCTAAAACCACAATAATACCCTCATGTCCGATTACTAAAAAATGAAGCCAACTCTCATCAATAAAACCAAGACTTCGCTCCGTATTCGGATGTTCAAATATCATCCTTTCACGAAGCAGTTCCAAAATCCTGTCAGATTGTGAGTAATCGAGAATATCATTTGACTCAAGAATTGTATTTCCCGGTAAATCAATATTAAAGGTTTTGACAACATCAATAGGCGGCACCAACGGATCAAAGACTACTGAATAATCACCCTGTTGAAGAATCCCTGCATACCGGTTATCAACTAAAAAAGAATCAAAATGAACATTTACCTCACCGCGAGCTCTTGGGTCTTCATTCAACACCGCCCGAAACTCAGAGAGTATACTGACGCTTAAGCCATGTGCCCAGTTGTAAATAACCTCATCTGAAGGGTGTCCGCCTTGCGGAAAGCGTATGTATGCATGAAACGGGTCATTGTTATGCTTAATAATTGCAGGCCAGCCATACTCAATAATCGCATGATTCGGCCCGTCATTTACTATTACGGGGCGGGGAGTCGGTGATGGCACTGCACTAGGGGGTAGCGGAATCGGCATTGAATCGGCATATGTTATAGTACTGCCTGAATATACAATAAGTGCTATTAAAATAACTCCGCAAAACTGGAAAAATCTTCTCATTTCTAAAGGGAAATCCTTTCGCTGCTTACCTGTTTTACCCGCCGATTGTTACCGCAAGACCCATATTCCTTGCAATATTCGCTGCATATTCGGCGAGATCATCCGAGCATTCCGGGGTGCCTTCCATCATCTCTATCATACCAAGGCTTGCGTATTTTCCCGCGCCGAGCTTGTGGTATTTGATTAAATCAACCTTAACATGACGACCGAGACTTTTTACAAACTTCAAGCGTCCGATAATTTCATCATCACTGTCGTTTACACCCGGAACGAGAATCATGCGGACAGTCATATCCTTGCCCATATCGGCAACTCTCATCGCATTTTCCAAAATCAATTGATTATCCACACCTGTATAACGCTTATGCAATGTCCGGTTTAAAGTCTTTATATCATACAAAACAAGATCGACGGCCGCAACCAGCGGAGCAAGCTTCTCCCACGGAAAATACCCTGCTGTATCCAAAGCGACATGCACTTCCGAATCTCTTAGTTCAAGGGCAACATTGTAGAAAAACTCCGCTTGCAGACCGGCATCACCACCTGAGAAGGTGACACCGCCGCCGGACCGGTCATAAAATACCTTGTCGCGCAAAAGCCCTGAAACAAGTTCCTTTACCGTAACAATGCCGCCGATACGCTCGTATGCATCATAATAACATACAACGGAACATTCTTCAAGATTAGCCGCTTCACGGTCAATATCGCAGCCATCGTCCGTCAGGCGGATGGAGCCGCCGGACATTGCGACACAAGCACCGCATCCGACACATCTGCGAGGATGATAAAGAAACTTGGTCGCATCACCTATAAGCTCGGGGTTTGCACACCACAGGCACTTCAAAGGACAGCCGACGGCAAACACGGTGGTTCGCACACCCGGACCATCCTTGGTAGAGTATCTTTGAAGTTTTGAAATAAAACCATCCATAAATCTGTTTAAGCAGTCGGCACATCGGGTTTATCATCATGCGCACTATCCGCTTTAGCCTTTTCATGCTCTGTCGATGCAATGTATTCGTTTAGGATCTGTTTAATAATTACGGCTACGGGCACGGCTAAAAACATACCGACTATGTTAAAGTAAGCACCGCCGATAACAACTGCGATAATAACAAGAATTGGGCTGACCTTCAGTGAAGACTTCATTATTCTCGGCTCGATGAAGTTTCCGTCAAGCTGGTGGAATACCAGCAGGCAGAGCATAACGTACAGCCCCGTATTCAAATCAGTGGTAATAAGGGTTATTGCACTGATAATAAAGGCAGAAATAATCGAACCGAGATATGGGATAAAATTAAACGCGCCCGCAATCAACCCCAGCAGCAAAGCATAGGGAACGTTGAAGATCAATAAGATTGTGGTCGCCGCGGCAAAGTTAATCAAGCTGTCAAGACCCTTGCTTGCGATAAATGTAAATAGAACTTTATTTATCTGGCTTAGATATTTAATGACTGCATTTACTCTCTTGTCACGCTTAAAAACAGCCGCATTCAAACGCATGAAGAAACTGCCTATTCTCTCTCTGTCCAAAAGAATATATAGTGAAATAACCAGACCCATTATCATACTGAAAACGCCGCCCGCAAACCCCATTACACCTTGCGCAACCTGTCCGATTCCGTCAATATTTACAAGTGAGTTTACAATATCGCCGGATGAGTTTTGTATAATGTCGGGAATGTTTAACGTAACCCAAATTGAATCCGCCGGCAAATTATTGAAGTAGTCCATAACATCAGTAATATAACCGGGAATACTGTTGACAAGAGACAATACATTTTCAGTAACAATTGGCACAACAAAGCTTAAAATGAACACTATCAGTCCAAGCAACAGTACAAAAACAATAACTGTGCTGAAGCCTCTTGCATGTTTGGAGATAAATAATATTTTCACTTTTTTCAGAAGTTTTTCAACAGCATGGTGCGGAATGTAAAGAAAATAAGAAAATAAAATCCCGTACAGTAAAGGAGAAATAATAAAAAGAAACCCACCGATAGCAGCGGTGATTTGCCCGAGATTGTCAATGGTTTTATATATAATCATCAAAATAACGGCAATTATACATATAGGAAGCCACTTGGCTAATTCAAAACCTTCTCTTTTCATTCAACTCATCTCTCCATTCGTCGTACACGTTTAATCTATGTTAAATCCGAATCATTGTACCACGATAGTGAGCATTTGTCCATTGTTGGCACCTATAATAAGCAATGCTCAAGAATAATGTATATTTTTATAACTAAAAAATGCTCTTTTGCTATTGCATTTGAAAAAAACGGTGGTAGAATGGTAAGCGGTGAATTTTGGCATTTATGCCTTAACACCGTAATTTATGTCCACATTACATCTTGGAGGTACGGAAAATTGGCTATTGAGAATCTATTCTGGCTGGGTTATGTCGGAGCCTTTGGAGGTCTGCTGTTTGCGTTTATTCAGATACGCAAGGTTATGGCATACCCTGAAGGCAGCGAAAAAATGGTGAAGATATCGGAAGCCATACGCCAAGGCGCAAACGCATACATGTATAGGCAATACACGACGGTCACTATATTTTTCCTGTCAATGTTTATATTGCTTATGATATTGTCGATTTTCGGGCTTGTTAATCAGTTTACACCATACGCATTCATAACAGGTGGTTTTTTTACAGGTCTATCCGGTTTCATAGGCATGAGGATAGCAACATATGCAAACGTACGTACTGCAAATGCAGCACAAACAGGGTTAAACAAAGCACTTCGTGTAGCGTTTTCATCGGGTTCTGTAATGGGATTTGTTGTCAACGGGCTGGGGCTTCTCGATCTTACAACATGGTTTTTACTTCTCAAGTTTGTATTCAAAGTAAGTGATGCCGATATAGCGCAGACAATGGTCACATTCGGCATGGGTATCGCATCTATGGCAATGTTTGCCCGCGTTGGTGGCGGGATCTTCACAAAAGCGGCAGACGTAGGAGCTGACCTTGTCGGTAAAGTCGAAGCCGGAATTCCGGAGGACGATCCGAGAAATCCTGCAGTTATAGCAGATAATGTCGGCGACAATGTCGGTGACGTTGCCGGTATGGGCGCAGACCTTTACGAGTCAAACTCAAATGCGATTGTAGCGACGATAGCACTTGGATTTGCGGCGGGATATGGATATGCGGGCTTCCTACTGCCGATTCTTGTATCGACGGTAGGTGTGATATGCTCTATAATCGGGACATTCTTTGTAAGGACAAAAGAAAAAGCAAACCAGAAGTCACTGCTTCGTTCGCTTCACTCAGGTGTATTTGTAGCAGGCGGTTTGGCGGCACTTGCAACAATACCTCTTACCCTATGGCTCTCGCACGCTTCAGGTCCTGATATGTGGAGTATCAGATGGGGAATGCTCATTGCTGTATTCGCAGGCATCGTATCCGGATTTATAGTCAGTTACTCCACAGAACATTTCACCTCAGACGCAGCTAAGCCAACGCGCGATTTGGCTCAATCAAGCGAGACGGGAACAGCAACACTTATGATAGGCGGTCTTTCACTGGGAATGAAATCAACCGCAGGACCAATCCTTGCTGTATCAATAGCAGCGATTATCAGCTTCACGGTATCAGGCGGATTTGCCGGAAATGAAATGGCAGGGCTTTACAGCATAGGACTCGCCGCAGTCGCGATGCTTGCGACCAATGCGATAATCCTCGCAACCGATGCTTTCGGGCCCGTTGCCGATAACGCGGGTGGAATTGCCGAAATGGCAAAGCTTCCTCCGGAAGTACGCGAACGCACAGACGCGCTCGACTCACTCGGAAACACAACAGCCGCAACCGGTAAAGGCTTTGCAATAAGCTCAACGGCATTTACAGCTCTTGCGCTTCTTGCTGCATATGTCAATGAAGCAAACACTTCGCTTGGAGCTTTGGGACTGGCAGAGCTTGACTTACGCCTGACGAACCCTGCAGTGCTTATTGGACTGTTCGTTGGCGGCGCACTGGCATTCGTATTCGCTGCATTTTGTATCTCAGGTGTGCATAGAGCAGCACAAAGCGTTGTTATAGAAGTCAGGCGCCAATTCAGAGAAATTGCCGGCCTAATGGAAGGCACAGCCGACGCCGATTATGCAAAGTGTGTTGATATATGCACCATTAACGCTCAAAAAGAAATGATAGCTCCGTCAATCCTCGCAGTTCTTGCACCAATAGTAACAGGTCTGGTCTTGGGTCCGGCAGGTGTTGTGGGTATGCTCGGCGGTGTTATTGCATCAGGCTTCTGTATGGCAATATTTATGCTAAACGCAGGCGGCGCGTGGGATAATGCAAAAAAATACATCGAAGCCGGAAACCACGAAGGCAAAGGCAGCGACAATCACAAAGCCGCCGTAATAGGCGACACCGTAGGCGACCCCTTGAAAGACACAGCAGGTCCGTCCTTCAACATCTTAATTACTCTGGCATCAACAGTTTCAATAGTCTTCGTAGGTGTAGCAACGAGGTTCTCAATAATTGATTTGATCAGAAACATCAGTATCGGGTAAACATAGTAGGGGCGACCGAGGGCGGTCGCCCCTACATCCCTAAAACACATTACGCTTTGCATTGGTCGTATGCAGGATGTGGTGTGCTTTTTCGCTGCCGGGTACTCCAAGGAATTCCTCATACAACACTTTTATTTCCGGGTTTTCAAACGACTTGCGCAAGGGGAGACCTTCGTCTGCCTTATAGATTGCTTTTGTTCTTACGGCAACCAAATCTACGTTGTTGCGTATCGTGTCGCTTTGGTTTGGTTGACCGCCGCCGTTTATGCAGCCGCCGGGGCATGCCATTATTTCAATCATGTGGAATTCTTCCGTACCGTTTTTAACAGCATCCAGCAACTCTCTGGCATTGGCAAGCCCCGATGCGACAGCGACTTTAACATCCATACCCGCAATCTTATATGTTGCGCGTCTTACACCATCGGGACCCCTGACTTCGTTGAAGTTCACTACTTCAAAATTCTCGTCAAGCCAATGGCTTGCCGTTCTAAGTGATGCTTCCAGGACGCCGCCTGTTGCGCCGAAGATGACACCCGCGCCGCTTACAGTTCCGAAAGGATTGTCAAACTCCTCGTCCGGCAGGTTTACAAAGTTAATCCCGTCAGCTTTAATCATGCGCGCAAGCTCCCGTGTTGTGATTGCAACATCCACATCAGGTACACCGGCTGCGGATTGGTTGTCACATCCGAGTTCAAATTTCTTCGCGGTGCAAGGTATGACGGAAACAACAAAAACATCCTTCGGGTCGAGGTTATTCTTTTCGGCGAAGTAGGTTTTAAGCATTGCACCGAACATTTGCTGCGGTGATTTACAGGTTGACAGGTTTGATATCAGTTCAGGGTAATAATGCTCACAAAACTTGACCCATCCCGGTGAGCAAGATGTAATGATAGGAAGCTTTCCGCCCGTTTTCACACGGTCAAGGAACTCATGCGCCTCTTCCATAATAGTCAGGTCAGCGGTCAATGCCATGTCATAAACCCCGTCAAAACCCATACGCTTTAATGCGGCGGCAAGTTTTCCTGTGACGATGGAGCCAAGCGGCATATCAAAGGCTTCGCCGAGTGTTACTCTTATTGAGGGAGCGGCAAAGACAAATACCTTTTTATCCGGGTCTGCAATAGCATCCAGGACTTTTTTCGTATCATCCTTTTCGGTCAATGCACCCGTCGGGCAAACAACAGTACACTGCCCGCAGTATACGCATGGGGCTTCTTCGAGAGTATGACCGAATGCACAACTGATGTTGGTCTTAAAACCTCTGTAAACAGCATCAATAACCGAAACGGATTGCACATCAGAGCAAGCTGCTATACAACGTCTGCAAAGCACACATTTCGTGTTATCACGTACAAGAGCGGGAGATTTGTCATCAATTTCATAGTGGTGAGTCATGCCTTGGAAGGTATTTTCATCAACACCGTAATCATGACAAAGAGTTTGCAATTGACAACTGCCGCTTCTTACGCAAGAGAGACATTCTCTTTTATGGTCCGAAACCAGAAGTTCTAATGTGTGCTTGCGCGATTCTCTGATTACGGGAGTATTGGTTTGTACTTCCATGCCGTCAAAAATCGGGAATACGCATGCCGCAACCAGCGCGCGTCCTCCTTTGACTTCGGCAAGACAAATCCTGCACGCACCGATTTCACATAATCCTTTCATGTAACAGAGCGTGGGAATATCGATGTTTGCGTATTTTGCCGCTTCCAAAATCGTAAGATTTTCCGGTACCTGGAGCGACACGTTGTTTATCTTGATATTAACCATTTTCGTTTCCATTATCACGTGCTCTCCTTTCTTTATTTCTTTATTATGGCGTCGAACTTACATTTTTCCATGCAGACACCGCATTTTATGCATTCTTTTTGATCTATAACATGTATTTCCTTGACCTTACCGGATATACAGTGGACGGGACAGACCTTTGCACAAAGTGTACATCCTATACATTTCTCCGGCACTACAACGTATTGCAATAAGTCTTTGCATATACCGGCGGGACATTTTTTTTCATAAACATGCGCTTTGTATTCATCCTTAAAGTATTTATACATTGATATGACAGGGTTTGATGCTGTCTGACCCAATGCGCAAAGCGAAGATTTCGATATATGGGTACATAACATTTCCATTTTATCGAGATCTTCAGGTTTTCCATGACCCGACGTGATTTTTTCAAGTATTTCTGATAAACGCTTTGTACCTATTCGGCAGGGACTGCATTTTCCGCAAGATTCTTCAACTGTAAAATCAAGGAAAAACTTCGCCATGTCAACCATACAATTATCTTCATCCATTACTATAAGACCGCCGGAACCCATCATAGAGCCGACTGCCGCAAGGTTTTCATAGTCTATAGGCACATCAAAATGTACATTGGGGATACATCCTCCGGACGGTCCACCCGTCTGCGCGGCTTTGAATTTCTTTCCGTTTGGAACGCCGCCGCCGATTTCTTCTACGATTTCACGCATTGTGATTCCCATCGGAACTTCGACAAGCCCGACGTTTGTAACATTTCCGCCAAGCGCAAAAACCTTTGTACCCTTGGATTTCTCTGTTCCCATTGACGAGAACCAATCTGCACCCTTGAGCATGATTTGCGGAATATTAGCAAAAGTCTCAACATTATTAAGAACGGTGGGTTTACCAAACAGTCCTTTTACGGCGGGGAAAGGAGGACGTGAGCGTGGTTCACCCCTATGTCCTTCAATTGAAAGCAACAGCGCGGGTTCTTCACCGCAAACAAAAGCCCCGGCTCCAAGACGGATTTCAAGATCAAAATCAAATCCGGAATCAAAAATGTTTTTACCCAGTAAACCGTACTCTTTTGCCTGATCAATAGCTATCTGTAAACGGTGCACGGCAATGGGGTATTCTGCACGAACGTAGACATAGCCTTGATTTGCACCGATTGCGTAAGCTGCAATACTCATAGCTTCGATTACTGCATGGGGATCGCCTTCCAAAATTGAGCGATCCATAAACGCACCCGGGTCGCCTTCGTCCGCATTAGCGCAAACATATTTTTGGTCACCTTCGGCTTTTGCGGCAAACTCCCACTTCAGCCCTGTCGGGAATCCCGCACCACCGCGCCCGCGTAGTCCGGAAGCCTTGACTATATCAATGACCTCCTGCGGAGTCATTTCCGTCAACGCCTTGCCGAGTGCCAAATATCCGTCAAAACCGATGTATTCATCAATTACCTCCGGATCTATAACACCGCAGTTGCGCAGTGCGACACGCGTTTGCTTTTTATAGAATCCCGTTTCACTGAGAGATTTCATCCCCTCTTCTTCGCAAACAGTTTCATGATAAAGAAGTCTCGTAACGATACGCCCTTTGAGCAGGTGTTCATCGACTATTTCCTTGCAATCTTCAGCTTTAACTTGCGCATAAAAACTGCCCTCCGGATAAATTATCATGATAGGACCGAGAGCGCATAACCCGAAACAGCCTGTGTGTACTACCTTGACTTCTTTTTCAAGCCCGACTTCCTTCAGCTCCGCTTCAAACGCGTCACTGACGGCATGACAGCCCGAAGCCACACAGCCCGTCCCGGCGCAGAGTAAAACATGAGACCTGTATAAGTTCATATTTTGTTATTTCCTTTCTTATTTATCCTCATAAGCACCAATAGTGTACTCTTGCACAATATTACCGTTGATTACATGGTCGTTGATGATTTTTGTTACTTTTTCAGGTGTAAGGTGGACATATGTAACAGGGTCTTGCCCCGGAACGATAACGTCCATAATGGGCTCCAATCTGCACATACCGATACATCCTGTTTGTGCCAGTGTAACGTGTTCGAGGTCTTTTTTTGCCAGTTCCGCTGTGACTGCGTTTATAATCGTCCGTGCTCCTGCGGCGATTCCGCATGTTGCCATACCGACAACTATTCTCGTTGCACTTTTGCCATCCTCTCGCATTGTTGCGTTTTGTTTCATCTTTTCTTTTATCGCGGCAAGTTCGGCTAATGATTTCATTTATATTATCCTTCCTTTCATTATTCTTAATATTTGCGCATTTTCAGTTCTCAATATGGCACTATCTTAAGGTTTTGTCAGTTTTCTTTACAAAAAACAGATAATTCCCGCCTATTTTCCTTCGCCTGACAGGCTTTTTATGTGCTCGTTGACGTATTCCGTCAAAAAAACTACTACTGAGGGGCTGTTTAGTGATGCATTTTCACTTAAAAGCACTTTAACCTCCTGTGTTGAAAACATAAACTCGTTTTCATTCACCCTATAGCGTACGATAAAATCGATTTCTGTGTTTAAAGTAACAAGTGTTATAACCGTTTCGGTCAAGTTTCCAACCGGCTGGCGGTCGATATGGCTCATAACAAAAGTAGCTGTAACGGTAGTCCCGATGCCAAGCTCTGACTTTAGCTCGAATGTTCCTCCCGTAATTTCCGCAGCTTCTTTCAGAAAAGAAATCCCGAGACCGATTTTCCTTGTCGTACGTGTTGTTACGAACGGATTTTGAGCCGCTTTCAAAAAATCCTCACTCATACCTCTGCCATTATCACGCACCCTGATAGTTATACGGTCTGTACTGCTATCTTCCTCAACATCTATCTCAACAAGCGTTGCCTCAGCGGCTATAGAATTTTGTGCGATATCCAAAATGTTAAGAGAAAGCTCATTCATCATAATAATTAATTATCTTTATAATTTTTCAGGATCTCCGGCACTTTGTCTGCGATTATTTTGCCGTACACGTCTTCATTTACCGAAATTACCGGTGCGAGTCCGCATGCACCGACACAGCGCGCGCCGTCTAGTGAAAATTTCATGTCTTCCGTACATTCGCCGTCTTTAATACCGAGTTCCTTTTCAAATCTCTCCATGATTTGCCCTGCGCCTATGACGTAGCAGGCTGTACCCATGCAGATTACGATTTTATATTTGCCCTTAGGCGTAAGTGAAAACTGCGAATAAAAAGTAACAACACCGTATACTTCACTTAATGAGACACCCATACCTTCGGAAACCATTCTTTGTACTTCCTCAGGCATATATCCGTATATACGCTGCGCCTCTTGTATAACGGGCATCAGCGCTCCTTTTTGCTCTTTATGACGTGCAATAGCTTCATAAAGCTCCTGCTCTTGCTCTTTTGTCCCTGTAAACGGAATTGCGGCGGCTTTACACATAATAATGTTCATCCTTTCACTACTGTAACTTTTGTGTTGAAAAGCAACAACAATAATAATATATACACGTAAAAAAATCAATGTAAATAATTTATAACTGCTATAAAAATAACTAACTGCCTCTTTGGAAATAGCTAATGGTTGCTTTGGAAATAACTAATAGCTGCTTTGGAGTTTTTTTCGGGAAGCAGTAAAACATTTTCTCTTTCGTTTATTGTCCACAGCTGATGGGCATCCGACGAAAAAATAATTTTATTCTTTGAGTACACTTCTTTATTTTCCTCGTAAAAACCGCTGTCAGCACCTTTTTGAGAGACCTCTAAGGTGCTGATGTCAAGATGCGGAGGCAAAAATCCTAAATTTGACAATAAACTGAACGAGTCTCTGTCAATATGTGCCGGTATAAATGCTCCTCCGTGCTTATGAACCAAAAGGTATAGATTATCGAAAGTTATAGATGCAGGAGCAATAAGCATGCGCTCCAACTCACCTGTGATTTGGTCGTTTTCATCATAGATTATTTGATTACCGAATATGTGTATGCGGTTTAGTAATCCCGAGAAGTATGGAAAAAGGTCTGTTTCGAACTCCAACGCGGCTTCAATATCATGAAACAGGCATAATACATGGACTTCTTCGGCAGTAGATACTTCAATTCCGGGAAGGACAATAATTTCTTTACCGCCTTGGGTCTGCACCGACTTTGCAGCCTTTACGACAGATTCCGCGTTTGCAAAGGTATTATGATCGGTAACTGCAATCATATCTAAACCGTTTAGTATCGCCATCCTGACGATATCATTTGGTGTCATATCATCATTGGCGCATGGAGAAAGTGCAGTATGAATATGTAGGTCGTAATAAACAGATACCAAAAGAAGCTCCTATGTATAAAGATGATTCAAGGGTTGGGATTTAGGATATAGCTCCGATATTTTTATAGCGAGCGAATAAGCACTTTCTTTTGATGAAAATACCGCGAGGTCTTCTTCGTTAGCTTTTTCTATTACATTATCCGGTGCGGCCAGACCTTCGGGCAATATTACACAAGATGCTTCCGTCATAACGGCAACGGCAACCATGTTAAGCGATGATTGTACTGTTATCCATATATCGCCGGCTTGGCAACCACCCAAAACCCGACTTAGAAGATCGGAAATATAACAAGAAGCAACTTCCTTATCCGTCTCACCCGATAGTTTGATAAGATTAAGCTTTTCAGCCAGTGTTGTAATTGTCATATTTATGAATACCCTTCCAACATGATTCTATTTTATTTCCTGCTGATCATTATAATTTGTCATTTATCATTTATCATTTATCATTTGCCCTCTCCCCTGTTCTCTAAATGGCGGGGGCATATACTCCTGCAGTTCTGTTATTTCACGGAATAGTGTTGACATACGTTCACGCAACTTGAATACACAATCACTTTCAAGAGCCGTACCGTTTATTATATCTTCCGCAAGTGCGTGGCATGAGGGAGCACCGCAGGAGCCGCAATCAATTCCGGGAAGGGTTTCAAATAGGCTTTCGATGTCTGCAAGCTTTCTTATTGCCGTACTCCGGTCGGCATCAATGAGGAAGGGGTAGCCGGATTCGGGTGTCTTTTGCCAATAAAGTATTTCGGGATCGAGGTAGTTTTCATCGATTGTGTTAGTGTCATTTTCTTCAGATAGATTGAGTCCCATGCGTTGGATTCTGGCTCTTGCTACAAAAGGATTTTCGACCGAGAGACAACCGCCGACACAACCACCCGGGCAGGCATTGAGTTCTACAAATCGTACACTTGAAAGTTTATCGTTTTCTACTTCATCCAGAACTCTTATAACATTGTCTATGCCGTCTACGGCAACAAATAGAGATTCATCTATTGCACTGCCTTCTCCGCCCGAGAAGGACCATTTTATTCCGCGTGCTCCCGCAACCGAAAGCTTCATCGGTTCTTTTATTTTATCGACAATCGGCAGAAGCTTTACAAATATTTCACGCATTGACAATATCCCGTCTATTACAACACCGTCGTAACCGATTCGGTATTTCGATGCTGTTATCTTGGCAGGGCAGGGTGAAATGAAAAACACGCCGATCTCTTCGGGTTTTAATCCTTTTTCGCGAACAGCTTTTTCCCTTGCAGCTATTGCTGCTAGTTCGACAGGAGCGATTGTTTTAAGAACATTCTCAAGAAGCTCCGGATAACGCACACAAATCAGCTTTACGACAACAGGGCATGCAGAGCTGATTGTCGGACCGCTCAGCAAAGCACGGGCTTCGGGAAGTATGTCTTTCGTGTGATCCGATACATTTTGTGCTGCAAGTGCAACCTCGAAAATGCTGTCAAATCCTATATTGACTAGTGCGGTCAAAATAACATTCACATCACGTATGCTCTTAAATTGCCCGTAGAGCGACGGTGCCGGCAGGGCAATCTTGTACTTGTAATTATCTATCATAGAAATAGGGTCGGAAATAGCTTTTTTTGCATTGTGAGGGCATACACGTATACACTCACCGCAATCAATGCAATGATCATTCATTATAACTGCTTTGCCGTTTCTGACACGAATCGCTTCCGTGGGACATCTTTTTATGCAATTTATGCACCCTTTGCATTTTTCAGCATCAAGTGTAACCGAATGAGTAATAGATTCCATTTAATTTTCCTTTAAATTATCCTCTTTCACGTAGCGATAGTAATAACCAAAGTCGTGCCTTTTCCCACTTCACTGATGAGGCTTAAATTATCGCTTTGCTTTTTAATGTTCGGCAGCCCCATACCGGCACCGAAGCCCATCTCGCGTACTGTGTCGGAAGCGGTGGAAAACCCTTCCTTCATGGCAAGATTTATATCGGCAATTCCGGGACCTTCGTCCGTCAAAGTTATTGTTACTTGATTTTCACTGATTCCGACCTCGGCAACTCCGCCACCGCCGTGTATTACCATGTTGATTTCACCCTCATACATGGCAATAGATGTGCGCCGGATAAAATCGGGAGAAAACCCGAGTTGCTTAAGAGTCTTTTTCACCGCCGCAGATGCAGCTCCTGCGGAAGCAAAATCATCAGCACTGACTTCATATCTTTGCTTGAGAACTTCAACTCCTGAATTATCATTTTTATTTTCCAACTTTAGACCCTCGGAATTATGCACCAACCCCTTCTTTACCTGTCTGCAGGAAACTTTTTGAAGTGGTCTTTGCTATTTTATCTTTTGTCATTTATCATTTGCTATTTATTATTTGCTATTCATCTCCGCCGCGCAAGCCGGCAGCATATAGCAGACCGCAGGATGTATACATAGAATAGTCGGTCTTCATAATTACTATTTCTTTTTCATTTGCAAGCTTAACAAGTGCTTCATCAGGCTCTTTTCCACGCACGATTATCACACAGCGAATGTCCATCATTTCTGCTGTACGAACGCTTTGCGGATTATTAAGACCAGTCAAGAGAAGCCCTTTGTTCTCGCCAAATGCCAGCGCATCACTCATAAGGTCCGCGCCGCAAGCTGCGTTGATTTCAATGTCCTCAAACGGTACATCGGTATAAACTTTTGCATTTAGCACTTCCATAACCTGAGCAAGTTTCATAATAGTTTTTCCTTTCAAAACATACACTTTAAGTGCCTACCCATGATAACACTTTATATCAATAGCCGCAATAGAAATTTATGATATAGTATCATGTTTCACGGTTCTCGCTATGCGAGGAGTGAAACGATATTATTTAGTCAATATTAAATGGTTGTGCAGCAATCATTAAGTCCTTTATAACTTCCCCCGCTAAGATAAACCCGGCGACCGGCGGAACAAACGAGATGCTCGACTGTAGGGGCGACCGCTCAGAAGACAGGGGGACAGGTTCCTTCGAATAAACAACCTTCAAAGCCTCCACGCCACGTTTGCGCAATTCTTTTCGCATAATTCTTGCCATCGGACACACCGTTGTTTCATATATATCGGCAACTTCGAATGCTGTGGGATTAAGCTTGTTCGCTGCGCCCATTGAGCATATAACCGGGACATTCTGATTTATTGCACGGCATACAAGTTCTATTTTTGCAGTCATTGTATCGACGGCATCAATAATATAGTCATAAACGGACAAATCAACACTGTCGGCTGATTCAGGCAAATAAAAAATTTTATGTGCTCCGATTATGACTTCCGGATTGATTTCAAGCATACGCTCTTTTATTACATCTACCTTATTGCGTCCGAGTGTCTTATGCGTAGCAATGAGTTGTCTGTTGATGTTAGTTATATCCACAACATCACCGTCAAAAACATCGATTTTGCCAATACCCGCACGGCAAAGAGCCTCAACGGAATAACCGCCGACACCGCCAACACCGAAAACCGCCACATGGCGGTTTCTCAGTTTCTCAATATTCTCACGTCCAATAAGCAAAGCCGTTCTCTGAAATTGATCGTTTTTACTAAAATCCATTATACTAAAATCCAAATTCCCATAAACCAATAGCCCGTCATTCTGCGCTTTTGTCGCAGAATGACGTAGCTGCTCATCTACTTAAGCGAAAATTTTGAACCATCCAAGATAGAATCATCATTGAAAACCCAATCGCGTATGTGGGTCACACTAACTTTTCCTCCCTTGGAGCGACATATCGTTTTTTCAATACCGGAATTAATTATCAACCGCTGACACATACTGCATGAGCTTGTATCATCCAGCAGTTCACCGGCTTTTGCGTCAAACCCTGTCATATATAACGTAGAGCCCATCATATCGCGGCGAGCTGCAGAGATGATAGCATTTGCTTCGGCATGAACACTGCGGCATAGCTCATAACGCTCACCACTGGGAATACCCAGTTCATCTCTCATGCACACCGAGCGATCCAGGCAGTTCTTTCTCCCTCTCGGCGCACCGTTATACCCTGTCGCAATTATCTCATCGTTGTACACAATGATTGCACCGTATTTACGGCGGCGGCAGGTCGATCTGAGTGAAACAGTTTCAGCGATATCGAGATAATAGTTTACTTTATCCTTACGTTCCATAGTTAACCTCCGGTACTACCTATATTAAAATCACACTTATTATAGTACCGCCGGCAATTAAAATCAAGCATTGCAAATTAGTAATAAACGAAGTATAATGAAAATTCAAGTTAACGGATTAATAAGGGCGGAAATTTCTCAAGCAAAGCGACAAACAAACGACGTGTAAGCGAAGGAAAATATAATGATGAATGACTCTCAAATCAACCAGCAAGAAGCCGATGAACAACCCGTTGTAAAGAAGGGACTAAAGCTTCGGACTAAGCTTGTAATGATATTTGTTTCAGTTATGATGATACCCGTTGTATTATTTACGGTTCTTGCATGGAATCAAATAATGTCGCTCGGATATCTTCTAAGGGACTTATCGGTATCTGATGCAACAACTGCTCTAAACGACAATGCGCGAGATAACCTTGAGCGTATGACCACTGACACTGCAATGTCAATTGCGGAGTTTCTTTATCAACGTGACCGGGACATCCTTATGCTTGCTCAATTTCTGCCTTCCGATGAAACATTCAGAGCATTTTCGGAAAACAGAACAAGCAAACTGATGAAAATGGGAGAGTGGGTTCTTTCGGATGACCAAATGTCATGGGTCGAAGTAGATCCGTTTGTATGTAAAGGCTCACTCGATGTATCTTCAAACAGAGAAAATAACGACATAGAATTCGGGAGCAGCTTCAACTACAGACCTCCGGAGTTTTTTGAGCACTACAGAGAGTCGTTTCCGTTATATGATGAAATTACATTTATCAACCTTAACGGTCAAGAGATATTTAAGTTCGTAAATCCCGCCTCAACAAAAGTAAATTATCCGATGAACCCGGAGTTATTAGACATATCAGACAGGGCAAACACTTATGTCAGAGCGGAAACTTATTGGGAAGATTTACAAAACCTGCGTCCCGGAGAGATTTATGTGTCTGACGTCATAGGTGCTTATGTCGGCACCAACTTTATAGGTATGTATACACCCGGGGCTATGAGAAATGCACCGCAGGCTCACGCAAACTACGACCTGCTGCAGGAAATTGCGAATCTGCCTTTGGACGAATTCTATGAAGAAGCAAGGCGGCAGGCGTTTGCGGGCTTTGAAAATCCCCTTGGACAAAGATTTGAGGGTATAATCCGCTGGGCAACACCAATCATAGGTTTTGAAGGAGAAGTCTGGGGCTATGTTACTATGGCACTAAATCACGACCATATAATGGAATTTGTCGATTTTATAACTCCAATGCCTGAACGCTATTCCGTTCTGTCAGACGCTCATAGCGGTAACTATGCATTCCTTTGGGACTATAAATGCCGTAACATTGTTCATCCCAGACATCATTCAATCGTAGGATATAATCCGGTAACGGGAGAACCGCAGGTTCCATGGCTGGAAGGGTCGGTAATGATGGAGCGTAACTACGAAGAAGGCGGCTTTGTCTTCAACGAAAACAATGTTGCTATACCCATATTAGACGTAAACGGGGAACCGCAACCGGCGCGGGATACGCCATTTTACTATTGGTATTCAGGCAGCGGCAGTGATTGGCTCGAAGATAATCCCACATGGTACAACCTCTCAGAGGAATCCTCGGGTATAAGCTGGGGGCAATTCTACGAGGAAAATAAAGATAACAGGGAAATTCTTCCGCAGTTTGGTGAAAGACAACTGAGAGATGCAAACGGAAATCTCGTCTATAAAGAAGACGGCACTCCGATACTCGACTACCAATCACGCACAAAAACACCCGCCAGAGTACTAACCAGAGCAGGTTTTGTAGCTCTTGACGGAAGGTTCTTAAACAATGCACCTCAGTGCACAGGTTGGATGGATCTGACAGAAGACGGAGGATCAGGCTCATTCTATATCTATTGGAGTAATGTATATAAACCAACCACAGCAGGCGCCGTACAATATTACACAGGTAAGTTTTCACCTGAAGTACAAGGAAACAGACGGGGCATCGGATTTGTTACAATCGGTGCAGGTCTGGAGGATTTCACAGAACCCGCTGTTCTCATGGGGGAAAGAATGATCCTCGCAATCGATACAAATTCACGGCAGTATGCTACACATATTATTATTATGAGTGGTGCAATATTTGCTCTGACTCTGGTTGTTGCAGTATTATTAGCTTCGGCAGTTACACGCCGTATTAAAGTGCTTATTGTAGGATTATCAAGATTCCGCCAGGGAGATATGAGCTTTAGGCTTCGCTCAAAAGTAAATGATGAGTTCGGGCAGGTTGCAGATTCATTTGATGAAATGGCTGACAGCCTTGAAGAAAGCATGGGTAGAGCAGAGCAGGCAAGCATTGCAAAGAGCACCTTCCTGTCAAACATGAGCCATGAAATACGCACACCGCTTAACGCGATTATAGGAATGACAACCATAGGTATTACTGCTCCGGATTTAGAGAAAAAAGACTATTCACTTAATAAAATAAATGATGCTTCAAAACATCTACTCGGAATAATAAATGACATTCTTGATATGTCGAAAATTGAAGCGAATAAATACAGTCTTTCAAAAGCAACCTTCAGACTTGAGGAGATGATTCACCGTGTTGTTGATGTTATCAATTTCCGTGTTGAGCAGAAACACCAAAAGCTGACCGTTCATATAGACCCGAACACGCCAAACTACCTGATAGGTGACGACCAAAGACTTGCACAAGTAATAACAAATCTATTGTCCAATGCGGTCAAATTCACTGCGGAAGATGGCAGTATTCATTTAGAGATAATGGTAGAAGATGAAGTAGATGACATGTGTACACTTTTAGTAGTTGTAAGTGATACAGGTATAGGCATGAGCAAAGAGCAGCAAAGCCGCTTGTTTATGTCTTTTGAGCAGGCAGAAGCAAGCACCTCACGCAGATTCGGCGGCACAGGGCTGGGGCTCGTTATAAGCAAAACCATCGTGGAAATGATGGGTGGCGAAATATGGATTGAATCCGAACTGGGCGACGGATCGGTCATTTCGTTCACAGTACGTTTGGGCTTTGACAGAACCGAGCACATAAAGGAGATTGCTCCGAGAGGTAAAGCTGAGGAGATAAAACTGTTAATTACAGATGAGGACATGGTTACAAGAGTTTTCTTCGAAGAAATGTCATATGTCACCAGCATTACATGCGATATTGTTACACGCGGCGAAGAGACTCTGGCAAAGCTTGAGGAAACTTCGGATTATGATCTCTTCTTTGTTGCGGGAACGCTTCCCGATATGACGGGTGTTGAGCTTGCACATAAAATAAATAGTAAAAGCCCTAAAAGTAAAATCGTCATGATTATGTCGGGAGTAGATTGGGAAGAGCAGTGTGAAAACGCACTTGAGGCAGGTGTTACTACTCATATTCCCAAGCCGTTGTTTAATTCTCCTGTTATAGACTGTGTCAACGAGCTGTTATTTTCCGATAATCTTCCGAGTGATACAACAGAAAATAATGACCAACCGGATTTTGAAGGTCATACTATACTTCTGGTCGAAGATGTGGATATCAACCGCGAAATTGTAATGGCTCTGCTTGAGCCGTCTAAGCTTAGTATTGACTATGCAGTCAATGGTATCAATGCTATTGAAGTGTTCTGCGAAAATCCCGAAAAATACGAGTTGATATTTATGGATCTCCAAATGCCGGAAATGGATGGGATCACGGCGACCGAAAAAATAAGGGCACTGGATATTGAACATGCTAAAAACATTCCAATAGTGGCAATGACGGCAAACGCATTCCAGGAAGACATCGATAACTGCCTCGCCGCCGGAATGAACGGTCACCTGGGCAAACCCCTTTCATACGACATGGTAATAGCTACGCTTGAAAAATACTTGCACGGTAAAGAATAACGGTAGTCGGTCAGAGGGTATCCGGAAAACTTTTGATACTTACAACCATCGCACTAGCACCTTAGTGAAGACTTGTTTTATCGGCAAAATTTGTGTGCCGGCTGTAAGTATAAACGGTAGTCGGTCAGAGGGTATCCGGAAAACTTTTGATACTTACAACCATCGCACTAGTACCTTAGTGAAGATTTGTTTTATCGGCAAAATTTGTGTGCCGGCTGTAAGTATCAAAAGTTTTCCGGATACCCTCTGACCGACTACTTCTATTCTTGAAATTCTGTTAAATGCTTCCAGTAGCGTTTTGGCATGTTTCCCATTCTTCTTTTTAGGTTTATCCTCCCCTCGATTGCAATTGTATTATAAAACTGCTTCCAGAGTGCTCTGTATTTTTCTTCTTTTTCACATGCTTCAGGCAGTTCCAGATTGTCGAGTTGAACAATTGCGCTCTCTCCGTTTTGGTGGACGAGGGCGTGTTTGTTTGTTTCGTCATATATTAGAAACTGCTCGCTTGGGAGTCTGTCGCAGTAATGGTTTACTATCATGGGAAGGACAAAATTCTTTGGCTCGATAATTGCAACCAGAGCTCCGTTGTAATCAGAAAAACGCAAAAACTCCCTATAGAAATAGCTCTCTCTCGAAACTTTTCGCGCAATGTCTGTAACTTTTCGAACGGTGTCGTTTGCCAGCATGTTTGTAATAGATGCTCCGGTTTTGTAGCCAAGGCGGAGAAAGTTGAGAATAGTGATTTCTCGATTGTCTTCGCATGAGTAATAGCATAATCTGACAAGTCTGAGTGCCTCCTCTGAAATTGATGTTGCGATTGATTTTTCGACCTTTTCCGCCGATATAATATCAGTTTCTATTTCCTTAACCGGAAAGAGAGTGGCTTGTACTTCGCTGTAACTGAAAATCAATGCCGGAAGTTCCTTCTGATAGTAGCTCTCGTAAACGCAACAAAGCAGCCCTTCAAAAGAACCGTCATACAAATATGCAATATCTGAACGTATGCTGTGTTTCTGAGGCTTCTCTATTATGTCAGGCACGCTTCTAAACCTCCCTTTCTTGCCCCATTCCGCGGAAGGGGGTGCCGTCGCAGACGGCGGGGGTTGTCTTTTTGTTGTTGACACAAGTTTCACAGTCGCTTTAAAACTATTGCTTAATTGGTGAGTCTTTATGCTCTTAATAAACCGGCACTCAATTGGACAGGCTCTACTCCTTTTAACAAACTATCAAATGCGATATCGTCAAACAGTGAAAGCTGCTCCATAGGCGGACCTGCCAGTTGCCAGCTTTGCTCTGATAGCAGACCGCGCAAAACTGCTTCGGGGTCATATCTTATGCCAAGCATTGTTTTGCCCTTGCAGGTGATGAAGTATTGGGCTCTTTTCAGGACTATATTCATTTTCTTCAGATCGGGAAAATCAAGCGAGCCTGAGCGTCTTGCTCTAAGGATTTTTTTCGCACCGATAACACCAAGCCCCGGAACGCGCAGTAATACTTCATAAGGTGCTGTGTTGATTTCTACGGGGAAATAATCATAATGATTAAGTGCCCAGTTGCATTTCGGGTCAATAAGCAGGTTGAAGTTGGGATTTTTTTCATCAAGCAGCTCGGCAGCTTCAAACTCATAAAAGCGTAAGAGCCAGTCAGCTTGATATAGCCGGTGCTCGCGTAATAATTGGGGTTTTGAGTCTATTGCAGGTAAATTGCGTCCTTCCAGAACAGGCATATACGCGGAGTAAAATACCCGTTTTAGCTCATACTTCTTATACAATGCGGCGGAGAGATTGATGATTTGATAATCTGTCTCCGGGGTGGCTCCGACAATCATTTGGGTGCTTTGACCGGCGGGGACGAATTTTGGTGTTCTTTTATATTTGACCAGCTCGGTTTTGTTCTCTAAAATGCCGTTTTTGATCATCTTCATCGGAGCTAAGATACTCTCGCGGCTTTTGTCGGGAGCGAGAAGCTTTAGGCTCTCGTGTGAGGGTAGCTCCAGGTTGACACTCATGCGGTCAGCCAGAAGACCCAGGCTTGTGAGGAGCTTTGGATCAGCACCGGGAATGACTTTGACATGGATATAGCCGCGGAAATGATATGTATTACGAATCAGCGATAGTGCCTCAATCATAAGCTCGCAGGTATAATCGGGGTTTTTAACGACTGCGGAGCTGAGAAAAAGACCTTCAATATAGTTGCGTCTGTAGAATTGAATCATCAGCTCTGCCAGCTCATGCGGCTCAAAAGTAGCGCGGCTGATGTCGTTGGATTTTCTGTTGACGCAATAGTTGCAATCATACGCGCAGGCATTACTAAGCAGTACCTTCAAAAGAGCAATGCATCTGCCATCGGCGGAAAAGCTATGACAAATACCGCAGGCTACGGCATTACCCAGAGAACCCTTCTTCCCCGCACGGTCAACACCGCTGGAAGTACAAGCAACATCATACTTGGCGGCATCAGATAAAATTGTAAGCTTTTCTGTAATGTCCACGCTTCCAAGTATATCACAGAGCATTGTACAATTAAACGGATTGTTGAACGGATATTAACATAACTCTTGCATTTTTTCGTATTTTCAATTAATATGTTTCATGCATTGTACGACTGCTTGAAATTAAGTTGTGCACTGCTTAATGGGAACGGAAGGAATCTACTATTATGGCAGAGGATAGAACAAAAATACTTGAAAATTTGAGCACCACACTCAAGGGCGGCGTCATTATGGACGTTTCTACTCCCGAACAGGCAAAAGTAGCTGAAAACGCAGGAGCGCGTGCAGTCATGGCACTTGAACGTGTCCCTGCTGATATTAGAGCCGCAGGCGGCATATCACGCATGAGTGACCCTAAAATGATAAAAAATATCATGGATACAGTAAGCATCCCCGTAATGGCAAAATGCCGTATCGGACACATTTCGGAAGCACAAATCCTCCAGGCAATAGAAATATACTGCATTGACGAAAGCGAAGTCCTGTCACCTGCGGATGATAAATACCATGTAGACAAACACAGCTTCCGGACACCATTTGTGTGCGGTGCGACAGATTTGGGCGAAGCACTGCGCCGGATAAACGAAGGCGCATTGATGATACGTACAAAAGGCGAAGCAGGAACCGGCGATGTCGTGCAGGCAGTCCGCCATATGAGAATGATTCAAAGCGAAATCCGCCAACTTACATCCATGAGAGAAGATGAACTCTACGATACAGCAAAAAAACTGCAAGCACCATATGATCTCGTCTTGTACGTCCATAAAAATGGCAAGCTTCCTGTCCTCAACTTTTCGGCAGGCGGTGTAGCAACCCCTGCAGACGCAGCCCTAATGATGCAACTGGGAGCAGAAGGAGTATTCGTTGGCTCGGGCATTTTCAAATCAGGTGATCCTGTAAAACGCGCCGCCGCAATAATAAAAGCAGTTGCAAACTATAAGGATGCAAAAATACTGGCAGAACTCTCAGAAGACCTCGGCGAACCAATGGTAGGCATAAACGAGAATGAAATAAAAGTAATCATGGCTGAACGCGGCCGTTAAAAACAATAAAAAGCCGGGCTGATTAAATGGTTTTGCTTTTTGAGGAACTTTATGAGTGTTGATAAAATTGGACAGTATATAGAAAGCCGTAAAAAATGTCACTTCGTAGGTATTGGCGGTGTTTCGATGTCGCCTCTTGCCGAAATTTTTCACAGAATGGATATAGACATTTCCGGTTCAGACATGTGCGAGAACGGAGCGACCCGGGACTTGCGTGACCATGGTGTTAATGTCAATATTGGACACTCTGCTGCAAATATATCTGATGCAAAGTATATAATCCGTACTGCCGCTGCACGTGAGGATAACGTTGAAATCCGCGCTGCACGCGAGCAGGATATTCCTGTTTTTGAACGCGCACAGGCATGGGGTTATATAATGCGTAAGTATAAAAACGCAATATGTATTTCAGGTGTTCACGGAAAAACAACTACAACGTCAATGGTTTCTCACATCTTGCTGGCTGCCGATGCAGACCCTACAATAATGCTCGGCGGGACTCTTCCCGTTCTCGAGTCGGGATGTCGTGTCGGTAAGGGAGATACTATTGTGGTAGAATCTTGTGAATACTATAATTCTTTTCACAATTTCTTTCCAACGGTTGCTGTTGTGCTTAATATTGACACCGACCATCTGGACTTTTTCAAGGATCTGGACGATTTGAAGTGTTCATTTTGCAAGTTTGCTTCACTTGTTCCCCCTCGCGGGCATATCGTATGTAACGGTGATAATTTCAATACGATGGACGCACTTGCGAAACTCGACAAGGAATTGATTACTTTCGGTTTTGGAGAAAAAGCATGTGTAAGTGACAACCCTATCCGTGTGCGCGGTGTTAATGTTTCCGTTACAGGAAGAACACCTTCAATGGATGTTTTATTCGACGGTAATCCCGTTTGCCGGATAAAATTGCAGATTCCAGGTAGACACAATCTTGAAAACGCGCTTGCAGCAGCCGCTGCATGTCTTACTGTCGGAATTTCTCCAAGTGCCATTGAAGAAGGGCTTTTCGGCTATACAGGTGTCGGCAGACGATTTGAGTATAAGGGAAGCTTTAACGGTGCTGATGTTTATGATGATTATGCTCATCATCCGTACGAACTGCATGCACTTCTCAATGCTGTTGAAACGCTTAATGTGTATGAGCGAGTTATTCTTGCGTTTCAGCCGCACACTTATACAAGAACAAAGGCTCTTTTTAACGATTTTGTAAAAGAGCTCAAAAGACCGGATATAGTTTTCCTGGCTGAGATTTATGCCGCAAGGGAAAGTAATGACATCAGCATTTCATCAGGATTGATTGCTGACACTATACCGGGTGCACGATATATCTCCGACTTTTCGTTGCTGACCGATGAAGTCAGGAAAGTTGCAAGAGAAGGTGATATCATCCTTACCGTGGGTGCAGGCGACATTTTTAGAGTTGGCGAAGCACTTGTTGAAGGCTAACTTGCACACCAATAAAAGTGCTGGGGCTCATTTTGAGCCCCGGCACTTTCTCTGTTTTTGCTGTTTGTGTTTACACTTGTTGCCCGTAGCTTCTGGCAACAAGTTTTTCATTGAATTGATTTAATACAATTATACACATAACAGTTCCTGCTGCGGTCAGTAATGTGCACATAGTCTGGAATGCAAGCACGCCGCTCGATGGGAATGCGACACTATATACAGCTTCGCGCAAAAAGTCAGGAAGCTCTCGCATAATACTCCAAACAAATTGCTGTGCCGCCGTTACTGAAACGATGGCTGTTAGTGCGCCAAGTACGTTAAATCCAACCATGATGTATGTGAGGATTGTGAATGTTTTGATGCCCGGGAGTGGATTAAAGGTGTTATACATAATGCCGTGGCTTAATCCGGCAAGCATCTGCAGTACGGCTTTGAAATAAATAATAATGAAAGTAACCATACCGCCTGCAACAAGCAGAGAAACTAATCCGACAGCCATAAATCCGCCGCCTAAGCTACTTGCCGCTGCGAATAAGATGATTGCAGCAATTATAACAACCAGTGCAACAATACAAATCACTACAAGCTGAATGATGATAGACACCTTGAACAACTTAAGTGATGTGATAGTTTTTTCCGGCAGCTTCGGTTGCTTTGAGGCAACGAAAATCAGCCAAAAACCTGTTACGGGCAGTGCAAGAATTCCCATGGAAAAAATACTAAAGACATCAAAAGACATGAATATCTCTAAGATTCCTCCTGCCGAGAACAGAATAATTGCTACCATGAATAGTGTTGTGCCGCCGAAACTATGCAACATTTCGGTGAAACTGCCGGGTGCATAATGAGGAAGCGGGATTGGCTGAGCATAACCCGGATAAGGCGGTGGAATCGGTGCACCGGGTGGTGCGCCGTAGTGTGCCGGCGGTGGTGGTGCGACGTATTGCGGTGGCGGCGGTGCGCCATAATGTGGCGGAGGAATCGGTGCGCCGGGAGGCGGTGCTATCGGCTGTGGCGGCGGTGGTGCAATTGGTTGTGGCGGTGGAGGCGGTGCAACCGGTTGCTGCGGAGGCTGTGCATTGTCGACTATTGCTGTGCCGCAACTACTGCAGAAGCCGGCTCCTTCAACCTGATTGCCGCAATTTGAACAAAATGCCATTCTTAAAACCCCTTCCATTAACATAATCTATTATTTGACCAGTGCTCCGAATCATATACATCGGATACTTGAAAAGATATTATATCACTTGGTAACAATAGTCAATATGTTCTGCGATTTCTTTCATGATTTTAATGATTTTTCCATAATGATTTTTGTTGAGTATAAGCCGTTATTTTGATATACTATTTCAATTGAGGAAAGGTGGATTCTCTGAATGAAGTTTAGCAACTGGGATATTGGCAGTTTTGACAGAAAGTCAGCAATTGGTTTTGTCAACTGTGGTATAAATCCTCTCGTTTCTGTTTTTCTCACATCTCGCGGTATTACCGATATTAACGACGTATTAGCTGCCACCGGTTTTAAACCCGCTCCTTTGCATGACCCGTTTCTGATGGCTGATATGAGTAAAGCTGTTACCAGAATCAAAAATGCCGTCAGATTAAAAGAACGCATAGCTATCTATGGTGATTACGATGTAGATGGTATGACCGCAAGTGCTATCCTCGCTATGTGGCTCAAGTCGCAAAAAGTGGACTTTGAAATATATATACCGGGACGGTTCGATGAGGGATACGGTCTTAATACCACAGCACTTGATACATTAAAAGCCAACGGAGTTAAGCTTGTAATAACCGTCGATTGTGGTGTCACAGCTATTGACGAAGCAAAATACGCAAAAAAAATAGGTCTTGACCTTGTGATAACCGACCACCATGAATGCAAAGAAGAGCTCCCCCTCGCATGTGCGGTTGTTGACCCGAAACGTCCTGATTGCAATTATCCGTACCGTTCACTTGCCGGGGTCGGAGTTGTTTTCAAGCTAATTTGCGCACTTGAAGGTGACTTTGATTCAGATAAGATTATAGATATGTACAGCGAGTTTGTAGCAATCGGCACTGTGGCGGATGTTATGCCTGTGGTTGGCGAAAACCGTGAACTTATCAGGCGCGGACTAAACGTATTAAATACCAACCCTCGCCCGTGTCTGCGTTGTCTTTTGAAAGAGATTGGCAATTCGTCCGAAAAGGTGACGGCATCAACTATCGGTTTTTCAATTGCCCCGAGGCTTAATGCCGCCGGCAGAATGGGACAAACAGATCTGTCTGTAGCATTGTTACTCTCGGAAAGTGACGAAGAGTCAGAACGGCTAGCAATCGAGCTTTGCAGGCTCAACGCTGAAAGACGGAATCTTGAGCTTGAAATTTACGAGGAAGCTATTGCCATGCTTCCGGAGGTTGTGCCGAATGAACCGATAATTCTTGTAAAGCACGATTGGTATCAAGGAGTTACCGGTATTATCGCAGCGAAGATAGCAGAGAAGTATCATTTGCCGACAATAGTCATCAGTATTGATGAGGATGGAATTGGCCGCGGTTCGTGCCGGAGCTTCGGCTCATTTGCTATATATGACGCATTACGGTCATGCGAAGATATTCTGGACAATTTCGGCGGGCACGAAAGAGCAGCCGGGGTCACTGTTTCCGAGGAAAAAATAGAAGAATTCCGCAAACGTATAAACGCTTATTATCACACTTGTATTGAAGCATTGTCAGAGACTAATCTTAAGCTTGATTTTGAAGTTGAAAAGCCGGCACTTCTGACAATCGAAAATATTGAAGCTTTGGAAAGTCTTGAGCCGTTTGGCAGCGGCAATCCGTCACCGTGTTTATGCATTTGCGGTGCTGTTGTTACCTCCGCTCAATCGATTGGTTCGGGGAAACATTCAAAGCTTAGAATTGAAAAGGCGGGAAAAACCCTCGAATGCATTTTCTTTTCCGCTTCTACCGACGATTTGGGTATTACTGAGGGAATGTTGGTTGATGTGGCTTTTGAGCCTCAGATAAATGAGTTTCGAGGACGCAGCAGTGTACAATTGCAACTGTTGGATATAAGGGTCAGTAATTGAGTATACCATACACAATAATCATGCTTAATAGAATTATGGATTGCCACACCGTCTGCGGACGGTTCGCAATGACGGAAGGGGGCGGACTTGACCTTGAGTAGTGCTATAGAGAAGTATCATGATTTAGAAGCTGTTATACTTGAGTACATGCCCGGTGCAAATGTCGAGCGTATCAGGTCTGCTTTTGAGTTTGCCCGCAAGGCTCATGGTCCGCAGCTTCGAAAGGATGGAAATGAGTTTATCACACATCCTATAGCCGCTGCCGAGATTGTCGCGGAAATCGGCATGGACGAGGATTCTCTTTGCGCCGCTTTGCTGCACGATTGTATTGAGGATACAAACGCAACTTACGAAGATATCGAAAGACTGTTCGGCAAGGATGTCGCAAGACTTGTTGAAGGGCTTACAAAGCTGTCACGTATAACCTATACAAGCGTAGAAGAAGAACAAATGGAAAATCTTCGCAAAATGCTCTTTGCGATGGCTCAAGACATTCGTGTTATTCTCATCAAACTCGCCGACAGGCTTCATAATATAAGAACGTTAAAATATCTGCCTGAAGTGAAACAAAGAGAAATAGCTCTTGAAACCATGGAAATGTACGCGCCTATTGCACACCGCCTGGGAATGCAGCGTATTAAATGGGAGCTTGAAGACTTATCCATTATGTTTCTTGATCCTGTGGCATGTAATGACATCATAGAGGAGCTTAAGCAACGTCATATTGAAGATGAAGCTTTTTTAAACCAAATACAAACTCGTTTAACAGAACGATTGCTCGAAAATGGTATCTCTTGTCAGGTATCAGGCAGAGTGAAACATACATATAGCATTTACAGAAAAATGTTCAGCGCAAACAAAGCGTTGTCCGAGGTTCTTGACTTGCACGCAGTTCGGGTAATAGTTAATGACATTGCGGATTGTTATAATGTTCTTGGTCACATCCATGAACTGTACCGCCCTATCCCCGGTCATTTTAAGGACTACATAGGTACACCGAAGCCAAATATGTATCAAAGCTTGCATACAAATGTTATAGGCAGTGAAGGCGTGCCATTTGAAGTTCAAATCCGTACATGGGCAATGCATCAGACTGCCGAGTATGGTATTGCCGCGCATTGGAAGTACAAAGAGGGCAAAGGCGGCAGAGTTGCCGATGAAGAAAAGTTTGCATGGGTCAGGCGTTTGCTGGAGTCTCAGCAAGACAGTGATGCGCAGGAGTTTATGCATGCACTGAAGGTTGATATGTTTGCCGATGAGGTTTTTGTGTTTACGCCTCGCGGTGATGTGGTAAATCTTCCTTCCGGTTCCACTCCTATCGATTTTGCTTACAGTATCCATTCAGAGGTTGGCAACAGGATGTCCGGAGCTATGGTAAACAGCCGTCTTGTTCCATACTCTCATGTCTTGAGTAACGGTGATATTGTAAAAATCATAACCTCAAACTCCGCAAAAGGTCCAAGCCGCGACTGGCTTGATATCATTAAAAGCCCCGAGGCAAGAAACAAGATCCGGCAATGGTTTAAAAAAGAGAAACGTGATGAGAATGTTATTCACGGCAAGCTTGCATTTGAAGCGGAGCTTCGCCATGCTAACATAACATTATCCGATGCGATGCAAAATGATATTCTGCCAAAAATCCTCACACGGGCTTCTTTTGGCAGTTTGGATGAAATGTACGCCGCTATAGGATATGGCGGGATTTCCGCGCAAAAGGTCGTAAATAAGATACGTGACGAGCTTCGTTTAATTTCCAAAACAAAAAAAGACGAGCCCGCCCCTCCTGCCCCGGAGCAAAAAGAAGTTGCTCATACCAAGCATTTACGAGGTGTTGTGGTTGAAGGTCTGGATAATTGCCTTGTAAAGTTTGCACGCTGCTGTACTCCGATTCCCGGCGATGCAATTGCGGGTTTCATTACACGCGGTTATGGTGTTTCCGTACATCGTAAGGATTGTCATAACTATATAAAGTCGTTAAAAGACCCGCAGGAAGAAGGCCGCTGGATTCATGTTTCGTGGGCGGATACAGAGGGAAGTTTGTATTCTACAACAATAGATGTGGTCTTGTTGACCGTATCGGTATTGTTGTCGACGTTGCTTCTGTTTTGAATGTAATGAATGTGAAGATAACCTCATTTAATGCCAGGGCAGCAACCGGCGGAGTAACGGAAATTACGATAGTTGTAGAAGTAAAAAACAGGGACGAGCTGGTTTCGGCAATGGCAAAACTAATGTCGGTATCGGGAGTCACCGATGTAAGAAGGTCGGATGGATGAGAGCTGTTGTTACAAGGGTGTCTTCTGCCGGTGTTGAGATTGGCGGAGTTATCACCGGTAAGATAGAAAAAGGGTTTCTTGTGCTTTTGGGTATTCGTTATGATGATACCGTAGCAGAGGCGAGGAAGCTTGCTTCCAAGGTTTGTAACCTGCGTGTTTTTGCCGATGATGAGGGAAAGATGAATCTTAACCTTGCAACCGTCGGAGGCAGTCTTTTGGTAATTTCACAGTTTACTTTATTTGCCGATTGTAAGAGCCGCCGCCCGGGATTTACCGCTGCGGCCCGACCGGATGTTGCAATTCCTCTTTATGAGCTTTTTATAAGCGAATGCAGAGGTGCAGGGTTTAAGGTTGAAACCGGTGAGTTTGGCGCAATGATGAACGTCAGCTCAGTTAACGACGGACCGGTTACTATACTGTTTGATACAGATGAGATGTGAGAAATAGCATTTAGGATTTAAAGAGATCTGCAAGCAATAGAGGGGAATCTACCAGATCCGTCATTCTGCGCGTAAGTCGCAGAATCTATTGCTATGTGTAGGTGTCTGTTGAACATATAACATAGTTGCGACATGGATTCTGCGACTAACGCGCAGAATGACGAGTAGAAAGGCAAGTCTTTTTTAATGACCGACACAATAGAGGGTGTAGTTAGTAATATCGTATATAACAATGCCGAGAACGGTTATACTGTGCTTCGTCTTGATACTGTTGATGGTGTTGTTACCGCAACCGGGAATCTTCCCGGTGTCATCAGCGGTGAGCGTTTGGTTTTGTCCGGAATATGGATGACGCATCCGCAGTATGGTGAACAATTTAAATTGGAATCGTTTGAGGTCAAACAGCCGACTGATACAGATGAGATTTTTCGCTACCTTGCATCCGGTGCAATTAAGAACATAGGCGTTGTAAGGGCGCGTGAGATTGTTGACAGATTTGGCAGCGAAGCTCTCCACATAATAGAGAATGAGCCTGACAAGCTTTCTGTCTTAAAGGGTATTTCTCTCAGAACCGCACGTAAAATCGGCGATAACTACCGCAGACAAGCAGGGCTTAGACGGCTTATTGATTTTTTTGCCCGCTATGGTATAAAGCCGCTGATTGCGACCCGTGTCTACAAGGATTATGGCAATGATTCGCTTGAAGCGGTTCGGGATAATCCCTATTTGATAGCTTCGAAAAGCTATGGTGCCGGTTTTTTTGAAGCGGATTCAATTGCTATCGACCTTGGTTTTAACAGTGATTGTATAGAGCGTTTATCTGCGGCTCTTATCTTTCAGCTCGTCCACAATATGGGTAACGGGCATGTCTTTATCCCGAAAAGCAAATTAACCGCTGCAGTCAGCGAACTCTTGAGTGTTGATGGAGACGTAGTTGCCGATGCTTTGGATACGCTTTGCGAGTACGGGGATATCGTAATTTCGCAGATAGCAGGAGTTGAGGGTTGTTATCTGCAGCATATGTTTGAAGCTGAGTGCTACGTTGCAGAGCGGCTGTTGCAAATGATAAATGACAAAGGACAAATAATAAATTATAGAGAATTCATACCCCCTTCCACGGAGGGGGGCGGTGCGAGGCATCGGGTATTTTTGGGCGCTTACGAAACCCAAAGGGGGTTGTCAGGACGAGGAACCGGAAGCAAAGAGCAGCGAACAAATAGCAGAAGCGGAAACAACAAGGTTCTCGGGTTTATAAAAGACATTGAACAGGAGCAGGGGATAAAGTATGCAAGGCTGCAGCGCGAGGCGTTGGAGCTTGCCGCCGGCAGTGATGTTATGGCACTTACCGGTGGACCGGGTACCGGCAAGACTACAACCGTTCGCGGTATTATCAAATTTTTTGATGCAATCGGATTAAAGACAGTCCTTTGTGCTCCGACAGGACGTGCAGCAAAACGTCTTTCCGAGTTATGCGGAAATGATGCTGCAACCGTACACAGACTTCTTGGAGCGAGTCTTGATGAAGAACTGCACGTTTTTGAGCACAATGAGGATAACCCGCTGGATGCCGATGCAGTCATCGTTGATGAATCTTCTATGATAGATATAGAGCTTATGAGTTCGTTGCTTAGAGCGTTAAAGGACGGGTGCAGACTCATAATGATTGGTGATGCCGACCAATTGCCGCCTGTCGGTCCCGGGAGTATGTTTTCTGATGTCATCAAAAGCGGAGTTATCCCGGTCATTGCACTTACGGAAATTTTCAGACAAGCACAGTACAGCGGTATAATAAAGTGTGCTCATGATGTCAACAACGGTATTATCCCCGATTTATCCGCAAAGTATCCCGATTTCTTTTTCATGCGCCGGCAAAATGATGAGCAGCTTGCAGAGACTGTTGCGGAGCTTTGCAGTAAGCGGTTGCCCGAAAACATGGGCGTTAATTTCTCGCAGATACAAGTGCTTTCGCCAACCCGAAAACGTGCTGCCGGAACATTTGCACTCAATCAGATGCTCCAAGAGAAGCTCAATCCGCACAGCACGTCAAAAAAAGAAAAACAATCGGGCGATTTCTTATTCAGAACGGGTGATAAAGTAATGCAAATCAGGAACAATTATGATATAATTTGGGAGAGTCCCGATAAACGTTATACAGGCGCGGGAGTTTTTAACGGCGATATTGGTGTTATAAAGAGCATTGATCACGATGACGAGAGCCTTGTTGTTGATTTTGAGGATAAGCTTGTAAAATACTCTTTTGATAAGCTTCCGGAGCTGGAACCGGCTTATGCGATGACAGTACACAAATCGCAGGGTAGCGAGTATCATACGGTTATTCTTGCAATGACATCTGCTGCTTCAATGTTACTTTCAAGAAGCGTATTATATACAGCAATGACAAGAGCAAAAAGCTTGCTAATCATTGTCGGCAGTCCTGATATCATGGCAAAAATGGTGCAAAACGATAAGAAACAAAGGCGTTACAGCGGTCTTCGCGCAAGACTTGCGGACGGGTGATTATAATGAGTTTTATTTTTAAAATCCTTGACTTACTATTTCCCCCAAAGTGTGTGTTTTGTGCGAAAGTGCTTAATAAGTCTGACGATGGTTGGTGTGATAAATGCACGGAGTCTTTACCTTATACGGACAACCTCGGAAAACAGGATGGAGATGTTTTTGACTTTTGTGTTTCTCCGTTGTATTATACAGGGACTGTAAGACGCTCGCTTCTCCGCTACAAATTTAAAAATGCTTCATATTATTCGAGTACCTATCGCAAGGTTTTAGCAGATTGCATTCGCGAGCTTAGAGACAACAATAGTTCCGATGCAGCTTATGACATCATATCGTGGGTACCCTTGAGCAAAAAGCGTGAACGCAAACGCGGTTACGATCAGGCAATGCTTCTGGCTAATGAAACGGCTTTTGAGCTTGGCGATGTGGCTGTGGAAACCTTAAAAAAAGCGATTGACGTGCAGCCTCAGTCAGAGTTAGGCGATAAAGCAGAGCGCAGTGTGAATAACAAAGGAGCTTATGTTGTTTCCGATTCTGAATTAATTTCCGGTAAACGTATACTACTGATTGATGATATTGTTACAACCGGCTCAACATTTGATGAATGCGCAAGAGTTCTTCTCTCATCAGGCGCTAAAAGTGTTATATGCGCGACATTGGCACGAGGGGAGTAAAATAAATTACAAATGATAAATGATAAATGACAAATATACGGTGATGGGTGCATACTAATACATGGTTTAGTTTCCGGAGGAACATATGATACTTGGCAGAGATATTGGTATAGATCTTGGTACGACTTCGGTTTTGTTGTCAACACGCGGCAAGGGTGTTATTATGCGTGAGCCTGCGGTTGTTGCTATGGACAAGAATACCGGACGTTTATTAAATGTTGGTATGGCGGCTCAGCGTATGCTCGGACGGACTCCTGGAAATATTGTTGCTATCCGCCCCATGCATGAGGGTGCAATTTCCGACTATGATATGACGGAGCGTATGCTCAAAGAGTTTGTGCGAAAAGCATTATCTTTTTCTATGCTAAAACCCCGGATTATTATTTCAGTACCCTCCGGCATAACAGAGGTTGAGGAGCGTGCCGTTATAGATGCAGGTGTTGCAGCGGGTGCACGTAAGGTTTATCTTATGGAAGCTCCGCTTGCTGCAGCTATCGGTGCCGGTTTGGATATTACAAAACCGGACGGTCACATGGTTATCGACATAGGCGGTGGTACAACCGATATCGCTGTTCTTTCAATTTCCGGTGTTGTCGAATCTGAGTCGCTAAAAGCGGGCGGCGAAGCGTTTGACTTTGCTTTGATAAAATACATAAAGAGAAAACACAACGTTTTAGTCGGTGAGAACACGGCAGAAGAACTTAAAAAGAGTATCGGGTGTGTTTTCCCGCGTCCGGAAACCGTAGCTGTTGAAGTTAAGGGGCGTTGTCTTTTGACGGGTCTTCCGCGTGTTGTAGCAATCAGTTCCACTGATGTGCTTGAAGCTTTTGAGGAAGTTATAGAGCTTATTGTCGAGTCTGTACATAATGTTTTAGAATCAACTCCGCCGGAGCTTGTTGCGGACATTTCTCAAAACGGCATTGTTCTAACGGGTGGTAACTGTCAGCTTTGGGGGTTTGACAAATTGATTTCAAGCCGCACAAGTATAGCTACATACACAGCAGACGATGCCGATCTCTGCGTCGCCAACGGTCTCGGAAAAGCACTCAACTGGGTCGGCGATATGACCGAGGGCACGATAAATTTGGCGCGAAAGAAACAAATAAGGGTATAGAATAATTTAATGGAGGATTTTCAAAACAATGGCAAAGAAGCAATTTAAATCTGAATCTAAACGTTTACTCGATCTTATGATCAACTCTATCTACACACATAAGGAGATTTTTCTTCGTGAGCTTATATCGAATGCGTCTGACGCTATCGATAAGCTTTGTTATATCTCACTTACCGATGATAAGGTCGGTCTTTCGCGCGATGACTTTGAGATTAATATCGTTGCCGATAAGGAGAGCAGAACTCTTACAATTAGAGATAATGGAGTCGGTATGACTGCGGCGGAGCTGGAGTCAAATCTTGGGGTTATTGCCCGAAGCGGGTCGTTGCAGTTTAAGAAAGATATGGATGCTAAATCCGGGGATAGCAGTGATGGCGGTGACGGTGGTGAAGCCGGAGACCTGGATATTATAGGGCAGTTCGGTGTTGGTTTTTACTCCGCATTTATGGTAGCAGAAAAAGTTACTGTCTCTTCACGTGCTTACGGTGAAGAAAAAGCGAGCATATGGATATCATCGGGTTCTGACGGTTATACTATTGCGTCCCACGATTTTGAGCATGAGGGTGCGGGTACTGAAATTATTATCAATCTAAAACAAAATACCGAAGATGAAAGTTATGATAAATACTTGGAAGAGCACACTTTGCATAGCTTGATCAAGAAATATTCCGACTACGTCCGCTGGCCGATTGTTATGGATGTTACAAAAAGCCGTCAGGTCGAATCAGACGAGACCGATGATGACGGAAATAAGAAAAAGACATGGGAAGACTATACGGAGTCAGAAGTAATTAACAGCCGTGTTCCGATTTGGCAGCGCGCAAAAAGCGATGTCACCGATGAGGAATGTGCCGAGTTTTATAAAGAAAAATTCCACGACCATACAGATCCGGTTGCTATCCTGCGTGTTTCCGCAGAGGGTTTGGTCAGTTATAATGCGATGCTGTTTATACCGGGTGTTGCGCCATATGACTATTTCACACGTGAATTTAAAGCCGGTTTACAGCTCTATTCGTCAGGTATTATGATTATGGAGCACTGCAGTGACCTTTTGCCGGAGCATTTCCGTTTTGTCCGCGGCGTTGTTGATTCACAGGATTTTTCGCTCAATATTTCCCGTGAGATGCTTCAACATGACAGGCAGCTTAAAGTCATCAAGACAAATATTGAAAAGAGAGTCAAAGCCGAGCTTAAAAAGCTTATGGAAAACGATATTGAGAAATATGAAACCTTCTACAAAGCATTTGGGATACAGTTAAAATACGGTATCGCAAATGGCTATGGCATGAACAAGGATATGCTTTCCGATTTGATTATGTTCTATTCTTCAAAGGCGGAAAAGCTGATACCTATTGCGGAATATGTCAAAAATATGCCTGAAGAGCAAAAGTATATTTATTATGCAAGCGGCGAGAGTATTACATTGCTTGATAAGCTGCCGCAGGCGGAGCAGGTTCGGGATAAGGGATATGAGATTTTTTATCTGACCGATGAGATTGACGAGTTTGTCATCCGTATGCTCGGAAAATTCGAGGAGAAGGATTTCCGCTCTGTAATAGACGGCGATTTGGAGCTTGAAAGCGAAGAGGATAAAAAGGAGATTGAGAAGCAGGAAACCGAAAACAAGGATGTTTTGGATTTTGTCCGTGATTCTTTAGACGGCAAGGTTGCAGCGGTCCGTTTATCCGCAAAGCTAAAAAGCCATCCGGTAAGTCTTGCAGCACAGGGTGAGATAAGTCTTGAAATGGAACGGTACTTTAAGTCCATGCAAGGACAGCAGGGCAACGATATGTTCGGAAATATGCGAGCCGAGCGTGTTCTTGAGTTAAATGCAGGTCATCCATCCTTTGGGGCACTAAAGGAAGCATTTGAAAATGATAAGGATAAAGCCGCCAAGTACGCGCAATTGCTGTACGGGCAGGCTTTGTTGACCGCAGGAGTACCGCTTGAAGACCCCTCCGGGTTTTCTGAGTTGGTTAGCACGTTATTGTTTGGGTAGTTATTTATTATTGGAGTTGAGCTTCACAAGAATTTATGTATTATAACCGTGTAAAGGCACATTGATGGTAGTACTGTGTATAAAGGTTTTGAGAGAGGGATGGTCTTGATATGAGAAAGTTTTTATCGTTACCGCAGGAAAAACAAAACAGAATAGTTGATGCGGCTATGAATCTGTTTGGCGAGGTGGGCTATAAAAAAGCCTACATAAGTGAGATTGCTGCGGCTGCAGGCATTTCAAAAGCACTTGTGTTCCACTATTTCGGAAGCAAAAAGGGACTCTACTCTTATCTTGTCTATAACACCGGCAAGATTGTGATGACCGAGGCACAGCACGCAAGAGATACCGCAGGTAAAGACTTTTTCGACAGAGCAGCTATCATAATAAGATTCAGGCTGTCTATCAAAAACCGCTATCCCGCTATGGATATGTTTATAGAAAGCGTATTCGATGAAGACGACCCCGAAGTGGCAGCCGACATCGAAAGGCTAAAAGCAATAGCGACAGATATGCATTCCAAGCCGGAGGTAAAAGCAGGCGAAGCTGCGCTCTTCAAACCCGGCATCGACCCTGTCAGCGTGATAAACCTTATTGAGATGTATACAGAAGGTGTCGTAAGTGGCTGGAATGGTAGTATATCTGTGGATGATGCCATGAAAGAGGTGGATCAATGCCTGGGGATGTTGAAGGGGAATTTGTATAAGTAATATTTGTAACAGAGAAGAGGGTATCCGGAAAACTTTCAATGGCTACAGTCAGCACACTAATTTTGCCGAACAATACAAGTTTTCGCTATAGTGCAGTGCATTGGCTGTAGGCATTTAAAGTTTTCCGGATACCCTCTTCTCTGTTACACTAATACGCGATACCCCAGACTACCATTGTGTCTGCTTTTGCTTTGCAGATTGGGCAGGTATCAGCGACTTTTTTCTGATCAAAGGGGATGCAGCGTGAGGTTACTCCTGCTTCTTCTCTCATTTTCAGTTCGCACTCCTGACTGCCGCACCACATTGTGTTGATGAAGCCGCCGTGTTCGTTGAAGATTGCCTTCATTTCATCAAGCGTTGCCGCATCCCGGGTGTTGTTTTTGAGATTCTCTTTTGCGCGGGTAAATAGATTTGTTTGGATTTCTTCCAGCAGCTCGTTTACTCGTTTTTCTAACTCTGTCAACGAAATGGCTTGTTTTTCTCCCGTGTCGCGTCTTGCCGCTACACATTGGTCGTTTTCTATGTCCTTTGGCCCGATTTCTATGCGAATCGGTACGCCTTTCATTTCGTTCTCGGCAAATTTCCAGCCGGGACTTTGATCGGATTTGTCAATTTTTACACGTACTCCGGCAGCTTTTAAGCGTGTTGTAAGTTCATCTGCTTTTTCAAGCACTCCGGGCTTGTGTGATGCTATCGGGATGACGACTGCTTGCACGGGAGCTATGCGCGGTGGTAAATTGAGTCCGTTGTTGTCACCGTGTGTCATGATGATACCGCCGATTATGCGTGTAGACAACCCCCATGATGTTTGGTGCGGATAAACCAGTTGATTATTTTTATCGGAGAATTGTATCTCGAATGCTTTTGCAAAACCGTCGCCAAAGTAATGCGAGGTTCCGCTCTGGAGCGCTTTTTTATCATGCATCATGCATTCGACTGTATATGTTGCTAAAGCTCCTGCAAATTTCTCTTTGTCTGTTTTCTTGCCTTTGACAACGGGCATTGCCAGATATTCTTCGCAGAATGTCGCATACACATCGAGCATATTTTGTGTTTCTATCTCAGCTTCTTCTGCCGTTGCATGGAGTGTGTGCCCTTCCTGCCAGTAGAACTCCCTGCCGCGCAAAAACGGGCGTGTTGATTTTTCCCAGCGTAAAACACTATTCCATTGATTATACAGCATAGGCAGGTCGCGCCACGAATGCAGCACATTTTTCCAATGCTCACAGAAGAGAACTTCAGATGTCGGCCGTATGCATAATCGTTCGGCAAGCTCTTCGGAACCGCCGTGAGTCACCCATGCCACCTCGGGAGCAAACCCGTCAACATGATCCTTTTCTTTTTGGAGAAGGCTTTCCGGTATCAGAAGCGGCATTGCTACGTTTTCATGCCCTAACTCTTTAAACATGCCGTCGAGCACCGACTGAATGTTCTCCCATAATGCATATGCATACGGTCGCAATATAAAGAATCCCTTAACGCCTGAATAGTCGATAAGCTTCGCTTTGGTTACTATATCTGTAAACCATTGCGCGAAATCAACATCCATATCGGTAATTTGCTCTACATTCTTTTCCTTAGCCATTTGTATCTTACTCCTCTTTGTTTGTTCTTGATATTATAACATTTATGTCAAGGTTTTTGCTTTTGACTTTTTTTTGTAATGCTGATATATTAAGCGCATGGATATTTTTCATTATTTCTTGAATATGCTTAGTAATCCTTTACCGGCGGTTTTTCCTGTTATCGTAGCCTTATTTCTGCTTTTTTACTTTCTTTACTATACTCGGGTTATCCAACCGAGAAAGGGCACTACCGAGTGGGTTCAAGCGGAGCTTAACAGGTCCGGTTTGACTTTTTTGCTTCGCAGACATCCGATGGAGAAAAAGGATATACTGCCGTTAACGGTTATTACGGCTGTTTTCCTTTTTCTTGCTGTTTTTAATCTTGGAGGAACTAATTCTGTTGATGTTACAAGTGAAATCGCGCGGCTCACGGATCCGGATATACGTTCACTTTCTCCCGGCAGTACACACATGAACAACATGTTTTTTGATGAAATTTACTTTGTCAGAACGGCTGTTGAGCATATTAAGGATATCTACCCGTACGAAATTTCTCACCCTCCGTTAGGTAAGGAACTCATTTCCGCCTCAATTCTGCTCTTTGGTATGTCACCGCTTGGATGGCGTTTGATTGGAGCGGTTTTCGGCGTAATTATGGTCTCGATCATGTATATATTCATAAAAAACATGTTCGGGAAAACGATTGTTGCTGCATGTGGTGCATTGTTGCTGGGTTTTGATTTTATGCGTTTTGTTCAGACTCGTATCGCTACGATTGATACTTATGCCGTTTTGTTTATTTTAATTTCGTTCTTTTTCATGTACAGATATATAACAACAGACGTTGACGCTCCATTTCGCAAGAGTCTTGCGCCGCTTGCTTTATCCGGTTTGTTCTTCGGGTTTAGTGTTGCATCAAAGTGGATCGGCTTCTATGCAGGTGCAGGTCTTTTGATTATTTATATCATACGGCTTTCTCAGTTGGGAGTGTATTATAAAAATGCCGAAAAAGCCGGATTTGGGTTATACCTGACTAAAACTCTTCTATATTCAGTACTGTTTTTTGTTATTATACCTGTGACTATTTATTACTTGTCCTATATACCATACGGGACGGCCCTTGGGATGGATATAAGTCAAGGCATGCTGTGGGATTCCCGGTTTTTCCGGCTAATTTGGCAAAATCAGATTTCTATGTTCCGCTATCATGGCTGGCTTGAAGCAACACACCCGTTTTCTTCGACCTGGTGGCAGTGGATATTTAATGTACGTCCGATTTTGTACGTAAACAGTGCCGGAATGGACAATACCCGCGCTACTTTCGGAGCGTTCGGGAATCCGGTTGTTTGGTGGGGCGGCTTTGTTGCGATGATTATTATGGCAATCCGTGTATTTACTCATCGCGACAGTAAAGCATTGTTGATTCTGATTGGATATCTGTCACAATTGCTGCCCTGGGTTGCGGTTACACGTATTGTTTTTGCATATCATTATTTCCCGAGCGCATTGTTTCTTGTGTTGGCGCTCGCGCATATATTTAACTTGCTGGTGGAGCATCGTAAACGTTCCGGGTATAAAATGATTTACGCTTATACGGTGCTTACGGGTTTGGTGTTTGCTATGTTTTATCCGTCATTGTCCGGCATGTACATGCCGCATTGGTACTATAGCACTTTTGTCAAATGGTTTGTTACCTGGCCGTTTTGATGGTAAATGACAAATGATAAATAGAATGACCAGTTGAATGGCAAAGAAATGATATATTGAATGGTAGGGTGTACAATTATGGTTGCGTTGGCATGTGATCAAGGCGGGTTCGAGCTTATGGGATGTGTTAAACGGCATCTTGAAACAATCGGATACCCGTATAAGGATTTTGGTACTTTTACCCCCGATAGCTGTGATTATCCGGTTATTGCGGCTCCGGCGGCAATTGCTGTTGCCGAAGGGGTATGTGATAACGGGATCTTTATTTGCGGTACAGGAATAGGGGTTTCAATTGTAGCAAATAAGACACGCGGAATAAGAGCTGCACTATGTACCAATTGTTTTATGGCTGAAAAAGCCCGCATGCATAATGATGCTAATGTGCTGGCTTTGGGCGGACGTGTTATTGATTCCGACTTGGCGATTTCAATTGTTGATACCTTTTTAAACACTCCTTTCAGCGATGCAGAAAGGCATCGTCGCAGGGTTTTGATGATAAATGAAATGGATAAGGAATAACTTCTAATGCCTCGTTATGTACCAAAGACATATAATAATCGACGCGGTTTTCGTATTTTTATCAGTACGGTTATTACTCTTGCGTTGTCATTGGTAATTTTGTTTTTAATCCTCTTCTTCGTTTTCGCAGGATATGTCGACGATGACGGAGTACTTGACATCCCCTGGCTCACCGAAGAAACCGCACCAATCGATTAAAATTTTCCTTACTTCAAGTAGCTTGCGAAGTCTATCAGGTTTTCGTTTCGGCCCTCTGCTCTGAAGTCGCGGCCGTAGAGGATTGATGCCCATCTTATCAGGGTGTCCAGGACTTCTGTTTTTACTCCGGCGGCTTTTCCCGCGCAGCTTGTAGGGACACAACCTGTCAGTATATCTTCGAATATGTACCTCGTGTCAATGTCTGTTGGCGCGAGGACTGTTTTGTATGCATCTGTGTTTTGGATTTGTTCGTAGAGTGAGTCGCCGCGTGAGCCGTAGCATTCTTCCAACCATCGTCTTGCCGATGGTACTGTTACTCCATAGGCATTTGCGACTGTAACGCGTTCAAGGTCCATTTTTTCCAGGATTCCCGCAACAAGCGGTGATATGCCCTGGACATAAAACTTAAAGTCTTCCTTCGCTTCAACCCTTGTTATGTTCATAAGAATCGGCATCGGATGGAATATCATTCCTATGTTTGAAAAGCCTGTATATAAGACACTTTCCGCCAAGCTGTACATTTCAAATACCTCATGCAATAACTCAAGCAATTCATATGCATAGGAGTTATCATGCGCAGCAAGGCGCACTGCGTCTTTTATTTTATATATTTGCGGATGGCGCAGCTTCGGGCAACGGCATGTAAATGTAAAAGTATCTGTTTCACCCAACATTATCTTAGCTTTGCTTCCGCATTCAGCTAATACTCTTGTAAACGTAAGTGTTCCGAATGTTCTGCCCGGGTTAAGTACAACCGCTTGACCGTCTGCGAGATGCGGTGCCATCGCTCTTGCTACAATCGGGTGATATTGTGCCGGTGTTGTTACCATTATAAGTTCCGCGTCTTTTACAACCGCTCCCATATTTGAGCTTATCAGTTCAAGCTCTGTTTCGGCATTTACTTCTCCGCTGAGCACAAATTTGAAGTCCGGAAACATGTCAACACGTTCGGCTTCTCTTGCGTAGAGTGCCACCCGATACCCCAGATATGAAAAGTATGCTGCCATTGATTGCCCGCCGTTTCCTGAACTGATAACGGCAATTTTATTTATTTTTTTCATTAGATTACCTCTCGTCTTGTTTTTAAATCACCCGCCGTCTGTGGACGGCACCCTCTTTTCAAAGAGGGCAATAACTTTTCTAACCTTGTTCTTTCATCCATCGCACTTCCGTTTGCTGCGTTTATGGCTATGCATTTGCCGTCTTTTACTCTTGTCTGGAGTGTACCGAGAAACTCTCCGCCTTTTACTATGTGGGGCGCGTCGAGGATGCCACGTTTTATGCAGTCCGATAAGACTGATGCATCGGCGAGCGGATCGTCACTTACATCTGCGTATTCGTCCTTTATGAATCCCAGCAGGTAGTTAGCTTCACGTATTAACTCGTCCCGGCGTTCTTTTACCTTCGGGTCGTTTATTGCTTCCGCATTTCCGGATAATGTCGAGCGTACAACACCGCGTACGATTTTGCAGCTTTCAATAATGACTTCCGGCGTTGCGGCATGAAGTGCCTCGCTGTAGCCAACAACATGTATGATATGCGGCTTTACATTCATTTGGAGTGCTGTAGATGCAGCAAGCTGTCCTTTTGCAACTGCTTCATCACCGCTTAAAAACGGAAGCCCTGCACGTGTTTGTCTGTATACACGGAAACTATTGCTTGCCAGCGATTCTGTAAGATGGATTTGAGCGAGAACCTTGGCAAGATCCATCGAAAAGCTTAGTGAGTTTGGAATATTAAACATGTACTGTGATATATAATCACAAACTCCGAGTTTTTTTGCATTATATGCGCTGATGTATGATGCAGCGACCGATATTGTGTCATGTGCATCGCGAAGTCCCCAATGATGCGGTTCATTTAGTTCAACAGGGATTCCTTTAGGTCCGTACGGACCGTTTCTCCCGTGAAATGCAATAAGCTCCTGTGCTTCTTCCATTGATGTCTTTATCGGTCTGTCGCCCCTGCCGTCAAGTTCGTTATACCAACACAGCGGCACCGCGCACCATGCGTTGGCGATTGATTCATTGAGCACCTCTGCAAGATGAAGCACATCTGCAGTTCCGCTGTAGCAGCGCATGAGCGGGTAGTTCCCGCATTGTGATGCAACTTTGAGCTTTCTAAAACCTTCTATGTCATGTACAGGCACTCCGCCCGCGCCGTCCATTTCGGGCTTGCGTTCTTCAGGGCGAAAAAAGTATTGCTGAGTATTTTGATCTATCCCGAGTGAAATTACATCTAAAATCCGTGATTGCGCTATCTCTTCGACGCCTTCAAGTGTTTCGGCATATGACGGCAGTCCGAAATGATGCCGCAGCAACGGGTATGGGTTTTTCTGCGCAAGCCGTCCAACCAGGTCTGCCGCAAACAGCTCCGCACTGTTCTTTTCGGGGATTTTCCCTGTACGCAGAAATGTGATGCTGTCATCTATGTCATCGGTACCGTCGAAAATCACGTCAAAGAAGTCGAGCTCTTTCATTTTTGCCGACACCGGTGCTGTTCCGCCAAATACCCATACCGGCTTATGCGTCAGGTCTGCACTTTTACTGATTAACTCACGTGCAACCGTTACTCCGTTTTCGGGAGTTAGCCTGTATCCTAAGGCTACTATTGCCGGTTTGTTTTTTTCAACGCTTTCAAGTATTGCATCAACTTTTACCGCCGGTCCGAGATATACAGCTTCATAGCCTTCATCCTCTGCAATATTAAGAAAATGCGCGACTCCTGCAACATGTACACAATTCCCGAGTGACGCACCGACGATTTTTCCTTTTGACATAGTATAACAACTCCTTTCAGAAAATGCCTTGCCATTGCGGGCAATGTGTGTAATCTGTAATGACTTTTGTCTTACCTCATCGATTATACCATACGGCACTTCACAAATATACACAAATCTGGTATACTGTAGTGTGGTTGACTACCGGATTGCCGCGCTCCGCTCGCAATGACGGGGGCGAGTGGCATCTGAACAGTAACATTCGCATATGGAGTAATTTGATGAGCAATTACAATCAGAATACAAATGATACTGATAAAACCGGGGATATTATTTCTTGGATTATTGTTATTATACTAATGTTCGTGTTTCCTCCCGCGGGTTGGATTTTACTTCTTATTAAGCTTGGGTTTTTTGCTAAGCGTAAAAGTGCTGTCAGGAAGAAACGCAGCAAGCTCGATATGAAAACCGGTAAAGGAATGTCAATATTGCTTCTGCTTGCATCGATTGTTTTCCTTTTGACCGGAATTGGTATCACTGCAGGAGCACTTTCAGGGTGGGCTTTAAACAGTCTGTTTATCAGTGTGGTGGAGCTTAGTTGGGGTGGACTTTGTTTGCTGAGTGCTGCAATTTGTTTCTTCTCCCGTAATATTATTCCCCGCCGTTTCAGCAGGTATAAGAAATATTACGCTCTCAGCGAAGGTCATGGTGTTGTTTCTATAGATAGATTAGCGCAAATTGCCGGCGTCTCCGTCAAGGCAGCTATTCGCGATATTGAGGCAATGATTGTGTCCGGTTATCTTGATGCCGGTGCTTATGTTGATAATGAGCTTGGATATCTGGTTCTCTCTCCCGAGGAGGGGAAAAAGCTGCGAATTGGGATTATGGGAAGTGTTTTTGGTAATGATGACGTTAATAAGGGAAGTGAAGTTGAAAGTATATCCGGTGATAATCAAAAATGTGTCTATACAGCGACTCTTGCAGAGCTTCGCGAGGTGATTTCGTTTATCGGGGATGACGCTATTTCTGAAAAAGCTTCAAGGCTTGAAGAATTAACCGAAAAGATTTTTAAGATTGTCGACGAGAATCCTCAAAAACAGCCGCAGCTCAGAAGGTTCAGCAACTATTATCTTCCGACAACTCTCAAGCTGTTGCGGTCTTATGCAACCCTTGAAAAACAGGGTGTCAAAGGTGAGAATATTATGAGCGCAAAGAAAAATATCAGTGATATTCTTGATACACTTGTGACCGGATTTGAGCAACAGCTTGATTTACTCTTTAAATCCGATGCCATTGACATAGCCGCAGATATTAACGTGCTTGAAAACCTCATGCAGCAAGACGGCTTAAAAAGCGATAATTCGGAGTTTCAAGTCACCGCAAGCGGGAGCTAGCACCCGAAAGTAAAACCACCTCAAGGCTCGACTTTGGAGTGCAGTGGAGGAACATTTTAAGGATAAAATACGTCTTAGGAGTACAAAGTACTCTATAAAGTATAGTAAGACTTTAAGTAAATTGAAGGAGTACTTGTAGTTTTGGGTAAGCTTATAGTATTTGAAGGAATTGACGGAAGCGGGAAATCAACACAGTTTGATATGATGTGTGCGCGCTTGTTGTCTGAAAATCACCAACTCAAGCGTCTTGTTTTTCCGAGATATAGTGAACCTTCGTCCGCTCTTATCAGAATGTATCTCGGAGGAGAGTTCGGTGATAGCCCTGACGCGGTAAATGCGTATGCTGCTTCGTCCTTTTACGCTGTGGATAGGTATGCCTCTTTTGTACAGGATTGGCGGGAATACTATGAGAATGGCGGTTTAATACTGACCGACAGATATACAACCAGTAATGCGATTCACCAAGGTGCGAAGGTTGCGGCAGAGGAGCACGAACAGTTTTTTAAGTGGTTGTACGACTACGAGTTTAATCTGATAGGCTTACCGTCACCCGATATGGTGGTGTATATGGATATTGATGCCGAATCTGCTGCCGTGCGGCTCAGGCATCGTGAGGCAGAGACAGATACCAATGCAGATATTCACGAAAGTGACATGGTTTACTTACGTAATTGCGCGGAAAGCGGCCGGCAAGCCGCGTCATTGTACGGCTGGCACAGTATAAAGTGCATGACCGGCGGGATAGAGCGCGATATAGATGATATTCACAATGAAATTTACAGTAAATTACGCAGATTATTGGTATGACGGAGTTATCACACAGTTATGGATGAAAATCGCGATGTCATAAAAAATATAGAAGATGCTTTGAAGCTCGTAGATGAGAGCGGTCTTTCTCCTGCGCCGACTCCCGAGCCCGGCACTTCTGCTTCAAGGTTATCGAATGTGCAGAGAGATCCTTCTTTGTCTGAATCGCTCATAACCGATAAGTACGGTATCCCTATAGATTTTAGTGCTTCCGCTCCCGAACCTGCAGAGAAAGAGTTAACGTCAAAAGGAATTCCATCCCGGAGAAATCTATCCTCGGTAAAAAGGACTAATACATCTTCATCGACTGACAGTTCAATATTCCCGCCACTGAGAACTGTGACACCAACAGGAACAGCAGGGATTCCCGCAAAGGTTAAGTCCTATGATATTTTGCCCGGCGGCAAAATGCGCAGGTCACGGAAGGACGAGCCGGAATTGGATATCGGTCCTGAGAATTTTAAGGTAAAGTTTGACTTTGAGAGCGCATATAGGGATGTCCCCGAAGATAAGCCGTTTCGTTTGCGGCGAGAAAAGAGAACAGGTCTTGTCGGCGGGATTCTTCTGGCTGTCTTCATAATTTGTGTAAGTATTGTTCTCGCTTCTGTCGCATGGATGGCAACCATTGATGTTTTGGGATTTGCCTCCGAAGACGAAGAGGTAAATGTTCATGTTCCGCCCGGCTTCACGCTTGAAGGAATTGCGGATATGCTGTACGAATCGGGGCTTATCAGGCATAGAGCATTATTTATGATATATGCAGAATATTCTAATGCAATAGATAAAATTTCCGAAGGTATCTATGTACTCAACAAAAACTTTGATTACCGGGCTCTTGTTCAGGGCATGACGGCACGAGCCGGCGTACGTGTTGAAACAACTGTCACCATACCTGAAGGGTTTACTTTGGCTCAGATTTTTTCTCTGTTGGAGGCAGAGGGTGTAACGCCGGCGGTAGATTTATGGGAAGCGGCTACATATCATGATTTTAACTTTTTCTTTCTCGATAGAGAGACTTTGGGCGACCGTTTGAGGCTTGAGGGCTTTTTATTTCCTGATACCTACAACTTTTTTATGGATTCCACTCCTGTGCAGACAATTTCGAGAATGCTGCGCGAGTTTAACAGACGTTTCACCGAGGAGTATATCGAACGTGCAGATGATATGGGGTATACCGTCCGTGAGATTATTATTATTGCTTCAATGATTGAACGAGAGGCAGGAAACGACGAAGAACGCCCGCGTATTGCTGCTGTAATTTACAACCGTCTTGACAGTCCGGATTTCCCCAACTTGCAGATCGATGCCACAATCGACTATGCCAGAGCGGGTACCGGAAGACCTTTTTCAATAGAGTTTGAAAGCCCGTTTAATACATACATTCATCCGGGATTGCCACCGGGTCCGATATCAAATCCGGGCATACAGTCTATCAGAGGTGCATTGTTCCCGCAAACTACAAATGAATTCTTTTACGCTCTAAACAGAGAAGGCTCACATAATTTCTTCACAAATTACAACGACCACCGCAACTTCGTAAACAGTGATGAATTCGGCGGGTAAGTCGTTACAGTACAATGGGATACTCCCGGTCCGTCATTCTGCGCGTTAGTCGCAGAATCTATTGCTGAATGCAGGCGCTCTACTAACGACAGAGGTAACTTACTGTTTTGGTTACATAACTATTGATTTATTACTAATGATGAGCTAAAATGTCCATTGGCAGAGAGCAGTTATATACGGAGGAGTAGCGAAGAGGTCATAACGCGGCGGTCTTGAAAACCGTTTGGGGGCAACCCCACGGGGGTTCGAATCCCTCCTCCTCCGCCACAATTTGTCCGAAAACCCTTGTATTGCAGGGG
>WRDH01000006.1 GCA_009783555.1 Oscillospiraceae bacterium
GGGATCGATCTGCGAAACAATGAAGATTTACTTATCTCGCTGTTACCAAAAAATGCACCTGAAAGTTGCAAGGTCTTGATTTAGGCCAATAAACCGGTATACCTTCCTATTGGACGCTTACGAAGAAATCAAACATAAGTCAACTCCTAAATTTCTCAATTTAAGAACGCTTACCCTCATGTTTGCTATGTCTGACTTAAATTCTCTTTGGTTGACTATGGATTGCTGATGTCTGTGTAAGGTGTCTATGTTGTCTTCCAAAGTCATGATATGGATTTTATTATTTTGATTATGATAATTTATAATTGACGAAGCAAACGTGTGTATGTCGTTTGTTCCAACAAGCATAATTAAGCCACCTTTTGGTAACTCTGTAATCTTATCTAAGTCTATGTTTCTTATACTTTTCCAATGTTCCAATTGCAAAACATTATCACCTTTGCTATTTATGATTGTTACGGTCATAGCATAGGTGCCTCTTTGCATGAAGGCATTAATTCTGCATCGCATCTTACCAGCAGAAGACAATGTTGCTTCAACTTCGCCAGTGTTCATTAGAATTTCTCTGTCTTGTTCATTTTTAATTGCTTGGTCTACGAGAGCCTTTGTATGCTCTGGTAACAATTTTCTGGCGTCTTCTGTTTTGTCAGGCATTAAGTTTACCATGTTGTTATGTATGTCTTTGTACATAACGGGTGTTCCGACAGTAAAAAAGATTTGACTTGCGTTTACGTCAAGTGCTCTTTTTAAGTAATCCGAAAGTAAAGCAATTTGCATTTGCATTATATATATTTCCTTTATAAAAATATTTTGAATTCTCTAAATCTAAAAAACTAAAAAATAATATCAATATTAGACTATGCTCCGTAAACAAATATAATTTTCTGTTTTGTTTTTTTGTTATGCTCCATTTTCTCCCTCTAAGCACTTCATAAATGCTTTGTATCCTTCTAACCAAGCAAGCAGTGTTTTCTGCGATATGCCAACTTCATCGCAGATTTGTTTTTTGCTTAGTTCGCCTTCTGCGTACAGACGGAGGGCTAGTCATCTAATTTACGATTTCCACATTTGGGGCAACGTCGGAGAATAGATATGTATCCGAGTTTACTTTCTTGTTCCATTTTTTGTTGGAAAATTTGATTTACCTCTTCAAGAGAAAAGGCTTCAATATGTGTGTCATCCCCGCCTAGTGGACACGCTCTTTTTGTCGCACTACATAACTCAGGCTTACCTGATTTTCCTATATGATATTTTGGCATAATTGCTATCTCCTTATTTGTTTTATTAGTTCGCAAATAAATATCATCACAAAAACGCTCCGCTATTTTCCAACGGAGCGTTCTTTGCTAATCTCACTTTTTACTTTTCGTTATACTCTGCTTTCGTGTGCTTCGTTTCTTTATATTCTCCAACGGATTATACATCAAGAAGTGTGGCTTAATGTTTTCGTGATTGAGTGAAACATATTTTTTCGTGATTGCTTGCGAAGAGTGACCGAGTATTGTTTGCAAAGTAAACGAATCGCCACCGTTCAGTATATAATTCAATCCAAAATAATGCCTAAGTTGATGGAGCGAAGTTCTCGTTGTTCCCCTCTTTTTGCAAAACCTTCCAAAAGATAGCACTAATGCATCCTTTGTAAGTTGCTTGTTTTGTCCGTTAGGGAAAAGATACTCTGTCGGCTCGGCATCATCTCGGTAGTCGGCAATGTAGTCTTTTAGTGCTTCCGCAAGCGTTGGCGGTACATTGAGGATTTGCAGTTTATTATTTTTAGTATGTTGCAGATATAAAGTATTATTTCTAAGGTTGAGGTCTTGCATCCGTATGTGTCTAACAGAACTTGCCCTTATGCCAGTAGGATGTGATTGTGAAAGCCGACTTGTTTGTTTCAATTCTTGAGTGCAGAAACTGATGGAACCCGTCATAAAGTAAAGTATTTTTTTTATTTTTCCTTGTGATTGAGATTGCCCGATTGATTGATTTTTTAATGCTCATTTTTGTGTTTTCCCCCTTAAAAAGTTGTTATCATGACTGCTCCGCAAATCGTGGATATCAACCTTTTGACAACAGAGGCTTACAAAAAACAAGAACACCCTGAAAGTCATTGTCTTGCAAGGTGTTCAAGTGATATTTGCTTACACTGGTGGGCCCAAGTGGACTCGAACCACCGACCTCACGATTATCAGTCGTGCGCTCTAACCAGCTGAGCTATGGGCCCAAATGGTGGAGATGAGCGGGCTCGAACCGCTGACCCCCTGCTTGCAAAGCAGGTGCTCTCCCAGCTGAGCTACACCCCCATTTTTACCGACACGCTAACATTCATATTAGCATTTTTTGTTCTTGTTTGTCAACATTTTTCAATGCATTATATGCTTGTGTTGTTAATGTGCCCGAATAACTTACCACCTATAGTTATCGCTTGTCAACAAAAATTCTTTAGTTTTGAGTTTTTTCCATTGACAAGGCATTTTTTATGCAATATAATGTGCCTTGCCTTACGGCAAATATATTATGAAAGGAGTTGATTTTAAGGTGAATAATAGAGTATGGGTGATTTACTCCTAAAACCGAATATTGAGCAAACGAATAAAAAGGATCAATCTAATCCTGGGGGTAAGTCACCCAACGCTTTCGTTCTGCAAAAGGCGATTTTAACAAATCGCTCCGACTACTTTCGTGAATAGTTCAATTTAAGGACACGATTGAGAGCGTGTCCTTTTTGAGTGTCAGAATTGACGCTTTTGGAGAGAAGATGAAAAAAGATTCAAGATTAATAATGATGATGGGATTTACCCACAAACTAAAACGATTTTACCTGATTTCAATAACAACAGCATTAGTAGCTACATTACTGAGCTTTTTAGCTCCTTTAATTGTAGGCTTTACCGTTGACTCTGTTATCGGGGATAAGGCAGGTTCATTGCCGGCACCGGTAATGTGGATATATAATGCATTTAATGTATATGGAAGCTTAGCGTCAAGGCTGCTTATTTGCGCGGCTTTGATAGCAGGCATTGAGCTGATTTCCGGTGTTTTTAACTATGTCTCACGCGTAAGTATAGCAAAAGGCTCCGAGCGTATGATAAACAATCTTCGTACAAGCTTATTTACGCACACACAAAAACTACCGTTCGAGTGGCATACCAACAATCAAACAGGCGATATAATTCAACGCTGCACGTCTGATGTTGAGACTGTCAGACGGTTCGTGTTCCAACAGCTCCTTGAGGTTGTGCGAACAGCATTGCTTGTTATTGTAGCAATAGTTATAATGTTCTCGCTCAACCCGATTATGGCAACGGTTGTAACGGTTTTCATGCCTTTCGTTATGGGATATACAGTGTTTTTCTTTAAACGGATAGCGCATAAGTTTTTAGCTGCCGACGAAGCAGAGGGTGCTCTCATGGTCAGAGTGCAGGAGAACTTGACCGGTGTTCGTGTTGTGCGTGCGTTTGGCAGGGAAATATACGAGACTGAAAGGTTTGACGATAAAAACTCCGATTTCGCAAATAAATGGATACACCTCGGCGGAACTCTCGGATTATACTGGGGGCTTGGAGATGCGATTTCATATGTGCAGCTTCTAAGTGTGCTTATCACGGGTGCGATTTTAGCCTCAACAACCGCATTTACTGTCGGCGATTTGCTTGTGTTTATCGGTTATACGGGTATGTTAATGTGGCCTGTTCGTCAACTTGGCAGAATTATAACGGAAATGAGCAAGGCGGGTGTTTCCTTAAAGAGGATTAAAGAAATTTTCGATGCTAAAACCGAATCAGACCAACCCGATGACATTGAACCGCCAATGGATGAGGATATCGAGTTTAAGAATGTCAGCTTTTCTTACGAAGAGCAGCCTGTACTAAAAGATGTCAGCTTCAAGATAAAAAAAGGTACTACCTTCGGAATACTGGGAGCAACAGGGTCGGGCAAATCAACAATAACTTATCTGCTTAACAGATTGTACGACTTACCTGAAGACGGCGGAGAAATAACAATCGGCGGCGTAGATATTACACATATCAAAAAGTCCTATCTGCGACGGAACATCGGTCTTGTTCTTCAAGAGCCGTTCCTGTTTTCAAAGACTCTACTTGAGAACATCGACATAGCAAAGAACGGGTACAATGACGAACAGGGTGCGGATTCCCCGCAAACTCAAATTGAAAGAGTCGGGGGCGACAGAAATCTATCAAAGGTAAGAGACAAGGCTCGCATAGCTGCGGTTGACGATAATATAATGGAGTTTGCCAAGGGTTACGATACGATTGTCGGCGAGCGCGGCGTCACGCTTTCGGGCGGTCAAAAACAACGTGTCGCGATTGCGAGAACATTGATGATGGATGCTCCGATAATGGTCTTTGACGATTCAATGTCAAACCTGGATATGGAGACAGACGCGAAGATTCGAGAGTCTCTGCGCGAAGACACCAAAGGTGCGACTGTAATACTGATTTCGCACAGGATTACAACGCTAATGAAAGCTGATGTGATAATGGTTCTTGAAGACGGCAAAGTCGAAGAAATCGGCTCACACGCGGAACTCGTAAAAAAAGACGGAATTTACCGCCGTATCTATGATTTACAGTCAGGATATACCGGTGAAGTATTAAACGCAGACAATGACGATGAGGATGGATAATGAGAAGTATTTGCATTTGTAATTTGTCATTAGTAATTTATCAAAAAGGGGGTGCATCCCTATGAAATATGAATATGAAGATGAGGTAAAAGTCAAGGGGCTTAGTTTAGGCATTTGGATGCGGCTTTTACCATACGTTGCGAAGCAGAAAAAGCAGTTTCTCTTTGCAGGCGGAATTATTATAGTTTGGACTGCTCTTAACTCGGCTTTTCCGCTTTTCACAAGCTATGCGGTAAACAATTTTGTGGTAAATGAAACTACACAAGGGATTTTGCCGTTTGCGCTGCTTTATCTTGGGGTAATTTTAGTTGTAGGATTAATGACATTCTTATGGGTCAAGCTTCTCATCAAAGTCGAAACTACTATGGGTATGCAAATCAGGCGTGATTGTTTTATTCATCTGCAAAAAATACAAGTTGCTTATCACAATACTAATTCCGTTGGATACTTGATAGGCAGGGTAATGTCGGATACGGAGCGTATCAGCGGTATGATATCTTGGGGTATGACAGCTATGGCTGAGGCATCGCTAGTGATTATTTTTAGTTTGATCTATATGTTTATCCTCAGTCCGCCGCTGGCGTTGATTCTTGTTTTGATAATTCCTGTAGCATGGGTGATTGCGTGGTTTTTCCAGAGAAAGATTCTTGTTGTCAGCAGAAAAGTCAGAGAAATCAACTCCCGTATAACCGGAGCATACAACGAAGGAATCACAGGGTCAAAAACTTCTAAAACCCTGGTTATCGAGGACTTAAACAGTGCAGAATTTGCCAAGCTGTCCGATAATATGCAACGTCAGTCTGTCCGTGCCTCACGTTTGACCGCATTCATGCTGCCGATGGTGGCTTCTGTCGGGTCGATTGCGCTTGCTGTTGTTCTGTACAGAGGCGGCTTCATGGTCAATCGCGGATTGCTTGACCTTGGCATTCTGTCAGCATTCATTTCGTATGCTATTATAACTATAGACCCCGTAGTATGGGTGTCCGGCGTAATCTCTGAAATGGTCTCCGCGCAAGTTGGTGTTGAGCGGGTAACGGGGCTGCTTGCAGAGGAGATAACGATAACTGATTCTCCTGAAGTTGTTGAGAAATACGGAGACACATATAATCCGAAAAGAGAGAATTGGGAGCCGCTTATCGGCGAGGTGACTTTTGACGATGTTACCTTCATGTATCCCGACGGTGATGAGAATGTTCTTGAGAATTTTTCTCTGGAAATCCCGCACGGAACAACCGTAGCAATTGTAGGAGAAACCGGTGCAGGCAAGTCTACTATCGTAAATCTTGCATGTAGATTTTATGAGCCTACAGACGGGCGTATCCTTATTGACGGCAAAGATGCTCGTGACCGTTCGCAGTTGTGGCTGCACTCGTCGTTAGGTTATGTTCTTCAAAATCCGCATCTGTTTTCTGGAACGATAATGGATAACATCCGTTACGGCAAACTCGATGCAACCGATGAGGAGGTAATTGCGGCTGCAAAAATAGTATCCGCAAACGTTGTGGCGGAGCGTATGCCCGAGGGCTATAACACAGAGGTCGGAGAGGGCGGCGATAAGCTTTCAACAGGAGAAAAGCAACTAGTTTCTTTTGCACGCGCTGTTCTGGCAAATCCGCCGATTTTTGTGCTTGATGAAGCAACATCAAGCATCGACACCGAAACGGAGCTTCTTATACAAAACGCGATATCCCACATGCTCGAAGGCAGAACCTCGTTTATAATCGCACATAGGCTGTCAACAATATCCCACGCCGACATCATCCTCGTCGTAGAAGACGGAAAAATCGTTGAACGCGGCACACACGCGGAGCTAATCGCCGCCGGCGGGCATTACAATGATTTGTACACGGCAATGCGGTTGGATGAGACTGATATATAACGAGAATTAGTGATAAAGGTGCCGGGGGATTTATCTCTTGGCACCTATTGTTTATTTTACACCAAGATGGTAAAATGTCGGTGTTTTATAGGTAATGGTGCGGAGGATATCGTGAGCAAAAAAGTTGAAATTTGTACTGTTAATAACGTTGAAGTGCATGCAAACGAAATAGATAAACAACGGACATTTATGCAAAATGTACGTGAACTGTCGCAGGAACGGACCAAACCGCTCTTTGCGTACGTTGACACATATGGATGCCAGCAGAATGAAGCGGACAGTGAGAAGCTGCGCGGGATGCTTGTAGAGATGGGATATAAGATAACAACAGACGAGAATGTTGCCGATATCGCTGTTGTCAACACCTGTGCAATACGTGAAAATGCAGAAAACCGTGTTCTTGGGAACGTTGGCGCACTGGTTCATACAAAAAAGGCTAATCCGAAACAGCTCATTGTTTTTTGCGGTTGCCTTGCAGGTGTGCCCGAAACTGTTGAGAAGGTTCGCAACTCATATCATCATGTCGGGCTTGTGTTTCCACCTAATAATCTTTGGAGATTTCCCGAACTTGTACACCGTGCTATGACAGGGAAAAAGCGTGTTTTTGCGACTGTATGCGAAGAAACCGTGCTGGCAGAGGGTCTACCGTCACATCGTGACGGTAAAGTTAAAGCCTGGCTGTCAATTATGTACGGCTGCAACAACTTTTGTTCATATTGTATTGTTCCGTATGTTCGAGGGAGAGAGAGAAGCCGCAGAAGGGAAGTCGTGTTAGACGAAGCGAGAGAGCTTGTGGCATTGGGCTACAAGGATATCACTCTGCTTGGACAAAACGTTAACTCATATGGTAATTCATTGCAGTCAAAATCTGAACCGCCCCACCGCTTGCCGACCGGTTCGGATTTTGCTGGTCTCCTTCGGCAAATCAATGACATTGACGGTGATTTTCTGATACGCTTTATGACAAGCCACCCAAAAGATGCGTCAACAGAACTTTTTCATGCTATGGCAGAGAGTGGAAAAGTGGCGAAGCATATACATTTGCCATTTCAAGCAGGTAGTGACCGCATTCTTAAGCTTATGAACCGCGGATACACACAAAATGAATATCTTGATAAGATCGCTTTCGCTCGTAAGTTGATGCCGGAGCTGGTTATCACAAGTGATGTTATCGTCGGATATCCGGGAGAAACTGAGGAAGAATTTAATGATACGCTGGCTCTTGTTGAAAGAGCACAGTTTGAAGCAATGTTTACATTCATCTACTCTAAACGTCCCGGCACACCGGCGGCGAAGCTGCAAGACACAGTGACAAGAGAAGAAAAGCAGATACGATTTGAACGCCTCATGGACTTGCAGAATGAAATCTCCGAAAGAAAGCATGAGGCATATGTCGGCAAGATTGTTCGGGTGCTGGTAGACGGCGAAGCAAAAGACGAGGAGTATCCGTTAAAGGCAAGAACAAACGGCGGACGCTTGGTGCACCTGAAGGCACTTAGACAGCAAAGTTGTGGAGAGTCAGCGGTGTTTGGCAAATTTGTCGATGTGAAGATAACGCATAGTAACAATTGGTCGCTGTTTGGAGAAGCGCAAGACAGGGGGACGGTTCACAAGACAGGGGGACGGTTCACAAGACAGGGGGACGGTTCACAAGACAGGGGGACGGTTCATCTGTCTTGCCGGATGTCTTGAAAGCCCTCTTCATGAAGAGGGTGCCGCTGGAAGCGGCGGGTGATGTAAATGAAAGCATTAGGTTTAGCAATTGACATAGGAACAACAACCGTGGTGTTGCACCTTGTTGATATGGAAACAAGTGAAAAGCTTGCAACCGTAAGCAGGGTTAATGCTCAGTCGCCGTATGGCACTGATGTTACTACACGTATCCGTTATTGTATGCAAAACGGACATGAACCCTTGACACAGCTTATCCGCGAGCAAATAACTTCGATGATAGAGGATGCGTTTTCACTCGCAAGACAGGGGGACGGTTCATCTGTCTTCTCGTCCCCCTGTGTTGAACACATCACAATTGCCGCTAACACTATCATGCAGCATCTTATTGCCGGATATTCGCCTGTTGCTATGGGTGTCACTCCGTTTACACCAATCAGCCTGTTCGGGGAGGAACTCCCGGCATGGGAAGGGCTTCCCATAGCTAAAGACTCTAAAATCTACTACACACCTGCAATATCGGCATATGTTGGTGGGGATATAACGGCGGGACTGCTTGCCGCCGGGTTTGAAGATATATCCGACCCTGCGATATTTCTCGATATCGGTACAAACGGTGAGATTGTGCTTAAATATAATGGTATCTACTACTGCTGTGCAACAGCGGCAGGCCCTGCGTTTGAGGGTTCGGAGATAGAGTTGGGCATGGCAGCGGAAAACGGTGCTGTTGACCATGTTTGGTTGGGTGAAGAAGCAACAAGACAGGGGGACGGTTCATCTGTCTTGAAGTTGCTTTCCCTCAAAATGAGGGAAAGCAAACCCGACAGGACAGATGAACCGTCCCCCTGTCTTGCGTACTCCACAATCGGCAACACTACCCCAAAAGGCATCTGCGGCTCGGGTCTGCTCGACACTCTTGCTGTGTTGCTTGATATTGGAGAGGTTGATGAAACGGGGCGACTGCTGAGCAATGACAAATTTTGGATAGATGAGAAACTCGACATATATATAACAGCGGAGGATATCAGAAAACTCCAGCTGGCAAAAGCCGCAATTGCAGCGGGGATACAGGTATTGTTGCATTTTGCGGGGATTACCGAAAGTGATATAAAGCTGCTTGTGCTTGCAGGCGGTTTTGGAAGCTACATGGATTTGCAAAGTGCCGCAAGAATAGGTCTTTTCCCGAGGTCGCTGCTCCCTGTAGCAAAATCCTACGGAAACACCGCAGGGGAGGGTGCTGTGCTGGCTCTAACCTCGGAAGAAGCACGCGTAAAGCTTGAGAGCATACGGGAGCAATGCGAATATATAGAGTTGTCATCAATAGCGTTTTTTAACGACAGGTTTGTTGAAGAAATGTCGTTTGAAGGGTGTCAGAGGGACGGTTCTCCTGATAACATATGTGGAAACTTCACCATAGTTTGTCAAGAGAACCGTCCCCCTGACATCCCTCTTGCGCAAATCGCAAAAGAATGCGGGTTTACTCATTACACGCCGCTTGACATTTCAACGCTGGAATTCAAGCAAGAAATACGTGATATGTGCAATCCTCAACAGTGCAACAAGTATAACAAGTCATGGTCTTGCCCTCCGGCGTGTTTATCGCTCGAAGAAATACGCATGCTTGTAAAAAACTACACAACCGGAATTCTCGTCCAAACAGTAAGTATAATTGAAGACAGCCTTGACTGGGACGGAATAATGGAGGCGGGAGCACGCCATAAGGATAATTTCGGACAAATGAAGACTATACTTAACGAAAAGCACCCATCCGTTTTTGCAATGGGTGCGGGCGAATGTAAAGTCTGTGATGAATGTACATATCCGAACAATCCCTGCCGTTTTCCCGAGAAAATGGAGATATCAATGGAAGCCTGCGGACTGTTTGTAAGTAAGGTTTGTGCTGATAATGACCTGAAGTACAACTACGGTTCGGAAACAATTGCTTTTACATCATGTTTTTTGATATAAGCAAGACAAGACAGATGAACCGTCCCCCTGTCCTGATATAAGCAAGACAAGACAGATGAACCGTCCCCCTGTCCTAGTAGCCGAAGCCATATGGAAACAGCACTGTATTGCCGTCCGCTTCATAATGCCATGTGTACGGTGTTTTGCCGATGAAGGGTTTTGCGCCGAACAAAACGTCGGCGACGCCCATGCCTTCGGTTCCGGGCAGCCATGCAGCGGCAAATCCGTCCCAGTTCCGCAATTCATCCGCTACCAGCATCGGGCGTCCCGACAGCATAACGACTATCACCGGAATATTAAGCTTGTAAACCTCGCTTAGCACTGTTCTATCCTCCGGACGCAGATGAACGCCGTTTTCGTTGATTCCGGCATCTCCCCATGTCCATGCCGAATAACCATTACGGTCGCCAACGCCTTCGGCATACGGCGATTCGCCGATTACCACAATCGCAACATCAAAGCTGCCATTTGTCTTTCCGTCGGCAATATATGTTATCCCACTGTGATAACCCATAAACCCTTCAAGCAGAGTTGTTCCCGGCGTAATATCACCATGCGCTCCCTGCCAGTGAATCGTCCAACCGCCGCACTGCATCCCTATATCCGACGCGCCTTGACCCGCGACCAGAATGCTGTCGAATGACGGCAGCTTGCCGATGATATCATTTTCATTCTTCAACAGCGTTACCGAAGCGGCAACGGCTTCGCGCGCCAGAGCACGATGCTCTGCATTACCTAAATCTGCAGGGATGGAAAAATACGGATCCTCAAACAACCCGATCTTCTGCTTGACACGCAGAATGCGCAGTACCGCATCGTCAATGCGCTCAATAGAAACGGTACCCTCTTCGACCAGCTCCTTTAACAAACGCTGATACTCAATCATTCTACCGCGACTGTCGTTACCGAACATCAGCATGTCGTTACCTGCGTTGATAGTGTTTGCGACCTGCTCTTTATAGTTGCTGCCCGAAACTTGAGTATCACCATCCCAGTCGGTAATAAGAAAACCCTCAAAGCCCAGCTCACCTTTTAGAATATCTGTGATAAGATACCTGTGCTCATGCATTTTTACCCCATTTATACTGTTAAACGATGGCATTAGTGTCAAAGCCCCGTCTTCTATTGCCTTGATATATGGCATTAACAGAGGTTTTATTTCTTCATCGAGGTTATCCATTACAGTATTACCTTGATTCTCACCGTTGACAGTCTGACCCTCGGCTATGTAATGCTTTATGCAAGCAGCCACGCGTCCGCTGCTCTGCAGTCCGCGCACGACCGCGGAACCCATTGCCGTCACAAGTTCAACATCCTCGCCGAAACACTCGTAAGTGCGTCCCCACCTGACATCTTCAGCAATACCCAAGACAGGCGCGAATGTCCACTGTATGCCTGTCATAAGCATTTCCGCGGATGTTATCATGCCGATCTCCACGGCTAGACGCATACCTAAATCAATATCACCCGCACCGATTGCACCAAGCCCTACATTGTGCGGAAAGATAGTCGCACCGATAACATTGCTATGCCCGTGGACTGCATCGATGCCGTAAATCAGCGGTATACCGAGGCGGGTGCTTTTCGATTCGCGCATATAACCGTCAACCATTGATATCCAGGCTTCAGGAGTATTCGTGGACGGAACAGCTCCACCACCGCTCAGCAACGAGCCGAGATTATACGTTCTAATGTCACCTGCTTGAAGCCCGCGAATGTCAATCTGCGTCATTTGACCGATTTTTTCCTCAAGCGTCATTATATCAAGCAACTCCTCAGGGCTGAGCAGTATCCTGACATCCTCCGGCTCCGACGGCTGCAAAAACGGAGGCAGCTCCCCCGGCTGTCTGGATGTACCGGCGTCGCCACCGCCGTTGTCATTGCCGCCGTTATCGTCAACACCTCCGCCTGGGTACGTAGGAATGTCCCCATCCGTATTTGTACAGGCGGATAAAGTTAGAATTAATATGAGAAATACAGCGATTATTGATAAATATTTTTTCATGCTTCCCCCTAAGACAAATCAATCACAACAGTAACAACGCTCTTTGCTTCCGCGTTATAATAAAACGAAAAATCACCTACATCAAAGCGAATCACCCGGTTGCCGGGAGCATCGTTTAGTGCGACTATTACCAGAGAGCCATCTTCGTTCAGACATGCGGTCGCAAAAACCGATGAACCGTTGATTTCCGACCCGACACGAACTGAACCGGGGCGGATATACTTCGAGAAGTGAGCCAGCGCATAGTAGTCGAGGTTATATGTCAATTCCTTTGTTTGCTGATTAATCATCACAACACCCCGGCATGTGCTGTTGCCGAAGCCGGGGACAACGGGGCCGTTGTTCTCGTCAAGTGCCATGTTCCACAGTACCACCGAACGCGAGTGGTTGTTGAGCACCCCGATGCTGACCCAAATATTGCCGAAAAAAGCAGCGTCAAAAGGCGGAACCCATTCACCGCCCGATGCCTCGGTAAAGTGAACCTCGGTATCAGGGAACTGCTTGAGAACCTTGGTCTGCGCATCGGGAGAACCACCGTAGACATGCCATGCCACACCATCGACATACTCACCCGCATGCCTGAGTACATACTCGGGATAGTCCGTGACATCCCAATTATGGTCATAGCACCACAGCTTAACATCCGGGAAAAACTCGCGTAATTTCGGACCGAGACTTTGATTGATAAAATTAACCTGCGCTTCTCTGGACATACTATTGCCCGGATAATGATGCGGTACATATAAGGGTTCGTTTTGCGGTGTTATACCATAAAACTCGATACCCTCCTTGCGGTATTCCTCTAAAAAGCGAATAAAATAATCGCCGTAAACATCATAACAGTCATGCCTTAAATGACCGCCGATCATGCTGCGCGTTGATTTCATCCAGGCGGGCGGACTCCATGGAGATGCTACGAGCTTTAAATCAGGATTCAATTTGAGTGCCTGCTTGACCAACGGGATGATATCTTCGCGGTCGTGGTCAATCGAAAAATTCTCGAGGTCAAAGTCTGTTTCACCATCGGGAATGTCGTTATAGCTATAAATAAACCGCGCAAAGTCCGACGCTCCCATCGGATTGCGCACGAACGACAGCCCTATACCGTCAATAGGGTGAAACAGCTTAACCATTAAATCGTCACGGACATCACCGGGCAATACCTGATTGATAAGATAAGCCGACGAATCGGTAAACGAAGCTCCAAACCCGTCTATCGGTTGAAACCACTTGTCGGGATCGATGGTAATCACGGTTGTTATTGCTGCATTGCCGTCCCGGTCACCGGATACAATGTTGCCCTGCTCGCTGATATCCTGTGAAACCCACATGTAATCGGCACTTCTTGTGACATATATTGAACGAAGAACAGCATTATTAAACTTGAAATTATTCGTTGTAAACAAAACAACCTCTTCCTCATTACCCTGTGTCATAAACGGCGGCAGTTCTCTGCCTGTGTCTCTAACGTCGCTGATGTCTCTGTCATCACCGCTGCTATCGCCGCCGCTATCGTCAGGAGGCAGATTTCCGGTACCTGTACATGCTACAATAAACATCACTGATATTAACATTGCAAAAATCCGCTTCAACGCCACAAATCGCCCTTCCGCATTGTTTGAAATCTGCTAACCAAAACCATACCCTATCCCGCGATAAGTGCGTTAATTTCAGGCGACTGATAAACACGCACATAATCAATCTCCATTCTCACAGGTAAAGCATCGTCATCTACGCCGCGAGAGCCGCCCCAATCACCGCCCCACGCAATATTCATCAGCAGATGAAACCGTTTGTCGAACGGCCATTCCTCAAAGGTTACGCGATTAGAATAATTCGTCGGGTCGTAGGTATAGACTAAATCATCATCAAAGAAAAAGTGTATACGATCCGGTAGCCATTCAATCGAGTATATATGAAACTCCTCGGTTGCAGTCGGTATATGCCTCGGACCGCTGCCCTTATTGGTTCCGATTGAGTGGTGAAACGCTAGAGTGTGAATAGACGCGTGAACATTATTGAGATCGAAGCCCACATGCTCCATGATGTCAATCTCGCCGCTGTCGGGCCATGTATTATTATATTCCCAGTCAGTCGGAAGCATCCAAATCGCAGGCCATGAACCAAGCCCTGCAGGCAACTTGGCTCTGACTTCTACTCTGCCGTAAAGCCAATCACCCTTATCCTTCGATATCACACGCGCCGAGGTAACATTTCTGCCGCCTCTTTCTTCCCCGTCCGGAGTCATTCGCGCTTCAATAATCAGTTTTTCTCCGTCAACCCAAGCGTTACCGTCATCGGTATAAAATTGCAGTTCGTTGTTACCCCAGCCATGACCGCCGACATCGTAGCCCCATTTATCGGGATCGGGTAACCCTTCGTAATCAAACTCGTCGCTCCAAACCAATTCGTAAGTTAAGCTTTCATAGTCGTACATAAAACCTACCGCCTTTTCTTCTAATATTTCAGTTGGCCGGGGTGTCGGGGGATTCGCCAAAAACGGCGGCAACTCCCTCGGCTCATTTATTTCTTCAGGTTCGGCGTCAGAGATATCAGGGACATCAATGACATCAGGGATATCAGATGCAGGGGAACAGGCTGTAAGCAAGCTTAAAGCAATCATAAGTGTTACTATAATAAAAACTATTCTTTTCATTCTTGTGATTATCCTTTTCCTACTCTCCCGTGATACCGGCGTTTTCTATTCCTCTAATAAACTGCCGCTGCACAAACAGGTACAGTATCAAGAGCGGCATTATAGCAATCAACGTTCCTGACATCCTAAAGGCTTCGTTTAGCCGGAATTCGGGGCTTACCGCAGCTCCCGAGGTTTGACCGTAGCTTGCAAACAGATTGTCAAAGGCGGCAAGCCGTCCGGGCATCAGCGGAAGATTGTCGCGCAGGAAGGTTGCTGTTAAGAAGCTTTCGTTCCAGTTCCACACGAAGGAGAAGAGGAAAATAACCAAAATCGGGGAGATGCTTAGCCGCAAAATGATATGTACAAAAATCTGAAACGGGCTGGCACCATCAATTGCCGCCGCTTCGTCAAGCGAGCGCGGTATCATACGCGTAAAGTTGTAGCTTATAAGAATTAAAATCGCCGAATATATACCCTGCCCCGAAAGTGTCATTAAAATCTGCGGTATAGGTGTGCCGATCATTTGAGTACCGACAGCTTCCTGCAAATTGACGAACATCATCATTCGCGGAATGATAACAACGGGCGCCGGGATAATAAACGAAAGCAGCACCATTATAAAAAAGAACCTTTTGCCCGGAAACTCAAAGCGTGCAAACGCGAAGCCCGTCATAGCCGAGACAACGGTTTGACAAATGGCAAGAACCGATGAAAACCAGAGTGAGCCGATAAGTGTTCTTTCCAAATCGAGCGTGAGAATAGCTACTCTCAGGTTGCTAAACGATGCCCCGCGAGGTATCCATGTGACAGAAGGGTCCATAATATCACGCGAACTCATCAGTGAGAGAGAAATCATTCGCATAAAAGGATATATAAACTGATAGCTGACAAGAATCAGAATAACATAAATCACTATTTTTGTCAGATGTCCTTTTTTTATCCAATTAAGGGTATGCTCAGAAATCTGCTTCATCTTATTAACCATGCCTTTCAATGAGCCAATATAGTTGGTTTTGCACAAACGCAGTAAAGTGCCTTCCATTTCTGCATTCTGCATTCTGCATTATTATTTATCATATTCAAACTTAGGTCACTTCCTTTCCAGCCTTTTTTGCTCCTTAGCCGGTGTATCCTTTGGATTTTTAAGCAGCAAGAACGCTATGCCGATCAACAAAAGGATACCGAAGCTGTAAATCCATGCAAATGCGGATGCAAGCCCAAGACCGCCCGCAGTATAGATGATGGCGTTTTGTATCATGTCGGCAACCGGATTAATCGAGAACAGGCTTAGCTGAACCACTGTAAAAATCGTTACCAAAAGAAAAATCGGACGCAAAATAGGAATTGTTATTTTCCACAAAATCTGCCACGATGTTGCCGAGTCGATGGTTGCCGCCTCGATAATGCTAACGTTAATCTTTTGCAGTCCGTTGATGAAAAGGATTATCGGTATACCCGTAAACCACAGTACCATCGAGAAGTTAAGAAACAGATTATAAAGAGCTTCTGCAAGCCAGGGGGAATAGTTCCAAACCATCATAAAGATGAAGATGTCCTCAAGCCCCTCCAGTGAAGCGGCTCCCGAGTCCATAATCTGGCTCATGACAGGACCGCTCATAACGATAACAGGCAGGAAAAATAACGTCCGGAGGAGCGAACGCCCCTTCATCGGCCGGTTGAGCAGCAGCGCGAGGATAAATGAAATGATGACAATGGTTGGCGCATAGGTAAGCTCCATGATAAAAAAGCTGATAAGATTAGGCACAAACTCGGGATTGCGTAAAAAAGCGATAACATAATTATTGATACCGGTGAAGACGAGATCATATCCCAATATGGATTTACCGACCTCGAAAAACGAGAGATATATTGTATATATAAAGGGGTATGCAGTGAAAACAAAAAACCCGATAATCCACGGCAGCATGAAAGTATAGCCCGTCAAAGCCTGACGGCGGCTGATGGCTTTTCCGTTGTTTGTTTTACTTTTATACATCATTTTCATTACGATAACCATGCCTTTCAAAGAGCAACATAGTTGGCTTTGCACAAAACGCAATAGAAGATTTTTTATTTCTGCATTCTGCATTATCATTTTTCATTTTTAATCTAAACTACCCTCCCATATCGCTACAGAAAGTGGCTCGGCAACATGCCCTTCATATGTAAACGGGCTTTCTGTATAGTTAATCAAAACCCTGGTTCCGCCGCTGTAAGTATTGAGTATAACTCCGTTATCCAGCACATCACGCCCTACCCATGTCTGCGCATTAAGCCGTCTGTACACATCAGACATCTCGTTATAAATATCAATAATAATATCGCGGTAAAGGTCATAGGATGTGGAGTAAAAGCCCGAAGAGTTTGTGTCGGAGAGCAGATACGCCGGCTCTTCCGTGAGAACAAAGGACGGATAAACGTTATAGTCAATCATACGAAGGATATCACTCCGGGTGTAGAAAGAGAAGTTGGCATACGGTCCGTAAAGCTCCATTGTCCCATTGAGTATCATTTGCAAAAACGGCACCGTGTCGGTTTCGATGATATACTGTGTCGGCAGCAGCGGTGTATTAATAAAACGGTCTGTTAAATCCCACAGGTACTTATTAGGCGTATACGAGTTAATTGTCATCTCAAGCCCTTTTATCGTTTCGCGCAACAACTCGATAGCCTGCCCGGCATTCATCGGGTTGCTGCCGTGGTGGCTTGTAAGGCGTGAGGTAACACCGTCGATGCCTATATTATCAGCACCCGCTCGCTTCATGGCATTTGACTGTGAATTTATCCATTCGGCACTTTTTACCGGCCGCGCGAATCCTATTTCGTTGACAGGTACGTTTATGCTTTCAAATTCGATACGTTGCCGTATACCCCAACTGTTTCTGTGAGATGCCATGTTCGGACCCATTATCATCTGGCGGCTGTTAATCGCGGCGTAGTCCTGCGTAAAATAGACATCAACCCCCAGATCAGACATTCCCGTTATCAAATCGCGGAAATCACTTCTCGAGCCAATTGCGTTAGTAAAGCTCAGCGTCCATGGCTTTCCACCAGTAATACCGTTTCTTTGCGCGCCAAGCATACCGGCATTAATATTTGTAATTCCCGCATCGAGCAAATCGAGCAGAATGTTATTTACATCATGAGCCGTTGTGGTTACCATGTTTCTGTAACCGAAGAGGTCGCTCTTTATATCGCTCATAACAAAATCGAGATGTATCGGCATTTTATCGGGCGCTGCTCTGAGCTTCAGCCGTCCTGTCTTGAGCAGATGCTCGCGGTATGCAAATGCCATGCCCGTATAGTCGGCGGGAAGACCGTCGTCTGTACCGTCGCCCGCGAGGAACTTGTATGTGACATCTATATCAAACATGTTGCGCTCGGGGAATAGTCTGTTATAACCCTCGCCGGCACGATTGTAAACCTGATAAATGACCCTGTTATATACAAAACGCGGATAAGCAAAGGTGTAGGCTGTAAGGTTGTTCTCGGGGGAAATGATAATTTCGAGATATGTATCTCCTTCGTCCGCCCAGAATACAAACGCAGCTTGTCTGTCGCCGTGAGCTATGCCATAAACAGGCATCAGCGGTTCTTTATACGGCACAACAGTCAACTGCCCTGTTATATGATTGGTCATATCGGCGGGATTTTCACCGTAGACGCTCCCGACATATCTGTTAAAGGAAACACTGTTTTCGCGAAACCGCACCAATGCGCCCGGTCCGTCGGGAATCAAAACATATCCGGGAATCATCGGCTTGCGTACGGAATCGGAGTAATCCATTATTTCGGGGTCGTAAAACGCCTGTCTTCCTCCCGATGCACCGAGAAACGGTGTTATCAAAAACGCCGCAACTCTGTTGATATCCTCGCCTGTGATCTCATCGTCAAAAATTTCATATTGTAAGCCATCGCTTGTAAGATGTATGTGAAGCTTGACGCCGAGGTCAATCTCCCGGAAATTTACATCCAGTACAAAATGATAAGGGTTGCCGCCGACGGCATTTAACTGTGAGCGTACGCCTTGCCTTGAAGCCGAGGATATACGGCTTATATTTAATGTATCATCGAAGTATTCAACAGTAAGCAGCGAATTGGCAAGCGCAATAAACGTGGCGTTTAAGCCATCCTCTCGGGGAATTGCGGCTTCGATTTTTTCTTCATCCGTTCTCGCCGCATCGACTGCACGGTCTATATCCTGATTAAACGGAATATCCAGCCCGGTTTTCCAGGTGTAGCCGTTACGGGAGTCAACGACGGCAATAACGTCGCGGTCGTCACGGAAATAAAACCGCAGATAACCGATTTCGGCAAGGAAGCTGTAGCCGTCGTCAGAGGTTTCGATAGGAGTATACACGTACTCAATGCGTGGTTCGGGAAGTCCCGTGTCGCGCATGGTCGTCACATACGCAACGCCTAGTATCGTTGTCGGCAGCATAATGAGAACAAGAATAAAGGTGATGGTCTTATACAGTCCCCGTCGCAAAATAATACGCCTCCCTTCCTATCGCTTCGATGAAATTCAGCATCTGCTGGAATAGAATAGTCAAAATCAACAGAGCAATTATAGCAAGCACGATAAAGCCGATGGTGAACAATATGCTCTTTATCGTATTTTTGAAATTGTAGTTATGTATCTCCTGCAAGCCGAGGTAGAATATCACTCCGAACCACACCGCTCCCGCCGCAAGAGTAAGATTTACAAGAAAAATCTCGTTGAATGTCATCGCATACGAGATTATCGTAATAATAACGAATGCCAGGGTCAGCGGCAACGAGGCATAAGCTATCATTTTATATATTTCGCCGATTGTACCTTCACCGTCGTTGATTGAAGTAACAAGATAGTTGCAAAGAATGAACAGGAGTACGAGACCGAAGAACCCGCCGACAATTGCCGCCAGATTCATATCCTCGACTGCCGTTGTCTGCAATATATATGCCTTGGATGTCTGCCAAAGCATCATCGAAATAAACAGCGTGCATATAAGTAATGTCGCACCGCCATATGTTCCTTTTGTTTTTAGCTTCATGTCATAGTAGCCGTCGAGCGGGTGCCGCATTATATACGCTGCAAACGCAAATGTTCTAAAGACGGGTAATTCCCGGGCTTTTTCCATTACTTGAACTGTTGCCAGCTTTAGGCGTTTTTTACGGTCTATATAACGAATGGCAAGCGACAATAAAATCCAGAGCATAAATACAGCCATAAACCAGATGAGGTTTTCCTGAAGCCATGCGTTACGCACCTCCCAGAATGCCTGAGAATAGAATTCACGATTTCCCGCCAGTTCAAAGTGATACTGCGCAGCTGCAAAATTTTGTCTGTAGAGGTTTGCTTTGCCGATGCCGTCATGCGCAAGGATAGAGGTTTGATTGTAGCGTAAAACAGTTCTCCATGTATCCTCGGCTTCTGCATAACGCCCTTGATTAAACAGCGCAAGAGCTTCGTAGATAGATAATGTATACTCGGTCGGGCTGTAGCTTTGCAGGTATGCTTTGTCATAATCAAGTGTCCATAATGTTCCGTCATCCTCGACCGCTATAGCCGTTAGGTATGAATACAAGCCTGCGACATCGTCCAAGGAATATCCGCCGAAGTAGAAGATGAACTCACCTTCGGGTGAATAGACCGCAACCCAGCCGCGGCTGTCGGTGACATAAATAACACCGTTTTTATCGGTTGTGATATCGGAGAGCGAACGGAACGAAATAACATCCCGCTCGGCGAACATGTTGCCGCCGCGCATGTTGTGTTTCTTAACGTTATCGGGGGAGTCGCGTCCCATCGTAACGGTATAGACAATGCCGCGCTGGTCGGTGTAGACGTTGGAGAATGTCCCGGGTATGCGGTCCTGCAGGTTTGCCATTTGAGCATCGGTGAAAAAGATGTTTTGCATAAGCTGCGCAAACGTCAGTGTCACTCTGTTGGAGGTAAAGAACCCTAAGAATTCGCCTGTTACCGAGAGCTGGATAACGCCGCTTGCGACGCCTTCGCCGATGATATAAAGACTGCCCCGGTTATCAACCGCCACACGCATGGGCGAGTATGGCGTATCACCGAACGCTGCTGAGACAGGGCGTGTAAAGGTTTGGATCAGCTCATCGTCAGGGCTAAAGCGAAATACTGCCGAAGCGGCTGAATCAGCGACATACATTTCCATGTCCTGCGTCACATGTATTCCGCGCGGTCTTTGCAGGGACGGATGTGTAATCTCTCGCACCTGAACACCGCGGTCGATGTCATATACAACGATACGCCTGTTGCCGCCGTCGCTGATATAAAGCAAATTGTCCCCGGTGATGAAGAGATCCTCGGGTTCGTTGAGCATTAAATCCGTGACTGTGCGGTCGGGCAAGTATGCATCCTGAGTGCGTACAAAGTTACCTTTGCGGTTAAGCGCCCATGTATAGGTTGTGGACTGCGCGGCAAGTGCCGTCGGCACAAAAAGTGACGCCGTCACCAAAAGGCAGAGAACTATGCATATGATCTTTTTCACGCATCCACCTCTCTTACTTGATGCCGGAATGACTCATGGTATTCATAACTCGCGACTGCAACGCAATAAAGATAATCAAATTAGGCATAAACATTATAAAACCCGCCGCAGCCGCCATACCCGCCATTGCGGGGTTTTGGTCAACCGCAAAGGTGTTGAGATAAAACGCAAAGGTCTTGAGCGTTTCGTCAATGACATAGATGTTCGACGATTCGACTGCGTTCCAGACTACCTGGAAGCATAGGATGCCGACAGTTGCAAGCGCGGGACCTATCTGTGGAAAGACAATCCTGAACATCACCGCGATTTCACCCGCGCCGTCAATCCTCGCCGCTTCCAGGATTTCATCGGGTACCTGATCGACGAACTGCTTAACCAAAAACAGCCCGACGGGCATTGCCAAAAGCGGCAGAATATGCGCCCAATAAGTGTTTTCCATTCCTGTGTTAATGATAACAAGATAGCGCGGCACCGCAACTGCAATCGGGACAAACATCAACGCCGCCTGATTTATGCGAAACAACCATGCACGTGCGCGAAACTTCTTTTTAGAAAAGGCATATGCTGTCATTGCGGTAAGAAAAATCGAGGATGTAACTGTTATAGCCGTTACGATAAATGAATTCACCAGATAGCGGATAAGCGGAACTCCTGAAGCATCGGCGATACCGAAGATATATTGGAAGTTCAAAGTTGTGGGACGCTGGACGATAAATGTCGGAGGGAAGCGGTACAACTCATCCATCGGCTTAAAAGCCTGATTGATGATAAAAACCACCGGCAACAGCATAAAGAGCGAAAGCGGAATCAAAAGCGCATAGAATTTTATCTGCGATGCCGCGAATTTTTTTGGGTTGCTGCGCGAACCGAAAAAGTTTGCCATAACTCTAATCCCTCTCTCCGAATAAACTATACGCAAGCTTGGAAAACAGCCAGACTATACCTAAAAGTGCGACCGAAAGTGCTGCTGCGTACCCCATCTCGTAGCGTTGGAAGGCGTAATCCTCGATGTGGTTAATAATCAACTGTCCGCTGTATTGCGGCGTGGGATTCATTCCCGATAATGCAACGCCAATCATTCCGTTATTAAACGCGCCGACAATAGCCATAACTGCACCAAACAGCATTTGCGGCTTTAACAGCGGTATGGTGATGTAAATAATCTCTTGAAAACGGTTCTGTATACCGTCGATATAAGCCGCTTCGTATAACTCCTCGTTGATGTTAAGTATGCCTGCGAGCATGGCAAGAAAACCGATACCCATCGAGCTCCATAGAGCGACAAAAATCATTATGTTAAGAAGATAAGCCGGCTCGAGCAAAAATTGGATGGGACTTTCAATAAGGTCGTACCTCAGCAGCAGCGCATTTATATATCCGCTCTGATTACCCGAAAAAATCGTACGCCATATAACCGATATGAACACGCCGCCCGCCATCGACGGAGCGTAAAGTGCTAATGCAAAAATGGTACGCGGACCTTTTTGGATTTGAGAGAGAACCCAAGCCAGCAAAAACGAAAGAATATATCCGCCCGGACCCACCAGCAATGCGTACTTTACCGTGTTCGGAATGATATGCCTGAAGAACACTTCGTCTTGCGTTAGCATGGTTATATAGTTTCGAAATCCCGAAAACTCAGGTGCCTGCACTACATTGAAGTATGTGAGCGACAGCCCGATTGACATGGCAACAGGGATGGCTATGAATGTCGAAAACAATAGTCCATAAGGAAAAAGCAACCAAAATACACGAAAGGTATCCTTCAGAGACTCTCTGCTTTTTCTTAGCTTGGAGGTTTTTGTCACCCTGTCACCCCCCTCATGGATATACCGTATTGTGCTTGGCTATTTGCTCAATAATCCAGTCAAGCTCTCTTACGGTATATGGTTTGAGAAGATTTCCTTCGGCATCAAGATACCCGAACTCCGTCATTTTACGTTGGAACTCACGTTGTATATCTATAACCTTTATATCGATTGCAACCTGAGCGGGTACGCCGTCGAAGACTATGGAGTTCCAGATATCCGACAATGTACGCTCGAGCATATACTGTCCTGGACTCCGCGGCACATCGCGAAGCCAGTTAATTGACTCAAGAATCACAGCCTTGTCTTCGTCGGGCAGATAAGAATTTTCGAGTGCTTTTATGTTGCCCGGCAGGAACATATAACCATATGACGAAAGCAGGTTAAAAGCGTATTCGGTCTGTACGTCTTCACTCGTCCACCACTTTATAAACTCCCAGCTCTCGTCTATTTTATCGCTGGACTCAAAGATGACAATTGCGCGGCCGTTCGCTATATACCAGCGCGAAATTGTTCCGTCTTCCTGCGGAATTCCGGGTGGAAGCGCCAGACGCCACTGACCTGTAAGCTCGGGCGCGCCGTATCTTATAAGTAAATAGTTAAAGTTATCGGTAATACCTATCGGTGTTTGCCCGTACCGGAACGAGTTAAAAAACGACGGAACCTGCTCGCTTAAAGCATATGTTGTAAACAAATCGCCGAGAAACGTGATGCCCTTGACGGCATTTGGTTGATTAATAGCTGTACCCAATCCGTCCTCTTGATAGAACTGACCGTTAAACTGATAGATAAGCGGAGCAGTTTGGTCGAACCATTTGTATCCGATACCCGACGCGATCGGCTTAAAGAAACTCATATCAAAACGCTGCAATTCGCTCATCATCTCGCCGACATCATACCAGGTGTCGGGCGCCGGGATTCCGAGGTTGTCAAGTATATCCTCGCGGTAGACCAATGCGTTGAAGTTAATCGACTCGGAGAATCCGTAAATCCCTTCGTTGAACAGATACGGCATCATCGACCCCGGGGCAAAACGCGTGGCAATATCCCAAAAGTCAGGAAATTCGGTCAGGTCATATAGTGCCCCGCGCACAGCAAGATCAAATGGGATGTGCCGTTCTATAGACATGGCTATATCAGGCTGCGTGTCGCCTGCCGAAGCTAATACCAGCCTGTTCTGATCAGGCATGATAGAGAAGTTGACTTTAATTCCCGTTTCAGGCGTAAATCGCGTATCGGCAAGCTTTTGCAGAGAATCGACAAGTATAGCCGGCGCATTCATCCAAATATTCAAAGCATCAGGGTCGTCGCGTACTGCATATTTAGGTGATACAAAAGATGCCCAAAGCTGACTGCCCATTGCCGAAATTGCAGTAGTGAACGGGGGGTTATCACGCGGCAGATGCGAGACCCCGTCGAAAAGATAAATCATATTAAGGTTAAACGAGAGCGATATCAAATCGTCGAGAGCATTACCGCCGCGCATGAGTATCGAAACACGGTCGCCCGACAGTGTTTCCAGATAGAGCGGCAGCTCATCGGGTTTTTCTCTCATTCTGTGCAAAAGAGTCAGAGACTCAACAAGACCGGCAAGCGTCGAAGCATTAACGCCGCGTGATGAGTGCTTGCCCAGCTCCGTCAGCATGTCGCGAAGCAAAATGTCATAAGCCCGGAGAGTATCTTCGGTTTCAGGCATATATCGTGTTAATCGCCAGGTACGGTTTCTGTCCGTTTCTCTGCCGACGATTTTCTTGATGTCAAGTGAAAATTGATTGATATGTTCAACAAGCAGACGCAAGTCGCGAAGCTGCTGTGAAATTGGTTCGGCATCGCTTCTGAGCGAAATAGTATTATGCCCTTTGTTGAGATAGATAAAATAAGGTTCGCCGTTTTCATCGGCAAAAACAGTATTTTGCCATCTGTTTGTACTCCCGATACCGGGGATTGTAAAGGCTGCCGCTTCGGCAAAAGGAATCTCGCCGTTAACGCGCAGTGTAACAAAGGACGGAAAGTCGTTTTGATCGTTATTCAGGTGCAGGGCAACAGCATACCAACCCGCGTCCTCTGCAACGAAGTCGTAAACAGCTTCCGCGCCTATGGCATTGAACATTGTAATATTAACCAGCCTGTTTACGGGATGATAAGGTGTCGCACCGCGTGCCGTTGTCGCGGCATTTTGCAAAAATGTCGAGTTCTTTTCATTATACATTATGCCGTTTATTTCCCATATACCCTGAACAGGGATGAAATTGCCGCGGTTTTTACTGTACTCGGCATATGCAGGCGGGGTGTTGCCGGACGTAACTGTCAGGTCTCCGATTAACAAAGTACGTGCCGATCTGTTAGTTAAGGTCAGCACATTCTCACCCTTATCCAACCAAAACAGGATGGGTGATGTTGTTAAGTATGTATTGTTATGCAGTCCGACAGTACGTATATCGTTTAAATGGATTATTCCCGGAACAGTTTCATCACCGAAGCTATCAAGCGGAAAAACCTTAGTTTCATCTGTCCAGAATATAGGGATATCTATGTTGCTCGCTTCGGCATATTGGAGTACGCCGTTAACTTCGATTGAAAGAGTTATCGTCACAAAGCTGCGGTCACGCACAGCACAGTCCAGCAGCAGCGCATACAATCCTTCTTCGGGCACTGTGACACGGTACTCCATGGACTCTCCTCCGTCAAGAGTACTATTCGGCTGCGAGACAATTGTTGTATACCCGGGTGTAACCCGTCCCGTGTGTGCATTTAAAAAATCCGCATACAGCATCGAGGGGTTACGCAATGATGAACGCAAATAACTCTTTGCCCATGCAGCTTCTTCCGGGGTGACAGGCTCGACAACCGTATTGCCGCCGAAAATCAAAAAAAGCATACCGGCAACAGCTACAACGGTTATAATTATTGACGTGATTATTTTAGACCTTTTCATGGAAATGACGCTCCGCAAGACAGGGGGACAGGTTCCTTGTCTTGCCACTTGACTTTGTATTCTTACTTTGGGCTATATCTGAGCAAGACAAGGAACCTGTCCCCCTGTCTTGCTCCTAATCAACATAAGGTCATCTGTAGAATCTTGCTATTGCATCATCGGTTTCGGCAAAGACTCTTTCAAAACGTTCGTTAAAGTCTCTGTTCCAGTCGGGCATACGCGCTTTTATTGTGTCAAGCCAGTTAGCATCGGTTCGCCTCACACCACCGTTGACATCGGGATTCCAAGAGTTATGCCACTCGAACAGGATTTCTCTGGAAGATCCGTCGTACTCATAGAACCTCGGAAACGCTTTGTCGGAGTAATCCCATACCTGACCGGCTTCCCACAATTCAAGAACAGCATTCCAACCGGGCATATTCGGGTTATCCTTAAAGCGGGCATGTGTTTCGGTCGAGTACCAGATTTCCATCTGCTCATGGAACGCTCTGCCCACAACCAGCGGCATCGAGTCGTTGAGAGAAGTCTTGAATACAACAGTGCCATCATCGTTAACATCAGAGAACATCTGATCGGCTGCAGCTTGCCATGCACGGGTGTCGGCACTGAAGAATTTGGCAAATTCCCATGCCATTTTCAGCTTCATGTCAGCTTCTTCCTCGGTCAATTGACCTGCATCGACATATGCATGGTAGTTATGAATGACCATTGGGTCGAGAACAAGTCCGACATGGCTTGGTACGTCAGCGGTAGACGGACGCGGATAAATATCAAAGTCAAACGCGACATGGAACCAGTGATTCGGGTCGGGATGAGCGAAGTCGCCCATAAACCACGGGTCACCCGCCAATGTCAGTGTTTTTCCGGTTTGGAACCAGCGGGGAGACCACCACCAGTCCATAAAACCTTCGTCAACGTTTCCGATATCAGCCTGCGGCCATATTGCATGGTTTGCCCAGCGGGGGATATGTTCGAGTATAGCGAAAAACTCGGGGGAATCAAAAACAACAAACGGGTCGCCGGGACTGCGGTTAAGTATTTGATATGCAAACCCTTTTGCCATAGTATTTATTGAAATGATTTCGGCATCGGGAGCACCGTACCATTCGTTGGGAACCGAATTAGAAATAAAACGTGTGTATTCATCAATTGTCCAGTCCGTATCGGGAATATCAATGTTGTTTTGTTCCGCAAGCGTTCTGTTGACAAAGATACCCCAGGGCACAATGTACTGCGGCAGGCCGAATTGTCTGCCGTTGTAGTTCATCATATCCATAATGCCTTTGTTAAACGAGCGATATACAGGATCGTTTTCAAAGATGGAGATGTCGGCAACAAGGCCTTTTCTTATATCTCCGAACATATCAAATGAAGCCCAAATATCGGGATACTTACCATACTCGGCACGGAAGTTTTCAATCTCCTGCGCCCAGCCGGCACCGCCTGCAGCGTCCTCGGGACCGCCGTCAACGGCTAGGATATTGATTACTACATTCGGATATATTTTATTAAACTCTTTTGCAATGGCATATGCTTTGGCTTCGTTCTGACCGAAGAGGTCTTCCGGACCCCAGTCTTGGTTTCCGAGATCACGCAAATAGGTGCCTGCACCGCTCCACAAAAGGATGTCGATTTCCATAGCGAAATCTGTCGGCGGCGGGACATATTCTCCGTCATAAGTAACGTCGCCCCAGCCCTCGTCGGTATCTACTTCGCCGGGATCATTTGTTCCCTGGTTATCCGGAGGTGGTGTCGCTGCCGGTGTGCCGTCGATACCGCCATCGGTGCCATCCCCGCATGCGGCTACCAAGGTCAGCAGCATCATAATGGCAAACAGCAAGCTAAGCTTTCTTTTCATAAATATACCCTCCTATAAATTTTTCCGCAAAAAAGAGAAAAAACTCTCTTTACTTGAGAGTATTATACAAAAAAGTAACGCCCACTGTCAATAAATTTTAACAGTTTCGTCACGATTCCGTTACAAGTTGTCAGGGGGACGGTTCTTCTATCTTTCTCCAAGGGAGAAAGACAGATGAACCGTCCCCCAAAATCCACAGATGAACCGTCCCCCAAAATCCACAGATGAACCGTCCCCCAAAATCCACAGATGAACCGTCCCCCAAAATCCACAGATGAACCGTCCCCCAACCTTACGCCGTCACTATATGTATCTCCTCATCTACAGCAGACAGGGCTACCATCGTTACGGGGCGGGTGTAGTTTTCTATCATTCCGGAGGCTATTTTGTCTTCTATTTCTTTTTGGATTAGCCGGCGGAGGTTTCTTGCGCCGTACGCAAGCGAGTATGACTTTTTCGTTAAATAATCCAATACGCTGTCATCGAAGGTCAGGTCTATCGGTTTCTCAGCCATTGAATCACGAAGTTCATTGAGCATTAATCTTGCAATTGATTTAAAGTGTTCTTCTGACAGATGATTAAAATACACAACTTCATCAACACGGTTGATAAACTCGGGACGGAGGAAGTCTTTTAACGCTTTTTCCGCTTTTTCTTTGCCCTGTTCATTTGCCGAACGGTTAAAACCGACAGCACCGTCTTTTTTATCGCTGCCCGCGTTTGTGGTCATTATAATCACTGTATTTTCAAAGTTGATATTTCGTCCATGCGCGTCTGTGATATGTCCATCGTCCAGAATTTGGAGCAAGATGTTCATAACATCGGGATGCGCCTTTTCTATCTCGTCAAAGAGTATAACACTGTAAGGCTTGCGGCGAATTTTTTCGGTCAGTTGCCCCGCTTCATCATAACCTACATAACCGGGTGGTGAGCCTATGATTCTTGAGACCGCATGTTTTTCCATGAACTCGGACATGTCGAGTCTTATGAGCGATTCGGGTGAGTCGAACAAGTCTGAAGCGAGCCGTTTTACAAGCTCTGTTTTTCCAACGCCTGTCGAGCCGATGAAAATAAAAGATACAGGTTTGCGTTTTGATGAAATGCCGACCCTGTTGCGCTTGATTGCTGCGCAGACGCTTTCTACTGCTTCGTCTTGTCCGATAATGTTTTCTTTTAAGCGTTTGTCAAGCTCGGAGAGCCGTTTAAACTCATCCTCGCGGATATTGGATGCAGGGACTTTTGTCCAAAGCTCAATTACACGGGCAAGATTATCGATCGTCAGAACAGGGTCACCTTGCAGCTCCAACTCGTCCAGTTCTTCTGCCAAGCGTAAATCGAGCGTGCGGATATCTGCAAGCCTGGCAAAATCGTTATCATCCGGAGCCGATAAAATCAAATCACGTTCTTTTTGCAAATCGGCACGTTCTTTTTTTATTGCTTCCTTACGTGCAATCAGTTCACTTTTGAGATTCATATCAGAACAAGCTTCGTCAATCAGGTCAATCGCTTTATCCGGCAGAAATCTGTCTGTTATATATCTCTCGGATAAGGTTACCGCTTGCCGCGCAATATCATCCGAAACCTTAACACCGTGGAAAACTTCATAGTAATTCTTTATGCCGATAATGATTTCAATGGACTCGGAAATAGAAGGCTCGGTAACGACCACAGGTTGGAATCTGCGTTCCAATGCCGCATCCTTTTCGATGTGTTTTCTATACTCATTAAAGGTCGTTGCGCCGATAACCTGAATTTCTCCCCTTGAAAGCGCGGGCTTTAAGATGTTGGCAGCATTCATTGAACCTTCGGCATCACCGGCACCGACCAGGCTGTGCACCTCATCAATGACAAGTATGACATTGCCGTGATTTCTGATTTCTTCTACAAGACCTTTCATTCGTGCTTCAAACTGTCCGCGAAACTGCGTGCCGGCGACCAGTGCTGTCAAATCCAGTAAATATACTTCTTTACTCCGCAGCTTGTGAGGGACATCTTCATTATGGATGCGTTGTGCCAGACCCTCCGCAATCGCGGTTTTTCCAACACCCGGCTCGCCGATAAGGCACGGGTTGTTCTTTTGTCTGCGGTTGAGAATTTGCACAACCCGCTCTGTCTCTGTTTCGCGACCGACTATCCTGTCAAGCTTTTTTTCGGCGGCTTTTTTTGTCAAAGAGATACAATAGCTTTCCAGATATTTGCGCCTTTTACTACCGTGACTGCTATGTGGTATTTGTCCGCTTTGCGCTCCATATCCACTGCTTTGTTCTTTTTCTTTTGTTTCGCGGCCGGTTCTTGAGGATTCGCGGTGAGGGGAATCGTCCGGACCGCCGAAAAGTCTGTTTAGAAATGGAAATGTCGCGGTCTTTCCGTCTTCGGTATTGTCTTCCGGATCGACATGATCGGCAAGACTGTCAAACCCGCTCATTACATCCATCATTTCATCGGTCAGGCTTTCCAAATCCTCATCTGTCAGACCCATTCTCCTAATCATGTCTTCAACAGGCTTGATGTTAAGCTCACGGGCGCATTTGAGGCAAATACCTTCGTTAGTGGTTTTCTGATTTTCGATTTTTGTGATGAAAATTACTGCGGGGTTTCGTTTACATCTTGAACAGATTGATGGTTGCATTTATTTTCTCCGTTTTTTTGTATGGATTTCATTATTCTTATATATGAGCACAGATATATAAAGAGTGCTATCAATGTCAGGCATATTGCAAAGGATGTTAATAAGACGGCAATTGCGTTGGGAAGGTTCCAAAAGAACATCAGAGCGATGCAGACTAAAAAGAATACAACGGTTGATGCTTTTCCGATGAAATTCGCGGGCGGCATTTCGACATGTGCTTTTTTATGAATGATAAGACCGCCAATGCCCATAAGTGCTTCTTTGACGAAAAACACTGCTGTCGCAGGGATGAGGACATGTCTGGTTGTAGTGATGCAAACTAAAACGGTAAATGTCATAAGCTTGTCGCCAAGCGGGTCGAGAAATTTTCCGAGTCCTGATTGAGCTTCAAACTTTCGCGCTATAAAGCCGTCGAGAAAATCACTAAGCCCTGCAACTGCATAGACGAGTATTGCATAGTACTTTATGTCCCGCTCGTCTGCAAAAAACGCAAAAACGAATACAGGTACGAGGCATATTCGAAATACAGACAGAATATTCGGAACAAACTTCACAAATGACACCACCCGTTTTTATTATACTCCCAGCATATTTGCTATCGGATTATTATTGATAATATATTTCAGTATAGTTGTGCGTTCCAGCGTCGGTAATATCAGCAATCCAAAGTATCGCAGAATTACTGCTATAGTATATACTATTATGACTCCTTTAAAAAGACCAAAAACAGATCCGGCAATCATATCGACATATTTAAGTCCCGGGAGAGCAAAAACCACGCCTACCAAATTTCCTATAACCGCAAAAACTATCGCCAGAAGCAGGAAAGAGATACCGAATACAGCCACGTAGGAGAAAGCACCGGAAAGCCTGTCGGCAATCACGTCTGAGAAATATCTTCCGCGCTCATCTTCTTCCACATCAGTGGATTGCTCTGCAATCCTCACCGCTGCGGCTTCGGGTAAACCAAGCTGCCGCAGAGTTATATAAGCCGGACCAAAATCCTCGTCGCTGATTTCGTGGTCATGCGCAATCTCCTGATATTCAATTCCTTCTTCTGTTAAATCGGTCATTGTTGATTCTACAATACCGCTGACAAAAGGCAGAAGCATCCCTTTGGTTTCGCCCGAATAAGCTTGAGCTGCTATATTTGCTATAAGCAAAGCAGCAACAAGAGAAACAATACCAAAAACGCCTCGTATAAGCCCGCTTTTAAATCCTCGCCAACCGCAAAAGGCGATGGTTCCGATTACAGCTAAATCAATTAAAAAAGTGGTCACAGCCTAGTGCTCCTTCTCTCTTCTGACAACAACCGCTGAGTTTTCGCTTGTAGCAATAGCGACGTCTTCGCTGACCGCAAGTATTCTGCTTGCTCCTGCGGTAGAGATACTATCTGCAGATACCGGAAATTCTTCGAACTCCTCGTTAAAGAACAAAACAGTATCACTTTTTAGTACAACCAGAGTTCTGTCAGAAACGGACATTGATACGATTTCACGGTTGAATGTAATTTCTCCAAGGTTTGTTCCATCAACATGAAATGAGATAAGACGTCCTTGATTCCCGACACCGTAGTCGTTTAGGTGTAATGCAACAAAATCTCCGTCATGTGCATAACCGCTGAGATGTTTATCGGCGAATGAGTAAAGCATTCTGCCTCTGCCGTCATTTTCGACGAGGAAAAGCGAGTCCATAGAAATCGCCAGTACATCATTATCAGGTAAATATATTATATCTATAATCAATCCGCCGTATACATCAAAAATAAAATCGGGTTCGTGTTTGTCTGTGTCAATGCCGTGATAGAAATTTATTCTGCTTCCTGTTTCGGCGAGATTTAGTATCGCCAGATTATGGTTGTCTTGTGAAAGCTCTGCGGAAAGGACAAATCCGGTTCCAAAACTGACCCAATGAACTGCTGTTCCGTTTTGATTATATGTTGTGACAATGCCCCGGTTATTTCCGCCCTCGTGCGTGACTATTGTAAACCATCCGTTTTGGTTAATTGATGCGGATACAATGGATCCTTCTATCTCTAGTGACGAAATGAGTTGTGAGCTGTTAAAAACTCGAACAGACGTTCCGCCGATATCGTAAGCTATGAAGCGATTCCCCGAGTTGCCGAGTGTTGGGCGGGACATTCGAAATGCATCCCGGAACGTTTCGTTTCCGGCGGCATCAAACACATTGATTCCCAGTGTGCCTACTGCTGCGGTAAAGCCCTCCGCGTGTGCAAAGACTCTTTCACGCCCGACATCGAAGTTAAACTCGTCGACCGATATTTCCGATGCTCCCCGGGAGAATATTCCGGGTGCATGTAAAGTGCCTGAGTTATATGCGGAAACCAGAGATATCACTATAATCGCAACGATGGCAATAACTACCAACAGTATGATAGGTCGAATGAAGCTGCGCTTTTTTTTGTTTGTATTATCTTCACCGCTCATAAAAAACCCGTTTTCCCTAATCGCAAGAAATCAGCATATACTGACAGCGCACCTGTCAGTATATCATGTTTTTTGGAAAAATGGAATTGTTTTAAATGAAAAGCGTTCCAACCTCGCCGTCATACCATATTCTTGTCAGATACAGACCCTCGGGAGGGACTGTCGGACCTGTCAGGCTGCGGTCTTTATTTAACAGTAATTTCGGGATGTCGTCGGGCTGTATTTTTCCTTCGGAAACATACAAGAGTGTTCCTGCCATAGCTCTTGCCATATTATAGAGGAAGCCGTCTGCGCAAACCCGGAGTTCAATGAGGTTTTCGCATTCATCGATTTCATACCAATGGACAGTTCTCACAGTCGTTTTTGTTTCCGTGCCGACGGAGCGGACTGCGGCGAAGTCGTGTGTTCCTACAAAATGCTGCGCTGCTTTTTTCATAGCCTCAACATTGAGCTTTTGGTGATAAAAGTACGCTCTATCGGAGTAGAACGGATTGCGTATTCGTGAGTTGAAAATCCTGTAAGTGTATTCTTTTTTTATACAAGAGAGGTTTGCGTCAAAATCATCGGGGACTCCAATTGCTTTTTGTACGGAAATATCTGCAGGCAGCAGAGAGTTGACGGCAAGCGGAAACCTGTCAGGCGGTATGTTCGCCGTTGTCTTAAAATTCGCACAATACCGCTCCGCATGTACGCCTGCGTCTGTTCGTCCGCAACCGTGAATTTTCACCTCATGCCCGCATAGCTGCAACAAAGCAGACTCAATCGTTCCGGCGACAGTGACCTCTGACTTTTGCACCTGCCACCCGTGATACCGTGAGCCGTCAAACATTATATGTATAGCAATGTTTTTTTGTTCAGCCATTTTTTGGTTTATACCTATTCTTTAAAAAACACGCGAATTTGCTGCAGCAAGTTATCATAATTAAACGGTTTTCCGATATGCCCGTTCATGCCCGCCTCAAGGCATTTTTCCACATCTTCGGCGAATACATTGGCAGTCATGGCGATGATCGGAATAGTTTTTGCTTCCGGTACATCCAGAGCACGAATATTTTTGGTTGCATCATATCCGTCCATTACAGGCATCCTGACATCCATAAAAATGACATCGTATATCTTCGGGTCGGCAGCAAACATATCTACCGCTTCTTTGCCGTTTACCGCGCAATCAATAATCATGCCGCTGTCTTCTAAAAGCGACATCAAAACAAGACGGTTGGTTGCCATATCTTCGACAAGTAATAAACGTTTGTCTTTAAATAAGCCGTCCGGTATATCAGTGCCGCCGCCGTGGACGGGTGCATCTGTTTCATGTGATAATTCCGTATCTCTAAAAATGTGTTCCAAGCGAATAATGAAAGAAAATTTCGTACCCTTGCCTTCTTCCGATTCCACCCATATTTGACCATTCATTGCCTCTACGATGCGCTTGGAAATTGCCAAACCCAACCCCGTACCGCCGTAAGTGCGGGCTATCCCTGTTTCCGCCTGTTCAAAGGCGTTAAACAGTTTTTCCTGGTTCTCTAAGGATATACCGATTCCGCTATCTGTCACTTCAACGCATAGGTTGCTATACTCATCACACTTTTCTTTCTGTAATACATCCAGCCGGATATTACCGCCTTCCCCGGTGAATTTTACTGCGTTGGATAATAAGTTTGTTATCAATTGTGTCAGCCTCTGGTCGTCTCCTACAAGGGTGGGTGGGATATTTTTATCTATATTAATGGTTATTTTCTGTTTTTTTACATCTGCGCTACCACGAACTACACCCATTACTTTGCTAATCATTTCTTCAAAGTTAAATTCAACATATGAAAGCTCCATTTTACCCGCTTCAATTTTTGTCAAATCAAGTATGTCGTTTATAACGCCCAGTAAATGCGTGGAAGAGCTTTCGATATTATTAAAGGCGAAATTCTTCTTTTCGGTATCATTCGCTCTTTTCCCTATCGCAGTCATGCCGATAATGGAATTTATCGGCGTACGTATCTCATGGCTCATATTTGCCACAAACTCACTCTTTGCCCGGCTGGCTGACCTTAGCTCCTCCATCAGGCGATTATGCTCGCGCATATCCCGGGTGTAGCCGAGAACAACATTATCCTCACCGTATTTCGCCCGTACAAGCGTGATTTCCGCCGGTATTAATTCATCACTATCCGGCATTTTATGTATCCAATCGAATTTACAGTAACCGCTTTCAAACGCTTGATGCACAAGCTCAACGGCTTTTTCGTCCGAACGCCGTCCATCGGGCTGAAATTCAGGCGAACAACTGGTAATGAACCGCTCCCTGTATTCTGCCTTGTCGCGAAAACCGTACAGACGGACACCTTCTTCATTACAATCAATCGTATTGAGATTCTTATCCCATATTTGAGTGCAAATCGGCGATGTATCAAGCATCAGCATTATACGCTCTTGCATATTCCTTCTGTCGGTAATGTCTATCAGAGAACCGCAGGCGCGGAGCGGTGCGCCGTCTTTATCTCGCACTGTTTCACACGCCGCAGAATAGTAAGAGTACTCGCCGTTTTTCTTTAATAAGCGGTATTCACAATTAAAAGGAGTGTTTCCGGTTGTATCATATAAATGCGCTTTGAAAGCGTTAAAGGTCTTTTCTGCATCATCAGGATGCAGTTTATCTGCCCAACTGGAGAGAATGTCGGGAAAATCTTTTTCATCGGAATATCCTATCAAATGTCTGAATTGATCGGAATACACATTAATATTTGCGGGGTTGAACGGGTCGGTTTTTTGTATTACCAAATCCCATAACCCGATGCCTTCCGATTGTACAACCAGATTTAACTTTGTAAGCTGGATTTCATTTTGTCTATGTTCGCTTTTTTGTTTGGCTTCCAGCTTTTTAACATAATACATAGGAATCCACATAAGCACCAAAAATGTTAAAAACGAAATTGTGAGTATCGTCAAGGCATAATTACCGCTTCTTTCGAGAGCAGCACTAAGTGATATCAATACACCTATTAATCCTATTATTTCATTATCTTCATTAAATATAGGCGCATACGCCGAAATACCCAAGGTTCCATCGAAGTTAAGACGGTAAACATCTGTTACTTGAGCTGTGCCATATTCAAACGCATCAAAAGCGGCTTGAGGAAAAATTGATAAAGGTACATGACCGTTTAAGCCAAAAATGTCACCGTGTCCTTCTAAGTACATTATCATACCGAATTCCGGATCAAATGTGCCTGCGTAAAAATACAACAGGTTCTCTTCGTACGCGATTTCTTCAAAATGTTCTTGCAAGTGCAAATAATGTTCGTTTTTTTCATTTGCATTGAGGGCGTGCCAAAATTCGTACGTTTCTATGGACATGGCAGCAGTTTTCGCAATCGCTACAGACCTGATGGAATAGTTATGGATAGCTTCATTTCTTTGGAATATGAAGCCGGAAGTACCGATAATCGCGGTGTTTATTAACACAATGAGTAAGACAACTATCGTAATTTTGGTTGTTGTCGATGCTGTTCTTATTCGGTTGCGGAACATGGGAAACAATTTCATATTGAGTTTTCCTCCGATTCCCGTTCATCATTTATTCAAATGTAACACATTTTTTCGAAATGTCAACATAAATTCAAAATTGTGACAATTTGTAACCAAAAAAAATATATGACAGAGGGACGGTTCATCTGTCACACGGAAATTGGAGTTTTTCACGCTATGATTTGCTTTCAATTTAGCAAAACTACAGCCGCAACAATGCACGCGCCGAACAGAAGTGCAACGAAGTCTCTTGAAGCGAAGCGCAGGATTTTCATTTTTGTTCTTCCTTCACCTCCGTGGTAGCAGCGGCTTTCCATTGCTGTTGCCAACTCGTCGGCGCGGCGAAATGCGCTTATGAAGAGCGGGATAAGTAAGGGGAGGACTGCTTTTGCTCTTTTCAGGAGGCCGCCTGTTTCAAAATCAGCTCCTCTTGATTTTTGTGCACTCATTATTTTATCTGTTTCTTCTATTAGAGTCGGAATCATTCGCAGGGCTATGCTCATCATCATTGCAAACTCGTGTACCGGTAATTTGATTTTTTTGAGCGGGCTGAGCATTCGCTCCAAACCGTCGGTTAGGGTTATCGGAGATGTGGTATAGGTAAGTAAAAATGTGCTTATTATCAGCATCATCAATCGAGATGCCATAAACACAGCGGTTATAAGTCCTTCTTGTGTAATGACGATAGCCCGATACTGGAAAAGTACCGTTTCTCCGCGTATAAAGAAAATATTTAGTATGACAGTTATACATATTATTATGAATATAGGTTTTAACCCCCGGAAAATAGCTTTTGGCTTGATTCGGGATACCGCTAAACATGTTATTAGCACAGCAAGCATAAAAGTGTATGCGGGAAAGCCTTTTGCCATAAACAATGCTGTAATATATACAACCATTAAGATTAGTTTTGTGCGGGGGTCGAGTCTGTGTACAAGTGTGTCACCGGGAAAAAACTGACCAAGGGTAATGTCTTTAAGCATGCTGTTCACCCCCGTCATTAGCGTCCCAGACAGGGGGACGGTTCATCTGTCCTGTCACGTCTTCTTGTTGCAAGACAGGGGGACGGTTCATCTGTCCTGCCATGATTTCGTGCTGTTCGTTTTCAGCTTTCAGCTTTCCACTTTCACCTTTCAACTCATTCAGATTCTTCCGCAGCCGCTTCAATGTATAAATATCCTGCTCCAAAGGAAGACCCAGAGTTCGGAGCTTTGCAGCTATCAGCGATGCTTTTGGTGCTGCCAGTCCCAGCTTGCTGAGTCTTTCCGATTCTGAGAACACATGAGCAGGGGTGCCGTCCATGACGATGTTTCCTTTGTTCAATAAAACAATTCTGTTCACATTTCGTGCAATTTCTTCCATGTTGTGCGTAACAAGGAGAACTGTAGCACCATGGGTTGCTTTGTAGCTCATGATGTTTCGTATTATTTCCGCTTGCCCTTGCGGGTCAAGCCCTGCCGTCGGCTCGTCGAGTATAAGCACTTCGGGTCGCATGGCGATGACTCCGGCTATCGCTGCCCGCCTTTTCTCTCCGCCCGACAGCCCAAACGGTGATTTTTCCATAAAGGATTCGCCAAGCCCGACAAAACCTGCAGCTTCATACACCCGCTCACGTATTTCGTCTTCAGGAAGTCCCATATTTTTCGGTCCGAAAGCAATATCATCAAAAACTGTTGATTCAAAAAGTTGATATTCCGGATATTGAAACACAAGCCCGACCTTGAATCGTATGTCATGAGTATGTTTCTTCGACTCATGTATGTCCGTGCCGTCATAGTAAACATTTCCTGTTGTGGGCTTTAGCAAACCGTTTAAGTGTTGAATAAACGTAGACTTCCCCGACCCCGTCGCACCGATAATGCCGACATACTCACCTTTCTCGGCAGTGAAGTTTATATCATGCACAGCTACACGCTCAAACGGCGTGCCGGTGCTGTATGTATGAGAAAGATTTTCGGTTCTTATAAGTGCCAATGTTTGTACTCCTCATATATCGCTTCTGCGCATTCCTCCACCGACAACGCGTCGAGAGGTACATCGAAACCATCTGCCTTCAGTTCGTGCAGCAGTACTGCCGTTTCAGGAATATCAAGGCCTGTTCCTCTTAGTGTCTCCATGTCACGGAAAACCTCTCTCGGAGCTCCATCTAATAAAATATCTCCATCCGACATAACAATAATCCTATCGGCATTAATCGCTTCATCCATGTGGTGCGTAATTAAAATTACCGTTACGCCATGATTATCACGCAAATCTTGCATTATTTTTATTATACTCTCTCTGCCCCGGGGGTCAAGCATAGCGGTCGGTTCGTCAAATACGATACACTTCGGGCGCATTGCTAAAACTCCCGCAATAGCGATTCGCTGCTTTTGTCCGCCCGAAAGCAGGTGAGGAGCATGCTCTCGATATTCATACATGCCTACTATTTTTAGTGCTTCATCGACACGTTGGCGTATCTCGTCTGATGGGTAACCAAGGTTTTCAGGAGCAAAAGCGACATCTTCTTCAACAACGGTGGCGACTATTTGATTATCGGGGTTTTGAAAAACCATACCGACACGTCGGCGGATTTCAATAATATAATGCTCATCCGCGGTGTCCATATCCTCAATCAAAACACGTCCGCCCCCGGGAAGCAAAATTGCGTTAAAATGTTTGGCAAGCGTAGTTTTCCCCGAACCATTGTGTCCGATAACAGCAACAAAAGTACCTTTCTCTATCTCAATGTTCAAGTCATTAAGCACCACCACAGGCACTGAGCCCTCGATGGAGGAGTAGGAGAACGATAACTTTTCGGTTTTGATGATTTTGTTCATAGCGTAATGCCTTTCGGTGTAAGCAAGACAGGGGCATCTGTCTTGTATAAACTGTATTTCTCTTGACTTTCATCACTGCTGTCTATATAATTGTATATATGTTGTTTGAGTGGGATTTATCAAAAAATAAAGAGAACATTAATAAGCATGGTATTTCATTTGAGGAAGCGCAGTTAGCTTTTTGTGACAAAAAGCGTATTGTTGAAAAGGATGTTAAACATTCAACTCCTGATGAAACACGTTACTTTTTATACGGTGATACGGGTAAAGGTATAGCGACAGTTCGATTTGTATTAAGAAAAAGTAATATTCGAATCATTGGTGCCGGATATTGGCGACAAGGAAGGATAAAATATGAGCAGAGTTAAATATACAGATGCACCTGACGATATTTCTGAAGCTATTAGTGTAGCGGAAGCAGTTGAGGACTTCTTGCCGTCACCTGAGTATTTTGCTGATATATTAGTAAAGGAAAAAATCAGTCTGAATGTTGATGCAAGAACGGTTGCCAGATTTCGATCGTATGCAAGAAAAAACGGGTTAAAATACCAAGCATTGATGAACCAAGTTTTAAGTAGTTATGCAGACAAACGGTTATAGTACTCGAATTTCCACGTCCATTGTAGCATACGCATCAAGTTCCATTCCACCCTGCACACCTGCCTTATATTCATAAAAGCCCTGGCAGCCAATCATTGCGGCATTGTCACCGCAGAGATTTAGAGGAGGTATGAATAGCTTTTTACTTTCGGCTTCAGCGGCTTTTGTGAAGTCTGCTCTAATACGGGTGTTTGCGGCGACGCCTCCTGCCAGAGCTATCTTGTCGTGCCCGAATTCTGCGGCTGCTGCCATAACACGAGGCACGAGAATTTCACTCATGGTGCGGGTGAATGATGCCGCAAGTGATGCTGCAAGACAGGGGGACGGTTCATCTGTCTTCCTATCGTTGCAAAGGTTTTGCTCTATTTGCGACGCCGGGAAGACAGATGAACCGTCCCCCTGTCTTGCAGCTTTCTGCGATGCATTGTGTACAATATTAACTACTGCGGTTTTTAGCCCGGAAAATGACATATCATACGGAAAACCCTCGATAACGGGGTGTGGTAAATCAAAGAGTGTGTCATCGCCGCCTTGGGAGAGCTTATCAATTGCTGCTCCGCCGGGATAACCCAGCCCTAGAATACGGGCGACCTTATCGAAGCATTCCCCTGCCGCATCATCACGTGAACGCCCGACAATGGATATATCGGTATAATCTCGTACATCAGCAATAATACTGTTGCCACCTGAAATGATGACGCATAAAAAAGGCGGTTCAAGCTCGGGATATGCAATATAATTAGCCGCTATATGCCCTCTGATATGATGTACAGGAATAACAGGAACATCCAGAGCCATTGCAAGTCCTTTTGCAAAGTTGACGCCGACAAGCAAAGCTCCTATAAGTCCGGGTGCATAGGTTACGGCAACAGCATCAATATCCTTTTTTGTGATTCCCGCATTCTTTATTGCAAAATCTGACAGCCGCCCGATAATTGCAGCATGGTTACGTGAAGCAATCTCAGGTACAACACCGCCGTACATAGCGTGCATGTCTGCCTGAGAATAAAGTTCGCATGAAAGTTGTTCCCGCCCGTTTCGCATGACGGCGACCGAAGTTTCATCACATGAGGTTTCAACAGCAAATATAACCATACGCCCTGCATTATATACGCTGCACCTTTGTCTGTCAAAGAAAGGTTATTTAATAATACCGTACCTTTGTTGCCGTCAGGTTGCCGTTTACATAAAGGTACATTGTCGGGAGAGTGCTGCTTTGAACCTGAGTCATAAATGACGGGATATCCATTACTACATTTACAATAACATCGTACACATTTGCATCCAAGGTGTAGGACTCTTTTTCGTGTACGCCGGATCTTTCGGCATAAACCATGTCGTTAACTATAAGTTCTGTTGTCTTATATGTTCTTTTTACAATGATTTCCATATTACTGTAATTTTGAGTTGCCAGAATCTGACCTCCTTTTTTAGGCCGCCTGATGCCCACCGACGGAGGTATATACACAACCGGTATTGTACTTCTTTGCGGATCTACATAGTTTTGGTCATATTGCATTGATTCGTCCTGCTGCGGCATTTTTCTCAATTTCGACCATGCTCTTGTTCCTGATATGAGATAGAACATAATCCATGCCATAAACGCAATTTCGATAAAGGAGAACAATTCAAAATCTAAACCTGCGAACATAACAACAAACAACATTACCAAAATATCAATGGAAAAATACACAAGAGCAGCGATTATCCATCCTTTATGCTTTTTTGCTACTCCCCAGAAAATTGCATAGAGTGATACAGAAGAAAATGCAGCGATTATACCAAACATAGAAAAGTCATAACTGCCCGGTGTCCATTGATAGGCATCGAGGTATAACAAAAATAACGGTATCCTTGCGGAGAAGAGGAAGAAAAAGTCCGAATTGGTAAGTGCAAGAACAAGGTTTACACATGTAAAAGCAAGCACCGCAAGCAAGTTATTCCTTGATATACTAAACGTTCTTTCAAGCTGCGCTCTATTGCCAAACGTTGGTGCAGCACCTGTGCCTATTGGCGCATCGGTTCGCCTGTTGAGCGATGTGCCTATTGGTGTGCTTACATATGTTGTTGATGTATCTGCAGGAGCAGTAAGAACTGTAGGTGCCGAGGATGTATCTGCAGGCGGACGTATTACTATAGGCTGTTGTGTTTTAACAGGCTGCTGTACTACAGTAGGCTGTTGTGCTTCAACTGGTTGTTGTACTTCCTCAGTATGTTGTACATCAGGAGACTGTGAGGCTTCTGTAGGATATGATACTTCCGTGAGTTGCTGCTCTTGTGCAGGATATTGTTCTACCGGATGATGTTGCTCTCCCGCGTGTTCCGGCACCGCCGCTCCGCAGTGAGCGCAAAATCGCATATTTGCTTCCAGTTGGTATCCGCAATTATTACAATACATAATCACCACTCCACTCCTGTATAATTTAATACCTAATACTATCATTATAATGATAAAAAGGCAAGGGGACGGTCCATCTGTCTTGCCGTCAAAACAGCAAGACAGATGAACCGTCCCCCTGTCCTGTGAACCGTCCCCCTGTCCTGTTTCAATATTTTCTTGACATCTATAAACACCTGCGGTATGATAACCCACGAATAAAAAAGAAAGGAGTAAAAGTCATGGCATTCATAAAAAAGAGATTCGCAGAGCGTCAGGGTAATTCAAAGGGGTTGGTCTGCCCATTTTCAATAAGTGCCGGGCTTTTGCTGTTGCTTTTGGAGTAGTATAGTACATATATGCTATAATCAATTAACAGTCGAAGGCTTGCAAGACAAAAGACCTTCGGCATTTTTTATTGCACAAGACAGGGGGACGGTTCATTTGTCTTGGCTGAGAGAAAGAGATGTAAAAATAAAGAAGAAAAGAGAAATAAAAATGAAAGTTTACAAAACACTCCCGGATGGGACAAAGATAGTGGAATATGAGGATTCGCTGGCACAAGCGGTTGCCGATATGTGGAATAAAAGCGGCGAGGGCTGGGGCGGATCTTTCGATAATGGTGTATACACGGCAGAGCGCGTGATTGCCAAGCGCGAAAGTGGTATGTTCTTTAACGTATACATAGCTATGAAAGACGGCGAAGCACTCGGATATTGTAGTTTTAACAGATACTATAAAGATGCAGACACCGGCTACGTACATCTGTTAAATGTGCGTCCCGATTATCATGGCAAAGGGCTCGGCAAAGAGCTTGTTTTGATGTGCGTAAACGAAACAATTGCACGGGGTTTGCCCCGTCTTGACATTCATACATGGCCCGGAAATACAAAAGCAGTCCCGATGTATAAAAAGTGCGGCTACTTTTGGGAAGATCGTTCCGACACAACGCATCTCAGTAACTTTATACCAACCGTGCTGGCAACAGAGCTTGTAAAAGACTTTTTCATAACCGCGGACTGGTATGCCGATTCAACACGGAAAATCGAAATCAAACCTGACGGCAAAAAGATTAATAAGTTTGAACTCTATGAATATGAATGGGAAAAAGACGGAGTACATCTTCGTGTCGGATTTGAAAATACCGGACGCAGAATCAACCTTATCGAAACTGACGATTACAGGATTGAGTTGACCGCAGAAAATCATGAGCTTGCTTATGGTCTGAGCTATCCTTGCAAATTCACAATAAACAACAAGAGTGGCAAAGAACTTTACGTGTCAATAAACGCAAAAAGTAACGATGTAATTACTTTTGAAGGTTCATGGTCCGGCATCGTCACAGATGAAAAAACCTTTGAAGGTACATTTTTCGTAAACCCAATCACAGAAGCGCAAGACGATATGCGTATGCACCCGTGTGTTCTTGCAGATGTTTGCATAAACGGGAAAAATGCGGAGTTCGGATTGGGAATAGAGCCGAAATTCCCTGTAACAATCAGCCTTAGCAGAAAAGAAAGAGTTGCACAAACCGGGATTACCGAAGATATTTACCTTAACATAAAGAACAGTTTGCCTGCCGATGCAACGGTCAGTTTCGCAATTCCTGAAAACTCGCTGCTGAAATTGCCGCAAAGCAACTATGAGGTGAGACTTACCGATGGTAAAGACGTTTCTCTTGCAACATCAGTACTTATTAAAGACTGCGGTTATGCAAGCGTTCCTGTATCTTATGAAATTCGTATGGATAATGGACAGTCCATAAATATGACGCGTCCGCTTCATATTGTAAATCAAGGTGTCAAGGGAGAATTCGGGTTTGAAACCGATGAACATTTCGGTGCAGTCAACGGTCTATGGAAATTAAAACTGAACAAGAAGAACAATACAGTTAAATATGATCGGCTGATTTCTTCGGGATTCGGAGAATCCTACATGTCTAAGCTTGGGAAACCCTTTGACGATGAGTTTAATATAACAAAACCGTCAGATATCAGAACAACAAAGGACGACGGTTTCATCAGGTTTGAAGCAGACTTTGTTTCCGGGAAATTTTCGGGAGCTGTTTTGACGGAAATATACGAGTTTGATTCCGCAGGAATATTAAAGAGAAGCCATCGTGTAACAAATATCGGGACAACAAAACTCAACCTTTCCGTGATGACTGAGTTTTGGTCAAATATCGGCAGAAGACCTGTCTTCCCTTATGATGGCGCTATACATGAAGTTGCCGATAAAATGAACTATGGATTCGACACTCTGGACAAAGAAAAAATCGACGAAAACTGGATCTTTGATGCAAGCGGCGGCTGCTCTTCCGGGATATATTGGCCAAAGCAGTACAGACCCGATATCAACTGGGGCGACCTTCTAAAGTTTGAATATCAAACAGGAGAACTATCGCCCGGACAGATTTTTGAAACAGAGCCTATAGTCTACATGTGTGATGTTTTCAAGAGCTATAAGGACTTTAGAAACTTTGTACTTGGCATACATGAAGAACGCACATTCTTTCCCCATAATCATCTGGAAGTTATCGCCAATGGCGGAAACCCTGTGCTGAGCGAAAATAACCTGGAACTTGTTTTACGTAACAACCGTCAGAATATCCGAGGGGGAACGGTTACGATATCTTCCTCCGATGGTATCTTTAAGGAAGAAACTCAAACTAACTCCAACGATGAGCTTTGCCCGGAAAATGCATTTAAAGTTGCAGTATCATCTGACAACACAGGCATCGGGTTTGCGGACTTTTCTATGAAGCTATCAGGCTTCGAGTTCGATAAAAGACGTGCTTTGCTAATCACCGACAACACGACCATCAAAAAGGTTGAACATGATGGAGTATTAACTGTAGTAAATGGCAATCTGCAATTTAAGGCTTCACCCGGCTTCGCAGATGCTGTATACTCATTAAAGTACGGTGAAAACGAGTGGTTGTTCTCAAACTACCCGTCATTGGAATCATACGCCTGGTGGAATCCATTTGTGGGAGGGTTGAAAACGGAGCTTAGACGCTTCGGAAACAGTCTGGTTCTTCGTGAGAAAATCACGGCAGAGTTTACCACGAAAACCGATACGCTCGGCAACACATGGCGCGGCATCCGCATGGATGTACATGTTGAAAGCTTTGATGAGTATAAAGGTGTACGTTACTCGCAATACTACCTGACACTTCCGGGAGTTCCTGTTATGTGTCACTTCTTAAGAGTTGAAAACGGTACAGGTCGTTACATAGACGCAGAGTTGTTTTATTTCCTTAATTTGTCGGGCGAAGAGGGCCTCCCGGAAATATCCGCAGAGTTTAAAGAAGGCAATCTTAACTGTAAGGTACACCCCGGAGACGTTGAAGAGGAACTTCGATATGACCGACTTGTCAAAGTGTCCCGATGTAAAGAGAACCCGCGTCCTGAAAAGTTTTATATCTTCAAAGATTCTGTCAATGAAAAAGATGAGCAAATCTTTGAGTATGATATAAACATAGCACTTTGTTATGCATCTATGAAAGGCAGCACTCCAAACGGCGAGAGCTTTACGACAACGCCTGTTTTTTGTATACTGACGGAGAAGGATTTGACGCTTGAGGATTTGGAAGATTTGAGAAGGATATCGTTTTAAGGACAACCCCCACCGTCTGCGACGGCACCCCCTTCCGCGGAAGGGGGCATGGAAGAGGATCGGGTGTGGAGAAAGGAACAAAACTTTGAAAATCATTGATGCACACGTTCATTACTCACGTATAACTTCATTTCACGAGTGTGCCATGTATACATCTTTAGTTGATTATTCCCCGCGCGGTTTTCTCGATGAGTGTAGCGAACATGAAGTTGTGAAGTCTGTTTGTATGGGTCTCGTTGAAGCAGAGTCCGGCGGATTTCCCGATAAGAATGCGTTGATGCCGATGATAGCCGATCTGGCAGAGAACATGCCCTCGGGTATGTCTCTCTGTCTCGGTATAAACCCTCATACACTCACTGAAGGAAGCCTTGCCAAAACAGAGGATATGTTAAAAAGCAACAACAGCGTTGTCGGCATGAAGATTTACGCAGGTTATTATCACGTTGATATTACAGATTCAATTTATGACCCTGTGTATAAACTCGCGGAAAAGTATGACAAAACAATTGTAATCCACACAGGTGAAACGTTCTCTGAAAGGGGGCGGTTAAAGTATTCTCATCCGTTGCGTGTTGATGACCTTGCGGTTGCACATCCAGATATAAGAATCGTAGCTTGTCACATGGGTGCACCGTGGGTCTTTGATGCATGTGAAGTAGCTGTAAAAAACCCGAATGTGTTCATCGATATCTCAGGACTTCTTGTCGGGAATGCCGAATTTATCACAAACATGGCAGATACACCGCTTCTTATTGACAGATACAGGCAAGCTTTGGTATTTTTACATAACTACGACAAAGTATTATATGGCACAGACTGGCCGCTCGTCCCAATGGGTGCATATATTGATTTCTGCAAAAAACTTATACCCGTTGAACACCACGAAAAGGTGTTCTACGATAATGCCGTACGCGTTTATAAGTTGCAATGAGAATATAAGAAGGGATAGACACACTATGATAACATTACAAAAAATAACCTCGGAGAACTGCTTTGACATCTGCGATTTGGAGGCGGATGAAAGGTTTGTTGCACCAAATGAAGACAGCTTGATTGAAGCTTATGCAAACTTTGTCGAAAACGGGCACGGTCCGGTTGCATTCGGAATTTACCACGATGAAACTCCTGTGGGATTTATAATGGCAGAGTATTGCGATGGTGAGGAATGCAACAACGGTGAGCCGTACTACTACCTCTGGCGTTTGATGATAGACAACACCTTTCAAGGTAGAGGTTATGGCAAAGCAGCATTGGAGTTGTTTTTGGAAGTGATTAGAACATTTCCGCTGGGCAAAGCAACGAAAATGTTAACTTCCGTAGTACCGGAAAATGTCCCCGCAACAAGGCTCTATGAAAGCCTGGGGTTCGTAAAAACCGGTGTAATGTTTGATGAAGAAGAAGGCATGGAGTTGGTGCTATAAATGCAGCCTCTTAATTCGCAGCACATTCAGTAAAACGGATATAGAGCTGAATGCCATTGCGAGAGCGGCTATCATCGGGTTTAACAAGGGGCCGCCGAAGAGGTACAGCACTCCTGCGGCGATTGGGATTCCCGCGATGTTGTAAGCAAACGCCCAAAATAGGTTTTGCTTTATATTTCTCATGGTTCTTTTGCTCAGATATATCGCCCCGGCAACACCGTGCAGGTCATCGCGCATGAGGACTATTTCTGCAGATTCTATCGCAACATCCGTGCCTCCGCCCAGTGCTATCCCTATATCAGCCTGCACAAGCGCGGGCGCATCATTTATTCCATCGCCAACCATTGCTAGTATTTTTGGGCACTTACGCAACCCAAAATCCATTTTTCCTTGATTTTGCAACTCTTTGATTTTGTCCGCTTTATCCTGCGGCAAAACCTCCGCCAATACACTTTCGATACCTACTTGTTTTGCGACTGCTTCTGCGGTGCGGCTGTTGTCGCCAGTTATCATAACGACTTCAATACCCATTTCTTTTAACCGCTCAATCGCGGCTTTGCTCGAAGGCTTTATAATGTCGGCAACGGCTATCATGGCCTCGAGGTTTCCGTCAATTGCCAGATACATAGGTGTTTTTCCCTCGTTTTCCAAATTTCCTAGGTCGGTATCATAGGCTGTGAGGTCAATTTTATTGTTATCCATAAGCATTTTGTTACCAATCAGGATGTTCTTGCTCTCAATGACAGCTATTATTCCCTGCCCTGTCACGGATTCAAAGCTATCAGGCTCTGACAGTTTACCAAGTTCTTCCATGCCATAAGCAACAATTGCTTCGCCCAGAGGGTGTTCGGAGTGTCTTTCGGCACTTGCTGCCAACAATAGAATCTCACTTTTATCATATCTGCCTTTTGTAATTATGTCGGTTACATATGGTTTTCCTATGGTAACAGTCCCTGTTTTGTCAAGAACGACGATATTTATTTTATGTGCGATTTCCAGGGATTCTCCCCCTTTTATCAAAATCCCGTTTTCTGCGCCTTTACCTGTGCCGACCATAACTGCGGTCGGTGTCGCAAGCCCCAATGCGCATGGACAAGCGATAAGTAAAACAGATACCACAACTACCATGACAAACGCCATGTTATATCCTGCAAAAAACCATGCAAGCCCTGCAATTATGGCTATAGCGAGTACGGCGTAAGCGAAGTACCCTGATATCGTATCGGCAATTCTTGCTATCGGTGCTTTTGAATTTTGCGCGTCTTCAACGAGCTTTACAATCCGGGCTAATACAGTATCTTTACCAATCTTTGTGGCTTCGTACTTTATAGAGCCGTTTTTATTTATGCTTGCTCCTACAACATTGTCGCCTTCCTTTTTGTCAACAGGCATGCTCTCGCCCGTCAACATCGACTCGTCAACACTGGTTGTACCTTGCACGACAATGCCGTCGACAGGCAGTTTTTCACCCGGTTTTACCAATACGATATCTCCGACCATTACGTCCTCGATAGGAACAACAAGCTCCGTGCCGTTTTTTATGATGGTAGCGGTTTTTGGGGATAGCCCGATCAGTGTTTTGATTGCTTCTGAAGTGCTGCCTTTGGTTTTAGCTTCAAGATATTTTCCCAGAACAATCAAAGTCAATATTACAGCAACGGTTTCAAAGTAAAACTGATTACGCTCCATAAAAACCATTTCTTCCATTGTGGCGGCTAAAGATGTGCCTATTAGAAAAAAGTTTTCTATAGTAATATACAGGCTAAACAGAAATGCAACCATTGTACCTTTGGCTATGAGTGAATCCATGTTTGCCGCTCCTGTGAACAGAGCGCGAAAACCCCTTATGAAAATGCCTCTGTTGAGCCACATTACCGGAAGTACGGCAATTAATTGAATCAAACCGTTCCAGCTCGGATAGTTCAGAGGGTCGAGGTTTTCCGGCAATACATTCCATCCCAGTGAAAGAAAGGTCATCGGCACCATTGAAAAAGTGAACAGCGGAATGGTGATTATTAACGACCATTTAAAGGCAAACCACAACGCTTTTTGTTCATCTTCTTTGCGTTTTGTCATGGCTTCGACTTCATTTGTCCCGCTTTCCTCGGGCAAATAGACGGAAAAGCCTGTGCTTTTTATCGCTGCGGTGATTGTGACAATGCTGACGATGTGTTCATCGAACTCGACTTTAAGCTTCTCGGTGCTGAGATTGACAACGCCTGTTTTTACGCCATCAAGCTTGTTCACAATACGCTCTATATTACTTGCACATGCGGCACATTTCATACCACCGATACCGATAATAACACTTTCCATGGGAAATCACCTTTATTTTTTTGATTTTACATAAACACAGGAACACAGGGGGACGGTTCTCTTGTGTTAATTATACCTATTACGTGTATTATTGCAAGCACATAGTTTTCTATGATATACTGTAACAATATTGATAGTGGCAGGTGGGTAATGCGACGATTATATAAGCGGTTTTCCGCAGTGGATATGACAGAAGGGGCACCTTGGAAAAAGTTGCTGCTGTTTACTATTCCTCTGCTGATAGGCAACGTTTTTCAACAATTATACAGTACCGTGGATGCGTTTTTTTTGGGTAGATACGTAGGAGACAACGCGCTTGCGGCTATCGGCGGCTCTATGCCTATATTCTTTTTAATACTTATGTTGAGCATGGGTGTCGCAATGGGTGCCGGTATTATGGCGTCACAATATTTTGGCGCAAAAAGTCGTGAAGACCTCTCCCATACAATAGGAACAGCCATCACGCTAACTGCGGTCGTAGGTATTTTTATCACTGTTTTCGGACCGTTGCTGACGAGACGGGTATTGATACTTTTGGATACTCCGGAAGTGATTCTTGATGATGCTACACTATACATGAATGTTTTGCTCTGGGGTATTTTAGGTGTCGCATACTTTAATATGCTTTCGGGATTACTGCGCGGGCTTGGTGAAGCTATTGCTCCACTGCTCTATTTAATAATCACTTGTCTGTTGAATATAGCTCTCAACTTTCTTTTCATCGTTATTCTAAGATTCGGTGTATTCGGAGCGGCAATCGGAACAGTAATGGCTCAGGTATTCAGCAGTATATTATGCTTAAGAAAACTCATGCAAATGCGTGATGTTTTTGATATGGGGTGGCGCTTTCTTCTGCCAAAAAAGAAGTATGTAACCCAAGTTCTCAAGCTTGGCGTTCCGACCGGAGCGTCTCAGGCGATATTTGCCATAGCCATGATGATTACCCAACCGCTTGTGAATGGTTTCGGAGAAATGTTTATGGCTGTAAACGTAATTGTTATGAGAATTGACGGTTTTGTCATGATGCCGATTTTTTCATTCGGCAACGCTATGATGGTGTACACCGGGCAAAATGTCGGTGCGGAAAAAATGGACAGGGTAAATCAAGGTGTGAAGCAGTGTATGCGGATATCGGTGGGAACTGCGATTGTGTTGGTTGCCATTATTCTAATTTTCGGGCGATATGTTGCAGGGTGGTTTACCGATACACAAGACGTAATTAATCTAACAATGCGAATGCTCTGGATTTTAGCGTTCGGGTATATTACGTTTTCAGCGAGCAATGTGCTTTGGGGACTGATTCGGGGAGCGGGAGATGCGATATCGCCGTTATGGGCATCGGTAATAAACTCGGTAATAATAAGGCTTCCGAGCGCATATTTACTTGTGTATTTAATGGGCCGTCCCGATGCGCTCATGTACTCCCTGGTGATATCATGGACATTCGGACTGATTTTTGCGATAATTATATTCAGAATAGGAAAATGGCGCACAAAGGGCTTGGTGCATAAGGTGGTGTTAGAAGAGCCTGAAAGCGCGGGATAAAGACAACGGGCGACCGGGGGCGGTCGGCCCCTACTTTGCGTCGTACCAGCTCTTGCCTATGCGCGTTTCGGCGACGAGCGGCACAGATAATTTTGCCGCGTTTTCCATTTCGTCACGCAGTATTGTACTTACAGCTTTCGCTTCATGTTCGGGGCATTCAACTATGAGTTCGTCGTGTACTTGTAGAATGAGTTTGCCTGTTAAGCCTTCTGCGTGAAGCCGGGTTGCAGCGTTTATCATTGCTATCTTCATTATATCAGCCGCCGTGCCTTGTATCGGCATATTCAAAGCAACTCTCTCGCCGAAGGAGCGGGTATTGAAGTTGTGGGATTTTAGTTCGGGCAGATACCTGCGGCGACCGAAGAGTGTGCTGACATAGCCGAGTTCTTTTGCGCTTCTTACAATCTCTGTCATGTATTCCCGAACGCCTGAATACTTTTCAAGATAGTTGTCAATATAAGCCTTTGCTTCTTTAGGTGTTACGCCGATGTCATTTGCGAGAGAAAACGCAGAGATTCCATATACAATACCGAAATTGACAGCTTTTGACTGAGAACGTTGCACGGAGGTCACTTGCTCAATAGGCACACCGAATACCTGTGAAGCTGTCACGGTATGGATGTCCTCGCCTTGTTCAAATGCTTTGAGCATAACAGGGTCATTTGCGATGTGTGCCAGTAAGCGTAGTTCTATTTGCGAATAATCGGCATCGACAAGTACGTTTCCTTCCGCAGCAACGAACATTTTACGGATTTCTCCGCCTATTTCTTTTCTTATAGGTATGTTTTGCAAATTCGGCTCCGTTGAGGACAAACGCCCCGTTGCGGTAACTGTCATTTGAAAGTGCGTGTGTATACGCCCGTCATTGCTGATTACCTTAACCAACCCGTCGGCATATGTGGATTTAAGCTTTGAAAGCTCTCTGTAATCCTTTATAAGCCCTATAATCGGGTGCTTTCCAAGCAAGCTGTCGAGCACCTCAACATTAGTGGAATAACCGGTTTTTGTTTTCTTTGGAGCGGGGAGCATAAGCTTTTCAAAGAGAATAACCCCGAGTTGCTTAGGGGAATTAATGTTAAATGTTTCGTGGGCGAGATCGAAGATTTGCTTCTCCGTTTCAGAAATGCTCTTTGCTAACGATTCTCCAAAGCTTATAAGTGAGTCTTTATCCACAAGAAATCCTACATGCTCCATTTCTGCAAGGACACGGCATAGAGGCAGTTCGATATCATAATAAAGTTTTTCGAGTACCATTTCCTTTAGTTTATTATCCAGTGCGGTTTTCAATAATCCGATAGCAAATGCCTCTTCTGCAAAGGGTTTACCCGGGTCTGCAAGCATTGACATTTGCCCGCCCTCTTCGTCATTTTCTCCCGGAGTATAACCGCAGTACTGTTCGGATATACGAGAAATGCTGTAATTACTGTCGGTAGGAGATACCAGATATGCTGCCAACGCAGTGTCAAAAATCCATCCGTCGGTATCAATTCCGCGTTCAAGGCAGGTTCTCATAATATCCTTGACATCATGCCCGGCTTTTTTAACCGCGCTGCTCAAAAGAACCTTGAGCGCTCTGTCAAAATCCGGAGTCTCTCCGCGGCGCAGCAGGAACACATCAAGACCCTGTGTTCCCACGCTTATCGCAATGCTGTCGAGATAGTCCGTATTAAACCTTACGGCAACGAAATCGGCGTTTTTCGCATTTTCAAGCAGTTTTGCACAATCATCACCGGATGTAACATCTGCCACGTCGGGTGCAGTAATTACCATTGATGATGCGCCGGAGCCGCTAGCCGGCGGTTTTAATCTGAACTTATCTATAAATTGTATAAACCTAAGCCGTTTAAATATCTCATATAACTTATCATTGTCAACTTCCTTGCAGATACTGTCTTGGATATTGAAGTCAAAAGGTACATCAACACATATCTCCGCAAGCTCATAGGACAGATCTGCATTCTTTTGTCCTGTCTCAAGCTTTTTGCGTAGAGTCTCTTTTATATCAAGATTATCCAGGTTGCCGTAAATTTCGGTTATTGTTCCAAACCTTTGCACAAGATCCATAGCTGTCTTTTCACCGACTCCCGCTACACCGGGAATGTTATCGGATGAATCTCCCATCAATGCTTTTAAGTCAACCATTTTTGCAGGTTCAAAACCGTATTCTTTGAAAAACGCGTCGGGGGTATAATCATTAGTTTCCGTCTGCCCGCCACGGGTTTTTATATGCTTTACCCGGATCCGCTCCGTAACCAACTGTAAAGAATCTTTATCCCCCGTTACGATAATGCATTCGCAATCCTCTTCCTCGCAGCGCTTTGCAAGAGTTCCAAGCAGATCGTCGGCTTCCCACCCCGCAAGCTCAAAGCGAGTAATGTTCATTGCATCGAGGACATCTTTTAATATCGGCATTTGAACAGCAAGCTCATCAGGCATGCCTTTTCTGTGAGCTTTGTATTCCTCGTAACGCTCATGCCGGAAAGTTGGTGCAGGCAAATCGAAAGTTACACATATCGCATCGGGGGATTCTTCGTTAATCAATCGCTGCAAAATAGCAATAAAGCCGTACACCGCATTAGTCGGTGTGCCGTCACTTGCCGATAAATGCCTGATTCCATAAAAAGCACGGTTTACAATACTGTTCCCGTCAATAGCCATAAGCTTCAAGAGCTTCACCCCTTTGTAAATTTGATATAGCGAACAAAGTATATCTGTTTTGCCGGGTAAACGCAATAAGGGGACGCGAAAAATCCCTGCGTTTACTTTGGAAAGACAAGGAAAGAGTTTATAGGAGACGCAAAGTTTATAGGAGGTATAAAATCAGTAAAAAAACCTATCACCTTTTCGTGTAGAAGATTTCTTTAGTAAGTTGTAAATTTTGCAATTTGCAATTATGTTTTTTGTTAAAACACAACTTTTTTCACCCGGTTTTCTACAATCGAACGTTTATTGCACAAGCTTTTTTCTTATGCTACTTTAGTTTGACCACAAAGGAAAACTGTGGATTTAAATTGCTTTCGGAGGTAGATTTATGAGAATTATTCGATGGAATGGATTATCATCCGGTGACTCCATGAAAGGGCTTTTTATTGTTTGTGTTGTGCTGTTCATTATTTTTGCTCTTATGGCTTTAACATTGATAACTGCTTCCGCTGCAAATGCTTGCCCAAACTGCGGCGGAACCGGAGAGCCGACAGGTGCTTTTTGTATTTTATGCGATTCTTGCGGATCGTGTACCGGATGCGGATACGCTTGCATCGAATGTTGTAGTGGCGGACGCAGATGCGGAGAGTGCTGCTGTGAACATTGCGGAGATTTATGCGGCTTCTGCGGCGGATGTATTGAATGCGGGCATGGATGCGATCCCGCGTGTCCCGACTGCGGAGATTCTCCTGTTGAGAGCAGATCGTCATATTATCGGAACATAATGGATATTGAGGATGACCCGCTGCCGATGTTTAATATATTTGGCATGCCAATTTTCTTTTTTGCCCCTATCGGTATGCCTGCTTGGGCAATATTAAGTGTTCTGCTAACTATTGTCGGGATCATACTTTCTATAATAACAATATTACGTGCCGTTAACCAAAAAAAGACAGAGAACAAAAATGTTGACAATCAGTGCTCTGCAATGGTTCGCAATGTTGATAGTTTTAATAATGATGTCTTCGTTGACCTTATTAAACATAAGGAAAAATACAATAATAAACGTAGGCTTGGAGCACTCATATCGATGTATGTCCTCAGTATTGGTGCGTTGATTTTTTTACTTATTGTTCAGGACTTCAGAGGTGTCGCAGCTCTTTTGGATCGCTGGGTCTTCATACATGTAATTTTATTCGCAGGTGTTGTTATTTGCAATAGGCTTGTTTTTCGGAAATACGATAATATTCACGAAAACCGCATACCGGCGAAATCTTCATTGTGAACACAAAACACCAAAAATATTATTGGAGGAATCTATAAATGTCCAGATTTAGAATTGTCCCGGTAACCATCTTAGCGTTATTACTTATTGGAAGTGCTGTTGCTCTCGCAAGCCCGGGTTCGCTTTTACGTGAGACTCCGCTTCCGGCTTCAGAGAGTATTAATAGTATTGCATTAGCTAATAACAGTCTTTGCCCCTGCGGCAGTCCGGCACACGATAACGAAACCGCGCATGACGATATCGGTACAGATCCCGGAGATGCCGGTAATGGAGATACCGACAATGGTGACACCGGTAATGGAGATACCGACAATGGAAATACAAGTGATGATAACATAGACGATGTGTGTAATCATCCAAATCGTTGTATAGCCTGTGACGACTGCATAGATTGCGGCAATGATCCATGTCCTGACTGCTGTGACGATGGGCACAGGTGCGGTGAATGCTGTTGCGAACATTGCGGGCACGCTTGCGACACTTGCGGCAGTTGTTTAGAGTGCGGTGATGCATGTATTGATTGTTGTGGAGATGGTCGCAGGTGCGGTGATTGCAATTGTGATTATTGCGGTGGCTATTGCCGTGCTGCCCCGGTCCGGGGAAACATTTCTATTTATATAAATGATGATTTGTTGCGTATTGGATCGAGGCTATCATTTACAACCAATACCAATCCGTCCGGTTACCTGATACAATGGCGTGCTGATGGCAAGAACATTTATGGCGCAAATAGCGTAATATATACTGTGAGACCGTTTGATGTTGACAAAAAACTCACAGTTGTGCTTATAGCACCGTGCTGCGGCGAAGAGGTTGAATCTTTGCCTACAGACTATGTGCCATATACTATTAACCTTGTTAAGGGTAACTATGTGCCTATGGGTACTGATGATGTGTTCTTCGGGATTCCCGGTATTGTAACTGCATATGCAGCAAGTAAAAACGATGGTTTTATTGATATCAGCTATGAGCTTTACGAGTCCGGGCTGGATTCTGATACTCTTACTTTTTCGCTCAACAGTATATCGGATATATCAAGTGCCGGATCGGAGATACTGAGATACGATGTGTTGCCGGCAGATGCCGCAAATGGTGTTATTGATATAATTGTTGAATTCTATCATAGAGGAATACTGATTACTCCTGATGGCAGCCATGCTTTTAGTGATCTTGATTGCGGATATAGTTTTGGTGATTACATTACCCTTACCATTACACAACTGGGCAATGCTCCTACAGGACCAATTACAATAAAAATCATTGGAGAGGATTGCGGAGCTTTTTATTTGTGTACTTACAATATATCAGGCATCGATGTAATGGAAAGCATAACGATTGATATCGGTGTAAGATCGGGCAACGTGCCAATGGGATACAACTACAACACCTATAATACAAATGTTAATGTGTCAGGGAATTACATTAATGTGTACAATGCACCGGTTAGTGTAAAAGTTGCGCATATTTATTCAGCACTTGCTTATCGTGGTGGCTTTCACGATCAATATTGTATCGGATGTAACCTTAACAAAAGTGATTTGTGCGATTATAGTGCTTGGTCTGTGTCTGCCGGAACACATATGCGTTCCTGCTCCGTATGCTTAGGAGTTGACAACCATGCTCCTGACTACGGAGTTTGGGGTGCGTGGAATCAAGGTACCGCAGATCATCATCACAGGACGCGGATCTGCAGACATTCGGGCTGCACAATAATCAATTTCGGAAACGAAAACCATAATGATTTGCTATTTCCCGCAACATGGACAAATACAGATGCCGTAAATCACAGCAGGGCAAGAAGTTGCAGCGTATGTAACAGATTTATGCGGACAGAAACTCAAGCACATACTTGGGGCAACTGGGGTGCATGGACACAAGGCGACGCTAATAATCATTATCGCACAGGCTCTTGTACAGCAGCCGGATGCGGACGTGCGGCTGTTGTAGGCTCTACCGCCGGAACTTTCGAAGAACACACATGGACATTAACCTCATCAAATATACGACAAGATGGACTATGCCATATATTTACATGTACAACTTGTAATGCAAGTTTATCGAAAGACCATAACTTTGATTTATCTTATAATTTGAGAACTTTTTATAGAATACAGGACGGTTGTGCTTTTCGAGCAGGAGCATGCACCTTTACATTTGACGGTATTACGTGCGGATTTCTTCCTCGATTTACTTTTGACGTGGGAACTCCAATAAGAGCTGATTCGGGAGTGTCACCACATCTTTGGACCAATTGGACCCAAGCATCCGGAGGCACTAGAAGGTGTCTTAATTGCGGGCTTCAACAATGGAGACCGGTCGGTAATAGTCAGCCAAATGGCGAAGGTCATGTTTGTTCCGGGTCAGGTGGAAATTACTCAGTAATAAGAGTTAGAACAGCAGATTTCTCAGTATCCCCGCCCGTTTTTGCTTTTAGATGTGTAACCGTTTGTTCAACTTGCACTAGAGAACGCACGTCCGTGCCATCCTCTTGCCATGGAAGTGACCCTGATTGTGGTCCTCATAATGCCACTGCAAGGATAGATTTCAGACTTGAAATGTTGTCAACTTAGTCAAAAAGCGGCGGCGGATAATAATTTACCAAAAGTGCATAAATATTCACTTTATGTGTTGCATTACTCTCTATTATGTGTTATAGTAGCCTGACGTGGTCTCCATTCAGACAATATCAGGAGCGTAAAGCGAAATGAAGCCAAAAATATTCATTGACGGACGAGAAGGCACAACAGGTTTGCAAATATATGACAGACTTGCCGGTAGAGCCGATGTTGAATTATTACATATAGAAGAATCAAAGCGTAAGAATGCCGCTGAACGAAAACGACTCATCAACGATGCTGATTTAGTATTTTTATGCTTACCGGATGATGCCGCAAGAGAATCCGTCTCTTTGATAGAAAACAGTAAAACACGTGTCATAGACGCATCAACAGCACACCGGACACAATCTGACTGGGTGTACGGATTTGCTGAGCTGTCTAAACATCAGCGAGAGGAAATAAAGAAAGCTCAAAGAGTGGCTAACCCCGGCTGTCATGCAACCGGAATAATTGCATCAGCATACCCGTTATTAAAGCTAAACATCATGCCCTACGACTATCCGCTTACGTGTATGTCCCTGACGGGATACTCCGGAGGCGGAAAGGGCATGATAAATGCATATGAGAACGAAAAAACCCCCGATATGTCCGCACCAAGAATGTACGGGTTAAATCTGGAACACAAGCATCTTCCCGAAATCATTAACGTAACGGGACTCGTTCGCTTGCCTGTTTTTTGTCCGATTGTGGATGATTACTACAGCGGCATAGCAACAACAGTAATGCTGCACAACAATTTGCTTAATAAAAAGCACACAGCAGAAAGCATAAGACAAAACCTGACGGATTATTATTCCGGCGAAAAGTTCGTAAAGGTTGCATCGGAATTAGGGTGTGCAATGCTGGAAAGTAATTGGGGTGCAGGCACGGATTCTATGGAGCTTACAATAAGCGGGAACGACAATTTAACAATAGTTACGGCAAGATTCGACAACCTTGGAAAAGGCGCAGCCGGCGCAGCAGTGCAGAATATGGAACTGATGCTGGGATTAGGTGCTTGATCAACGGGAATTGAAGTTATAATTTTCAATTCCGTAAAGCGTAGGCATGGACGGTGGAGCGTCCGTCAGTAGAGTACAGGACGTACTCTCTGGCGGTAGGAATTGTAAAATTATAACTTCAATTCCCGTTGCAAACAAAAGAAGGAGACAAGAATGAAATTTATTGATGGCGGTATATGTGCCGCGAAGGGGTTTAAAGCGGCGGGTTTACATGTTGGTGTAAAAACAAAAAACAAAGAAAAAAGAGATATCGCACTAATAGTCTCGGATTGTGACTGTACGGCGGCTGCGGTCTATACAAAAAACCTTGTTAAAGCAGCACCGCTTCACGTAACAAAAGAAAATCTAAGCAACGGAAAAGCACGCATAGTTTTTGCCAACAGCGGAAATGCAAATGCTTGTGCCCCTCTCGGTGAAGAAAATGCACGCCGTATGTGCAACGCAGTTGCGATGCAACTGGGACTGAGTGAAAACGACGTGCTTGTAGCCTCAACAGGTGTTATCGGGCAGATTCTGCCTATAGATATTATAGAGGGCGGCATTGCGGAGCTAGTATCAAACCTTTCATACGAAGGTTCGAAAGATGCTGCCGAAGCAATAATGACAACAGATCTGAGCATGAAAGAGCTTGCCGTAGAATTTATTATTGACGGAAAACCCGTAAAGATAGGCGGCATAGCAAAGGGAAGCGGCATGATACACCCGAACATGGGAACAATGCTTGCGTTTCTGACGACAGACTGCGCAATAAGCTCTGAAATGATACAAAAAGCCCTTGTACATGCAACAAATGTAAGCTTTAACAGAATTTCGGTCGATGGTGATACATCAACAAATGATATGTTAACATTGATGGCAAACGGTCTCGCAGGGAATGACAAAATCACGAGTGAAGATGAGAGTTATGATGTTTTTGCTAAAGCATTAAATAAGCTATGCATCGATCTGGCGAAAATGATTGCTGCAGATGGAGAAGGCGCAACACACCTGATATCATGCCATGTAAGCGGAGCAAAAAACGAAGAAGACGCCGAGGCGTTATCAAAATCCGTCATATCCTCAACACTTGTTAAAGCGGCAATGTTTGGAATGGACGCAAACTGGGGACGTATATTATGTGCAATGGGATACTCAGGTGTTGCCTTTGACCCCGATAAAGTTAATATTACATTTAAGTCAAATGCAGGAAATGTAGCTGTATGCGAAGCAGGGCGAGGCTTACCATTTGACGAAATAACAGCAAAGAACGTCCTGACAGAACATGACATAACCATAGAAATTACCCTAAACGCAGGGAGCGCGGAATGTACTTGCTGGGGTTGCGATATAACATATGATTATATTAAAATAAACGGGGATTACAGAACATGATTGTGATTAACTATTTATTTAAAAGAGCGGGGTAAAGAAGATGCCAAACAATAATATGGAACGAGCAAAAACGCTTGTTGAAGCGTTGCCGTACATCCAAAAATTTACAGGAAAAGTCGTAGTCATAAAATATGGCGGCAACGCAATGATAAGCGACGAGTTGTTCGATGCAGTCATTGAGGACATGATATTACTTCAACTCGTCGGCATACACGCAGTCCTCGTCCACGGCGGCGGACCCGAAATAACAGAAATGCTCGACAAGCTCGGCATGAAATCGCACTTCGTCAATGGGCTGCGCTATACGGACAAAGAAACTATGGACGTTGTCCAAAGCGTCCTCTGCGGAAAAGTCAACAAAGACCTCGTATCAACAATTGCCCGCAAAGGCGGCAGTGCTGTCGGGTTATGCGGACTTGACGGAAAAATGCTGGAAGCAACCAAAATGGACAAAGGCGACGGCGAAGACTACGGATACGTCGGCGACATAATAAACGTAAACCCCGAGGTAGTGCTGCAAGCAATAGACGACGGACACATCCCCGTAATTGCAACAGTTGCCTACGGGACAGATAACGAAACCGCATACAACGTAAACGCAGACACAGCAGCAGCAAAACTCGCCATAGCACTCGGAGCAGAGAAACTCATACTGCTGACAAACACTAGAGGAGTCCTGCGGGAAAAAGACAAAGCAGAAACCCTGATACAACAAATAGAAAAACACGAAATCGAAGAACTGATGGCAAAAGGCATAATAGAAGGCGGCATGATCCCGAAAATTGAATGCTGCGCAGACGCCATAAACGGCGGCGTCCGTAGAGCACACATCCTCGATGGAAGAATACCTCACTCGATATTGGTTGAAATGCTGACGGATGAAGGTGCAGGAACGATGATATATTAGTGGCAACGACTTGAACAACGGGAATTGAAGTTATAATTTTGCAATTCCTACCGCCAGAGAGTACGTCCTGTACTCTACTGACGGACGCTCCACCGTCCATGCCTACGCTTTACGGAATTGAAAATTATAACTTCAATTCCCGTTGCATTCCAAAAAAGGAGAAAAAATGACAACAAATGAAATAAAAAAACTTGACAACGAAAACGTTATACAAACCTACGCGCGATTTGATGTAGCCATCGACCGTGGCGAGGGTGCTACCCTTTATAGTCCCGAAGGTAAGGAGTATATCGATTTTTCGAGCGGTATCGGTGTTAACTCCATCGGTTATGGTAATAAAAAGTGGGCTGATGCGATATATGCACAAGCCTTGAAGCTGCAGCACGTTTCTAATCTATATTATAGCGAACCTTATGCACGGCTTGCAGAAACCCTTATAAAACGCACGGGTATGAAAAGTGTGTTTTTTGCAAATGCGGGAGCTGATGCTAACGAGGGGATGATTAAGCTTGCGAGAAAATATTCCTTCGACAAGTATGGCAAAGACAGAGGCAGAAGCACTATAATCAGTCTCAAACAAAGCTTTCACGGCAGAACAATAACAACACTTGCCGCCACAGGACAAGACGTATTTCACAATTATTTCTTCCCGTTTACCGAAGGGTTTAAACACATACTTGCAAACGACATTGAAGCAATAAAATGCGAAATGACCGATGATGTTTGTGCCGTAATAATTGAGTTTATACAAGGCGAAGGCGGAGTGTTGCCGCTTGATGAAAATTATGTTAAAGAAGTATCCCATCTTTGCTCTAAACATGATATACTGCTTCTTGCTGACGAAGTGCAAACAGGCGTCGGTCGAACCGGAACGCTCTTTGCGTTTGAGCAATACGGCATCGTGCCTGATGTGCTAAGTTTTGCAAAAGGCATTGCAGGGGGATTACCGCTCGGTGGTTTTCTGGCAAACGAAAAGTGCAAAGCGGTACTTGTCGCCGGCACGCATGCAACAACCTTTGGCGGAAACCCCGTAGCGGCAGCGGGCGCAATCGAGGTTTTTAGACAACTGGACGAAAAAGCACTAAAAGAGGTCGCGGAAAAAGGCGAGTATATTGAAAAGGAATTAAAAAGCTGGAACATACCGGTAATTGCGGAGGTCAGAGGCAAAGGTTTGATGATTGGTATTTCGCTGGCTGATATGACCCCAAAAGAGATAGCACAAAAATGTGTAGAAAACGGGCTTCTCATACTGACTGCCGGAACTGATGCTCTAAGAATGCTGCCACCACTCACGATCTCATATGAAGAAATCAACAAAGGACTGAAAATACTTAAAGCAATATTGAAAGGAACGCATAAATGAAAAAGGATCTATTAAAGCTGCTCGACTTATCACCTGAAGATATTACACTGATACTCGACACAGCAGACAAATTAAAAGCCGAACGCAAAGCAGGAAAAAAACACGACTTCCCTGCGGGAAAATCGCTTGCAATGATTTTCGCGAAGAACTCCACCCGCACACGTGTCTCATTTGAAGTCGGGATGACGCATTTTGACGGGCATGCACTCTTCATGTCAACCGCAGACAGCCAAATGAAACGAGGCGAATCAATCAGTGACACAGCCAGAACTCTAAGCCGTTATGTAGACGGGATAATGATACGCACTTACGAACAAGAAGAAGTCGAAGAGCTGGCCAAACACGCCACAATACCCGTCATAAACGGGCTTACCGACTTTGCACATCCCTGTCAGATACTTGCGGATTTGATGACAATACGTGAGCATAAGGGAAAACTCAAAGGTCTGAAGGCTTGTTGGATTGGCGACGGAAACAACATGGCAAACTCATTGATTGTCGGATGCTTAAAAACAGGCATGGACATTTCGGTGGCTTGCCCGGACGGATACAAACCCGACAAAAAAGTGCTGGATTTTGCAGCAACCGTCACGGATTGCAAGTTTGAACTGACAAACGACCCAAAAGTCGCAGCCAAAGGTGCAGATGTTGTCTTTACAGATGTGTGGGCTTCGATGGGTCAGGAAGGCGAAGCAAAAGAACGCGAAAAGGCATTTGCAGGATATCAGGTTAACGATGATATCATGGCATTGACAAATCCCGGCTGCATGGTACAGCACTGCCTCCCGGCACATAAGGGCGAAGAAATCTCCGAAAAAGTATTCGAAGAACACGCACAAGAAATCTTCGACGAAGCCGAAAACCGCCTGCACGTACAGAAGGGCATTATCTATCTGTTGATGAAATAGTAGTATTTGAAACTGTTCAGAGGGTATCCGGAAAACTTTTATAGTTTCAGGCAGCACACAAGTTTTGCCGACTAATGCAGATTTCCACTAACGTGCTAGTGCATTGGCTGGAACTATAAAAGTTTTCCGGATACCCTCTGAACAGTTTCTTCATTATCCTTTAATCGTGTCATATGGCCAGTCGAGGATGCCGCCGAAATCGTATACATTTGTATAACCCATACCTATGAGTTCTCTTGCAGCGAGTTCGCTTCTGCGTCCGCTTCGGCAATAAATCAGAATTAGTGCGTTTTTGTCCGGCAGTTCATCTGCTGCTCTGTTTCCAATTTCATCATAGGGAATAAGTATTGCGCCTTCGATGTGTTCCGCGTTAAATTCATCTATACGCCGTACATCAAGTAGAATATATTCAGATGTATCCTGCATCATTTGATGAGCGTCTCCGGCAGATATTCTTCTATATACCGTCTCTCCGCTACCGTTAACCGGTGTTGGCTCCGGTGTCGGTGATGGACTCTGTTCTTCTTGTGCAGAGTCATTATTGCATGCAACTAAAAGCAGCGGGAAAAACAATATAACAAGAATAAGTTTTTTCATCTGTTTACACCTTCTCTTTTTCACTCGCAGAGTTGTCGCATATAAAGATATTTTTATTATACTTAAAGCATGGTAAAAATGCAAAAATACTGTTATCATACAAATATATGTACTTAAAATATTTATAAAGGGGAAAATCAATGAAATTATTAATCGTATCGGGAACGCCGAAAACAGAGGGTCTCACGTACTCATTTGAAGAGAAAGCCAAGGAAACCGCTGATGAGCTGGGAATCGAAGCGGAAGTAATCAATCTGTCGAAAATGAATCTGTCGAAGTGCAAAATGTGTGATGAGGGGTGGGGTGTTTGCTTCTTTGAGCATTATTGTATATTCGGTGAGAAGGACGGGTTTAGCGAGTTGCAGAAAAAGGTGCGGGATGCTGACGCGTTTGTTTATATAACGCCTGTGTACTGGGGTGAAATGAGTGAGGAACTTAGACTCTTCATGGATAAGCTCAGACGGTGCGAGGCTACGAAGCAATGGGACAGTAGAGAAGAATTGGATTCATATCATAAAGGAAAGCCGAGCATACTTGTTGCCGCGGCAGGCGGTGGTGGCGGTGGTTGTCCGTCTGCTTTTTTGCATTTAGAGCGTGTGATTGGGGCGATGGGCGGCGACAACTGGCCTAAAGAATATGCAGGGTTGTTTGATTTCATAGCTGTTAACCGCTGGAATAAAATATATAAGCTGGTAGCTCTTAAAGAAGCGATAAAGACCATGCTTGACTTCCACCAAAGACCAAAGCTTAAAGATGTAGTGCCGCAACCGGACTATATGTTAGCACTAACTTTTGATAACGGAGAAGAAGGGGTTTATGATTTTAAACCTTATCTTGAAACAAAACGTTATAAAAAGTTAAAAGATATTGAAGAATTCAACAAAGCGAAAGTTTCAGGCACCAAAGTCGAATGGTGGCCTTTGATGGATATTGATATAATAGATTTATGCTATGATGGTTAAAAGGTAATCGTTAATTGGCATTGCGAAGAGTTATTACGTTTATCCTTTTTATTGCGTATAAGACATATATTGCATGAAAGGGTTTACATAGCACAATATGTTGTGATAAAATCACTTCGCATTTCAACACATTATTTTAATTTTCAATTCAATTAAATGGAGGATATCGTATGGTGCCGGTACGTAAACTTGTAAATGTAGCAGATTTGTCTAGAGATTGGTGGGATGCGATGTACTCGAGGTGTTGTGACATTATCGCAAGACCTGAAATTTATTCCAACTCCTGCAGCGGGAAAATTCTCGCCTCAATGTTCTATGAACCAAGCACACGGACGAATTTTTCCTTCCAGGCAGCAGCACAAAGACTCGGCGCAGGTGTTTTCGGTTTCTCCGACCCGGTCGGCACATCGGCATCAAAGGGCGAGACTCTTGCGGATACAATAAGAATGACAGCGGCTTACTCTTCAACAATTGTCATAAGAAGCCCTCAGGAAGGCTCGGCAACAGCATCGGCAATATTCTCTGAGGTTCCTGTTATAAACGCAGGCGACGGAGGACATTCGCATCCAACGCAAACACTTACGGATTTGACGACAATCGCACAGAAACGCGGTGAAATCGGCAACATCCGTATTGGCTTATGCGGGGATTTAAAACATGGACGCACTGTACACTCGCTTGTCGAAGCAATGGAAATGTTTCCGATTATAAGCTTTTATCTGATTTCACCGCAGGAGCTTAAATTCCCTGATTATGTACTTGAGCGGATGAAAAATCAAGGTCAAACCTATGAAGAAACCGAAATTCTTGCCGATGTCATACCGGAGCTTGATGTACTTTATATGACTCGCATACAGCGTGAACGTTTCCGTGATGCAGGAGAATACAGAAGATTAAAGGATGTCTATGTATTGACAAAGAAAATGCTCGAAAACGCAAAAAAAGACATGCAAATAATGCATCCGCTGCCGAGAGTTGACGAGATATCAACCGATGTAGATACAGACCCTCGTGCCGTCTACTTTGAGCAAGCACGTTACGGCATGCTTATCCGGATGGCATTGCTGCTTGATTTCATGCATCTTCCGAGAATTGCGCCGGTAGCCGTTTATGATGACCCGAACGCAGCCGACGGCGAATGTACCAACCCTGCTTGCATTACACAGTCAGACACATACCTTCCGAAACTCGTCTCACGGAGCGGCTCCGACAGATGCGGATACTGTGACAAAAAAACAACTATGATGTTGTTGTGACAAAAGAGAAGTTTCATGGATTATACTCCATTCGCCGAAATTGAAATAGAATCATCAAATAGCCGCAATGCCGACGGTAGTGAAGCTTTGCGGTTTTTTTCGTCTGTCGCTCCGCCGCAGCCGATTAAGCCCAGGATAATTGACCCTGTCCGCGAGAAGTTTTATGAAATGCGCAAGCTCGCCTCAGTGCGTCCTTTTGCCCGAAACAGCTCCGAGTTGTTTTACAGGCAAGCAAAATTTATGGAGGATTTCAGGGACGATTACGACGGCAACGCTAAGTTCAACATGTACTACCCATGTTACCAGAACATGGGATATGAATATCTCCGCACTTACTTTACGTGGCGCACAAAAGTCAGAGACGGAGATATACAGCCAACTTCTTTGTCATATATATATCTTTATATCTACGAGTTATTATCAGGCATCGGAACATGTGACCCGGCTGATGGTTTGAAAAAACTGCTTGCGTTGTGGAATGATGTGTCTTTTAAAAAACCGGGTGTTGAAAAATACCTTCCAAAATGGTTAAAAGACTACCACATCTTTTATATTCTTCCTGATAGCTTTTCGGATTTTGTTGAGAAGAACAATATGCAGAAGTATTTTTCTTTATCACTTCTTTTTGACGAAAGTGCGGAGAATAAGCTGGAGATATGGAACAGCATATCCGGATATGATGTAACAAATTCCAAATTTTACAAAGACGGTAACGAACAATTACTAAACGATTGTTTTAGTGCGGTTTATCATGCGGTTCAGGGTTTTTGCATAAAACGCAACACACGGCTTGAAGATTTGCTCGTTTACAGTGTCAGCAGACGTTCGCCGTGGCAGCCGTTCAAACAAGCATTGTTTGACAGCCGGATAAAACAGCCGGATCGGGAGATAAAAATAAACGAATTCGAGCGGTACTACTGCAAAAACGGGCAGTGGACGGCAAATCTGCCGGTTTATTATTCAAGCCAAAAGGATTTTGTCGGATATATAATCAAGAAGACAGAAGCTTGTCTGCGCAATTCTACAGGTTATAAATACAAGCTTGTAGCTGAGATGAAATCAGGCAGCAAACCGTTTCGGGAGCTGCAACGCCCTGCCGCAAAGCGTGCGGAACTGGACAAAGTAATAGAAAAAGCAGTAACAGATTTCTACAATGAACAAAACCGCACAGTAGTGACGGTGGATTATACGAATCTCGCCCGCATACGAGAAGAAGCGTTGGAGACACAAGGATCGCTGATAGTTGAGGATGATCTTGGGGCAAATTTACAAGACAGGGGGACGGTTCATCTGTCTTGTTCGGATATAAAACAATACGAAAATGCAGAATTACGCAACAAGACAGATGAACCGTCCCCCTGTCTTGCCGCCCCCGAATCACCACCACTCACCCTCAGCTTCGCCGATGGCTGGAAAGCACTCAAAAACGCTCTCACCGATGTGGAGCGTCAAGCTCTTTCGCTCGCCCTTCAAGAAAATGCAGACATTAAAACCTTCGCCACTAACAACGGGTTAATGCTCGAAGTCCTCGCTGACAGCATAAATGAAAAAGCCACCGACTTTATAGGCGACAGTCTACTGGAGATAGATGATGTTGTTGTACTATACGACGAATACAGGGTGAATGTTGAAGCACTTTGCAAAATACTTTGACACAGTAGATACACAAGACAGATGAACCGTCCCCTGTCTTGTAAATAAACCCGAAAAGGAGTAACAACCATGACAAATCGTGTTCCGCCGAGAATTGCGAGTGTCCTTATAAATGCCCTTAAAGGCGGCGTTGTGCCCCGAGTAGGGTTGGAATATATAACAGTGGGGCGTACGCAAGAGATTGCGGCTATTTTGCATGATATAGATATGATTGCGGACGGCGGAGCATCGTTTCGTTTTATTGTAGGAAAATATGGCAGCGGCAAAAGCTTTCTATTGCAAACGATTCGCAATTATGCCACAGCCAAAGGTTTTGCGGTTGTTGATGCCGATCTCTCACCCGAGCGGCGTTTTGCAGGAACAAAAGGACAAGGGTTAGCCACATACAAAGAATTGCTTCAAAACCTTTCAACAAAATCCAAGCCCGACGGCGGTGCGCTTCCTCTGATACTGGAAAAATGGATATCGGGTATACAAGCGTCAGTCATGGCAAACACCGGGACACAATCCTCTTACGTTCCCTCTCACGAAACACAAGAGAACCGTCCCCCTGTGTTCGACGAAAACAACGAAGACTTCGATACACAAGTGGAAAAACAAATCTACGCAGCAGCAAGCTCTCTGGAAGGCATGGTCAACGGCTTTGAATTTGCAAAAGCAATAGCCACCTACTGGCAGGCGTACAAGCAGGATGATGCAGCGATGAAAAGTAATGTACTGCGATGGTTTCGCGGCGAGTATGTCACACGCAGAGATGCAAAAGCCGATTTGGGAATAAACTTCATAGTTACCGATGATAATTGGTACGACTTTCTCAAAATCATGGCTGTTTTTCTTGTCAGCGCAGGTTATAAAGGGTTGCTTGTACTCATTGATGAGTTGGTCAACATTTTCAAAATTCCAAATTCAATAACAAGACAAAACAACTACGAAAAAATCTTAACACTTTACAACGATGTGCTCCAAGGCAAAGCTAAGCACATCGGTTTCCTTATGGGCGGAACCCCGCAATGCATTGAAGATAGGTATAAGGGAATATACAGCTATGATGCATTGCGGTCAAGGCTTGCGGAGGGTCACTTTGCAACAGACGACCTGAAAGACCTTTCCGCTCCTATAATAAAGCTTCAAATGCTGACACAAGAAGAAATGTACGTGCTTGTGGAAAAACTCCGCGACATCCACGCCCACCTCTACAACTACACCCCCACGTTAAAGCATGAGGATTTACTATACTTTTTAACCGTTGAATATAACAGAGTCGGTGCGGAAACCCACATAACTCCGAGGGAAATAATAAGAGACTTCATAGAACTGACAGGAATAATCCACCAAAACCCCGACACAAGCGTAGAGGGCATACTGGGAAGCAACAGCTTCGAAATGGCAAAAGGCGGCCTGTCCGATGAGGATATACATGCAGATTTTGTAGAGTTTGAGATTTGAGGTTGTCAGGGGGACGGTTCTCTTGACAACATATGACGAAAATTCATCACAGTTTGTCAAGAGAACCGTCCCCCTGACAACAAGAGGTGAAAAATGGACATTTTTAACAGGCTGGCGCCATTCATACAAGATTATATTTACCAGGAGAAGTGGGATGAGCTTCGTGGTATTCAAATCGCGGCATGTGAGGTTATTTTTGATAGTGATGATAACCTTTTGCTGTCATCGGGGACTGCTTCGGGTAAAACGGAAGCAGCGTTTTTGCCTGTTTTGACGGAGCTTTATAACAATCCGTCAAAATCTGTCGGTGTTATGTATGTCTCACCTCTTAAAGCACTTATCAACGATCAATTCAAGCGTCTTGAACAACTGCTTATTGATTCTAACATTCCTGTAGTCAAATGGCATGGAGATGCATCGCAAGCCAGAAAAGAAGACCTGACAAAAAACCCCGAAGGGCTTCTTCAAATAACGCCTGAATCGCTGGAAAGCCTTGTAACAAACAAACGTGGTGCGTGTCTTAAAATGTTTTCCGACCTGCGTTTTATTATCATAGACGAGGTGCACCATTTCATGCGAGACGCAAGAGGTATACAACTTCTTTGCGTGCTTGAGCGGCTTCAAAAACTGACAGGAATAATTCCGAGACGCATCGGGTTGTCTGCAACATTGGGGAATCTTGAAACAGCGGCATCGTGGTTAAATACGGGAACAGACCGCAATTGTGCCGCGCCCGTAACGGACGAAGGAAAAAAACGTGTCCGCCTGCATGTCGAACGGTTTGTAAACTATGCAGACAAACGTGATCTGGAGGAACGTGACGGCAGCGGTAATGTCATAAAAGTCAGTGAAAGCGGAGACATTGGAAGCAGGGAGCACTTTGAGTACCTGTTTAAAGCGACTCTTGACAAGAAAACAATAATTTTCACAAACAGCCGCGAAGAGACAGAGTTTATTCTGGCGAACCTGCGTGAGATAGCAATAAAAAACAAAGCTCCCGATGTTTACAGAGTCCACCACGGGAATGTTTCGGCTCTGCTCAGAGAAACGACCGAAGACGAGATGAAGGCAGATGACGAAAGAATCGTAACCGGAGCAACAGTTACATTGGAATTAGGTATAGATATCGGTTCTCTCGACCAGGCGGTACAGGTTGGTGCGCCACTAAACGTCTCAAGCTTTGCGCAAAGGCTCGGACGCTGCGGACGGCGCGGGCAAGTCCCGCAGCTACTTTTCACTATTGTAGAGAGTATTCAGATAAACACATCTGATATACTGGGTCCGATAAACTGGGAACTTCTGCGTACAATAGCCATTATCGAAATTTATACCAAAGAACATTGGATAGAGCCGATATACCCACACTATCACGCATACAATCTGCTTTATCATCAGACCATGAGCCACTTAAAAGGTAATGGAGAAATGTCTCCTGCAGCACTTGCACAAGCTATCTTGACTCTAGGGTGTTTTAGTCACATTTCTAAAGATGATTACCGTATGCTTTTGGAGCATATGATAAACATCGACCATCTTGAACGTACAGAACGGGGTGGTGTAATAATCGGCAGAGAAGGCGAAAAAATCATAAATAGTCACAAGTTCCTAACCGTATTTCTCACCCCTGAATACCTGCTTGTCAAAGACGAAAACCGCACAATCGGCACTGTAGATAAAGTTTATCCGATTGGAGTACGATTTGCACTTGCCGGGCAAGCATGGGAAACCGTGGATGTAAACGAAAAGAGTAAAGTGATTTTTGTGAAGCATGTACCGGGTATTTCACTCGTAGATTGGGATATAGATTTTGATGTGGAGCTGCACACGGTTTTGGTGCAAAGGATAAAGGATGTGCTAAAGTCAGACGATACCTATCCGTACCTGAGCGAAAGGTGCTCACCACGCCTTGAGGAGATACGCTATATTGCAAGAAACAGCGGTATTTTAGAAAACTTTGTAACACAATTATCAAATAAAAAGTATGCCATCTTCCCTTGGGTGGGAACACGGCAGCTTTTAACTCTGCACTACACTCTTTTGGACAGAGGCATAAAAAGCAAGCTCCCCTGGATGACATGCGTATTTCTGGAAGTGGTCTACACAGGCACAGCAGAGTCGCTAAATGATCTGATATATGAAATATTAAATTCAGACGTAATCCTCTACGACCTCCCGCTTCCTGAAAAAGTGCAGGTAAGGGGTAAATACAACGAGTTCATACCCGATGAGCTATTGAAAAAGCAGTTTGTCGAAGATTATTTAGACTTTGAAGGGTTGAAAAACGCACTACTGTGATGTTGTCAAGAGAACCGTCCCCCTGACAACTAAATCCCAAAAAATCGCTTCCCGTTCTCCAACGTCAGCTCTGCAACCTCATGAACATCCATCCCTCGTACTTGTGCGACCTTTTCTGCTATGTACGGTAAATAAAGCGATGAATTGCGGCGGCCTCGTTTTGGGTCGGGTGCAAGATACGGGCAGTCTGTTTCGAGCAGTATTCTGTCCAAGGGCATTTTTTCTATTACCTCTAGAGATCGACGAGCGTTTTTATAAGTTATTACTCCCGTGAAGGAGAGATACCAGCCTAAGTTAAGCACGATTTTTGCTGTTTCCCAGCTTCCTGCAAAACAGTGGAATACGCCGATCAAGTCGCTGTACTCCCGAACTAAATTTAACATATCATTTAGCGACTCACGTTCGTGAATTATTACAGGTTTCTCCAAGTGCCGTGCAAGCTCCAGTTGCTCACGAAAGCGCTTTTTTTGTACGTCTCTCGGTGAAAAATCATAATGGTAATCAAGCCCGATTTCCCCGACCGCTACTGCTTTCGAGTGTTGCATAAGCGTTTCAAGCTCCACAACCGTCTCATCAGTCATCGACTTTGCGTCATGCGGGTGAACGCCGACGGAGGCGTAAATAAACGAATATTTATCTGCAAGCTCCAAGCTTTGTTTTGATGACCACAAGCTGCTGCCCGCATTTAGAATCAGAGAAACACCTGCATCCAACATAGAGTAAAGCAGTTCATCCCGATCCTCGTCAAACCGCTTGTCACAATAATGTGCATGTGTGTCAAAATACATAATTTCCGAATTCCTTAAACGTTGAACCTAATACGATCTTAAGTTTTAACCGTGCCGAGCAGCAAATCATTACTTTTGTACCACACACTCTAATACATTGTCAACGTCTTTATAAACACATTCTAACTCGCAACCATCCAAATCAATAGAAGCCGGGTTTTCATAAGAAACACATGTACCGCACGAGGAACTTATTGTACGGGGAACAGGCATAAGCTTTGCGCTGATGCCTTGTTTTTGTATAGTGTTATAATATGACATAGCTCCGAAATGGCTAAAAAAAGTAGCGATATATTTATTCACTTCCGTCTTTAGTTCTCACTTTCCTTTTTTCTCATAAAAGTGTTAAATATTGCGATAAAGAGCACAACACAACTCATTATTACAAAACCAATCATGCCGTTTTCTGTGACACCTGCAGGAGACGATGCCAACCCGAAATTATGTGCAAAGGCAGATCCTGCAATCATACCCAAAACCGTAACAGCAGAATCGGAATTTCCGCTTCCTGCAAGAACAAGTTGCTTAAACGGACAGCCGCCAAGCAGAATCGAGCAAAAGCCAACCAAAGTCATTCCAAGAAAATTCCAAAGACCGTCTGTATGTGCGACAGGCTGACCCTCGAAGCCTAGGTTGAAGCTACCGAATATAAGATTGCCTATTATACCTGCAATAATAAGAGCCACAAACGCACTCATCATGGAAAAACTTTTTAAAAGCACGGAATCCCGAATAACTGCTACAAAACAGAGTCTTGAAATAAACCCGACAGCACCCATTATCAACCCTGCTATAAGTGCGACAACAAGAGGAGCATGCATACTACCCGGGCCCTCTGTTGAGAATACTAATATTGAGGGAAAAAGAACAAGAATCCCGAGCAAAATCAGAACTGAAAGCGGTGTCAGTAAACCATCTGTTTTTGAAACTTCATATGAACGTTTAAGTGAATAGCCTTTAGTGAGGAAAAATACTCCAGCGAAAATACCGGCAGCAAATCCGAACAGCCCGACGACCGCATTCAAATCACCGCCTGCGATCCTTAACGCCATTCTTAGAGGGCAACCAAGAAATATTAAGGCACCGATCATCAAAGCAAAACCCAATACAAATCGTGTTATAGGAGCAGAGCCACCCCTGGGCCTAAACTCTTTTTTTGCTAAGGATAAGATAAATGCACCGAGGATGATTCCAATTATCTCAGGTCTGACATATTGTACCGAAGCCGCACGATGCAAGCCAACAGCACCTGCGGTATCTCTAAGGAAACAAGCGACACAAAAACCCATATTACCGGGGTTGCCGCATAAAACCAATGTAATTGATATTGCTGCGGTTAACACACCAACCAGCGGCAAACTAAGTTTTTTCATAGCATCCAAACTAATCACGCCCCTAAATAGATTATTCGCATACGCTATACTAGCAAAGAAAATTCCGTATTGCAATACGGATTATTTATGTATATACTCGCACTTATCACAAATGCTGATAAAGAGATACGGCATAAAAAATTCCGCAACGATGTTTATGAAAGAAATGGTCTTTGATATGAAAAAGATTTACGTTGACAATAGCTCAACATCATTCCCGAAAGCCCCGGGAGTTTCTGATGTGATTAAGGAGTTTATTGACAATGTCGGGTGCAATGTCAACCGCGGCGGGTATAAGGATTCATATGATGTCGGCTTGGAGATATTCAAGGCAAGGCGATTGATTTCTGATATGTTTCACACCGGTGATCCGCAAGAGGTTGTTTTTACTCCAAGTGTTACATATTCACTTAACGTGCTGTTACAAGGATATTTAAAGAAAGGTGACCATATTATAACAACATCCATGGAGCATAACTCGGTAATGCGTCCGTTGCATGCACTTTTTCAAAGGGGAATCGCCTACGATATTGCTCGTTGTGACAATGAGGGTTCGCTCGATATAGAAAGTATAATTCCTCTTATTAAAAGTGAAACAAAAGCAATAGTTATGCTACACGCTTCAAATGTGTGCGGAACTGTTATGCCGGTAGAAAAGGTTGCGAAAGTATGTAGTGAGAACGGACTAAAACTTATAGTAGACACAGCGCAAACAGCAGGTATATTAGATATAGATGCGAATAACATAGATGTGCTTGCTTTTACCGGGCATAAAGGATTGTTGGGAACTCAGGGCATAGGCGGTTTTGTTATTAAAAAAGAATTCGCAAAAGAAATAGACCCAATAATCGCGGGAGGTACCGGAAGTCAATCAGATAAGTTTGAACAACCTGATATGTTACCCGATAAGTTTGAATCGGGAACAATGAATATACCCGCAATTCTGGGGCTAAAGAAAGCCATTAAGTACATACAGTCTGTGGGAACAAAGGAAATATATGAAAAAGAAATGGAACTGACAGCTGCGTTTTTATCTATGGCACAGGAAATCGAGGGTGTTCGAGTTATAGGGAAAAAAGATGTTTCTGACAGAGTTGCTGTTGTTTCGCTGGACTTTCCGGAAAGCGACAATGCTGCAATCGCTACGCAATTAGACGATAAATACAACATAATGACAAGATGCGGATTGCATTGCGCACCGTCAGCACATAAAACTCTGAATACATATCCTCAAGGCACGGTTAGGTTTTCATTTGGGTACTTTAATACAATGGATGATGTGGAATATATCATTCGGTCTATTAAAGAGATAATAAAAATGGTGTGAAATACAAGGGGACGGTTAGTTTGTCTTGCCGCTGTCTTGTTTAATTGACCATAGGTACAAATCTCACCGGCAGAAGGTTCTCCCGAGTGATTGTTCCATCTTTTTTCGTTATTCGCATGAGTGACTGAACTGAATGGACTCCGCCCACGGGTGCTATCATAATTCCTCCTTCAGCCAGTTGTTCTATCAGCTTTTCCGGTATGACTTCGGGCGCGGCGGTCACTATTACTGCATCGAACGGAGCTTCCTCAGGCCAGCCCATATAGCCGTTACCATGCCTGACTTTTACGTTACTATAGCCTAAGTCCGTAAGAACCCTTGACGCATCTGCAGCCAGTTTCTCGACACATTCAATCGAATAGACATCGCAACCAAGATGAGCGAGGACAGCAGCTTGATAACCTGACCCTGCGCCAATCTCCAGGATTTTCAACCCGACCACAGGCTCAAGGAGCTCAGTCATATAGGCTACGATATAGGGCTGTGAAATCGTCTGCCCCCAGCCAATAGGCATAGGTGAGTCATCATAAGCATAGTCAATCGTTTTTTCAGGAAGAAACAAATGGCGCGGTACGTTGCGCATTGCGTCAAGGACAGCTTCTGACTTGATTTGCCTCCTTATTAGTTGGTTAGCCACCATACTGAGACGTTTTTCTTCAAATCCTGGCATCATAGCTATAGCTCACCTCTTAATTATATTGATTGGGAGACTTACGTCTCATCCGGTAATGAAGCCGGGAACATCCATAATGCTATTTAATACCGGCACACCACACGATAAAAGCGTCTCTCTGCTTTGATGTCCGTTAGGTATAAGTATACAGTCAATACCAAGAGCTTCCGCTGCTTCATAGTCATGCTTTGTGTCTCCAATTAATACAGCATGGGTTATATTTTGACGCTTTATATAGTCCAACCCGACATTAATTTTACTTGCTGCATAGAAATCAGACAGCCCCAAAAGCTCAACGAAGTTGCCTTTTATGTCAAAATAGTCTATCTGTATTTCAAGTAAATTCATTTTTGATGCAGAAAGAATGACTTGCGGTATTCCTAGGTCATTTATCTCTGATAAAATTTCACTTGCACCCGCAAACAAAGTGCACCTATTCCTATCGTTAGAGTGATACTTTTCTATAAATTCAGCAGCTAAGACTTCAAACGGCTCTTTATTAAAGTCAAAACCAACTTTCCTGTAGTAGTCAATGACCGGAAAACAGAAAACCGCATGATACTCCCGAACTCCTGCAACTGTTTTAAGACCTCGCTTTGAAAGCATTGAGTTTAGAACCTCGATACACCAATCAACATCATCAAAAAGCGTACCATTCCAGTCCCATATCACGTTACTATACATATCTTTATTTCCTACCCATTATATCCTTTTTTGTTAAATTATGGGGATTTCGCAATACACTATTAAAAATGATATATGATGAAAGACAAGGGGACGGTTCGCTAAGTCAAGGGTATTCCGTATCGTTTATCAAAATAATTTTTGGAATTACTGTTACATAAAGGGTAAAAGATAAATCGAGATAGCGAATCAATCAAATAACGGTCAAATAAAAAAAGTTACTATTTGTAGTGCTTTGCAGATTAATTAATGGGAAATAATCAAATAGCAGTCAAGTAAATACTAACTATCCTTAGAAGAAATAACCTCTTCAATATTAATATAATCCAAAAGGTACTCATCTTTGAAAGAATGGACTGCTCGCTCTGCCAAGCTTTCATCCGGCATTGTTAGATTAAAGTTATTTGGCAAACTGCCATAATGAGAATAATCATCTGCTTTTATATGTTCCTTTAGTATATCTACACTCCAAAATTCAGAAGCACAACGCATTATATAATACCATCGTTCTTCGAGAGGTTTGCATTTTGATATTATTTCTCGATGATGAGTAAATCCTACACGCATGAAAGCATCAAGCAAGATGTCGGAATTTTCGCCACTTGGCAAGTGGCGATTTACGCTAAATATACCATTCCACTCTTCAAAAAAGCACGCATGTATTTTATGTTAGACGCGGAATATCCTCTTAAACCCGGCAACTCAATTTGCAACTGTCTTGATATTTCTTCGATTGCGCCCGTTCCCCATTTGTCGGAACGTGTGTTAATAGACACATAATTACCAACATCATAATAAAGCTGTAACTGCTCTTTATTTGCAAATCTCGCTGCCTGATAACGGCTTTGTAAAATCGCATTCTTTATTATTCTAACAGCTTCGTTGTACTTTATTATGTTCATTATTACCTGCTCTCCAATATGTGTGTTTGGTACTCCACATAGAGAAAATCATTACTGCGCAGAAAAAGCTAATTTGCGACATCATACCATATCTTTGACAATAGCGACAATAGTATTTTATGTGGTTATGGTGAGGAATTTACGTGACAGTTTACAACAATTTTGATATATTTATGATTTAGTATATTGGAACGTGACTTTGACCGTTAATAAACAGAGCGAAGGAGTGATGAAGACAAGGGGACGGTTCATCTGTCTTTTCCAAATCATGTGAGATTGAGCGACTGATACTCTTATTTAAAAAAGGAGAATTGCATAATGAAAGTTATTCTGGTAAACGGAAGTCCGAAGAAAGAAGGCTGTACGTATACTGCATTGACGGAGGTTGCGTCTTCGCTGGAGGCAAGCGGCATTGAAACTGAGATTTTTCAAATCGGAAAAGAGCCGCAGCGCGGGTGCTTAGGGTGCGGGAAATGCCGCGAGCTTAAGAAATGTGTCTTTGATGGAGATTTATGCAATGAATTGGCGGAGAACATGAAAGCAGCGGATGGTGTCGTTATAGGCTCGCCTGTTTATTATGCAGGACCTAATGGAGCACTCTGTGCGTTACTTGACAGAGTTTTCTTTTCAAGCTCAAGCAACTTCAAACACAAACCCGCAGCAAGTGTTGTTGTTTGCCGCAGAGGAGGAGCGTCCTCGGCGTTTGACAGGCTAAACAAGTACTTCACGATTTCGCAAATGCCTGTAGTATCATCCCAGTACTGGAATGCAGTTCATGGATTTACTCCGGACGATGTGCGTCTGGATCTGGAAGGCTTACAAATCATGCGTACACTCGGAAGAAATATGGCATGGCTGATAAAAAACATCAAATCGGGAAATCCCCCGCCTGAGCCGGAAGCAACACGTTACATGACAAGCTTCCACGACGGTAAGTGATATCGTCATCGATTTATTTTGGGGCTGTTGCACTTTAAAGTGTAACAGCCCTGTCATTTTATACCATAATGCTTATTGAAGATTATCAGAAGTGCTTGTCATTTTATTATGATAATTTTCTGATGCTGACTCATACGCTTTGCCGGCTTCTTTCGATTCGTAGCTCTTCTCTCTCAGCTCTCTTGTTTCACGAAGACGATTATCGTGTCGCTCTAAATCTTTCAAAAAGTCATCAATCAAATCACCGGTGCCGCCTATTTCTACGTTCAGTTCTACAGACTTGTCCTCATCCGGATCAATAAACAAGCCGTCAGGACCGAGTACAGCCCCTAGCTTTACAAGAATGCTCTTTGTCTGCATGACAGCTTCAGCTATGAGAGGATTGGTTCTTGCTTCTATTAAATCTCTATTATGCAGAGCAGCCAAACGCTGCACTTGCGCACGTCCGTCAAGTAGTTTACTCCATCGCTCTTCAAACTCACTCCAACTTGGGTAGTTGTCTTCCCATGGCAATTCGTCCGGCCCTATAATGAGTTTGTCTACAAGCCTTCCCACAGAGAAAAAGTCAATACCGATTGATTGCAACTCCCCCTCAATCAGAGCGAGACAACGATTTGTCATTGCCTGAGGATATTTGGCAATGATGGCGTCCACGATATCTCCATTGCTCATGTCACCATACAGCCTTGTCCGGTTTATGTTTAGCATTTCTCCGTAACCAACTCTGCCGGAAACCATGTCCCTGAAGGAGTGACCGATATCAACGTATTCATAGTTGCTCATTGGTCTGTCGGGGTTGTTATACATATTGTTACCCGGGACAACCATCAGCAATTTGAATCCCATCATAAAATCATCGCCGAATACTTCTATAAACTTGCTTTCAATAAAGTTGTAAACTCCAACGCCGGACATTCCGGAGAAATCGACAGTATTAAGTTCATCCTCCAGTTGCTTTAATAACGGACGCACCTCTTCCGGCGGCATTGTATAGTGATTACGGATATTGAAAGGTTCATTTTGCCGACCCGGAAGTGCCGGGGTAAACGCCGGTGGAGTAAATACTCTCGCTTGATTTATGGCATCCATGATTTTATCTCTTTGACTGCCGCTGCTGACAGCAATATTTATGGAGTTTTGTCCATTGCTTGCTAAGATATCTCGGAAGTTATGCCCCGGTATCGGCTGCGATATA